>JAEUJD010000115.1 GCA_016793015.1 Phycisphaerales bacterium
CCCGCGTACGGAACAAAACAGCAAAAGGCGATCGGCTGTGTATCCGGCGCGCGAATCAGGTACAAGCGACGAAAATCACTCGGCAATCGGACAATTGCTCGGCACGTTTCGTGCAAACCACTTAATGCTCGGATGACTACCTCCTTGTCGCCTGACCTTGCCGCAGCTGCAAGTGGTACTCGCACTATGTCGACGGCAGCATCACTGACGTAGTCAAATCCCGCTCTTGAAAACATCCGGAGATATCCAGAGTGCAGTAAGCCACCGACCAATTGATTTGAGTGAGCCTGCACTGCTTGAAAGTTCACTGAGAATTCGCCATTCGCATGCTGAACGTACGTGAACTGGTCCGCTTTCATTCCAAGTTCCATATCAAGGCTGCCATCGCCACGGCTGCCGCCGATGGGTCTTACCTCGGAACCTCCAAAGCCAACGACCTTTGACCGGTTCTTGAAATGAGTACTTAATTCTGCTTCGTTTAGCTCGCCATACGCGAAATGAAGAGACGACGAAACGCCTGTAAGCGCCGAATCCGCCGTTGATCCCAGATTGTTATTGCATTGGTCACACTCACGAACCGTTTCTTCACTCAAGCGACACAGCTTGGGGTAAATGTGACCGTCCGTCAGTTTGCCCGGTCTGAACTGTAAACATACAGGGCAGCGCGAATCGATGACGCTCTGCCGACCGTTGAAATCCGAGCTGCCCGGAATCGAGTCACTCATGCTCCGATCTTTGGGCTATCAACACGCAATAAATTTCCCCCCGAATGGGCCGTGCTCGTAGAGATTGCCGTTTGCATTCCAGATAATCGTCACGCCAGGCGACCGTCGAAATCCGATATTTACTATCAATGGGAGGTATTCTCCGATTCCGTGACCCCCCTCACCGCCACCCTCATCATCGCCGCCTTCGTCATCCTCGACGTCATCGTCGTGACCGCCGTCCTCAACATCGCCGCCAGCGAACTCAAATGCTTCGCTGCAAAGTTCCCGCCCGTTCCGCCGCAGATCCACTCCGAACGCCGCAACTTCCAGAGTTTCGGCCTCGGCCTCATCAACTGCGGCTGGTGCTTCCACGTCACCTCCGACCCGCACTACGTCCACCTCTACCCGGTCTGGCTCCTCCGAAAACTCGGTGTCTCCAGCTTCAGCATTCCGCGCACCGAACTGAAAGACCCCAGAAAGTGCTTCGGAGGAGTCCGCGTGACTGTCGCCGGAAACGACCTGCGTGGCCCGCGCTGGTGCCTCACGCGAGCGGAACGCCCGTGACCACATCCCCCAGGGCCATGACACCAGCAAACCCCTCCCTTGGCCTCCTGTGACCGTTTATGTGGACTTTTCGGAGTTTAGTCAATACTCCTAAACTCGCTAAACTTGCTATAATCCGACCGTGAACCCCCTCAATAACCCCTATTCACCAGGTGCCGGCAATCCGCCTCCCGAACTGGCTGGCCGCGATGAACTTCGCGAGAAAGTCCACGTCGCGATCGAACGCATCCGACGCGGCAAGTTCTCCAAAAGCATCCTCACTGTGGGACTTCGGGGCGTCGGAAAGACCGTCCTGCTCGATCGCATGAAACTCGACGCGGAAGCAGCGGGTAACCGCACGCTCCGAATCGAAGCGCCCGAATCGCGTTCGCTTCCAGCGCTCCTCGCACCACAACTGCGCGTCATCCTGCTCCGCCTCTCAAAGGTTGAGAAGGCCAAGGAACTCGCCATTCGCGCGCTCCGCGGCCTCGCAGGGCTTGCGACCGCACTCAAGACCAAGTATCAGGATATCGAGGTCGGACTCGATTTCGAACCCGAACCCGGGCTCGCGGATAACGGCGATCTCGAACACGATCTGCAAGCGCTCTTTGAAACCGTCGGTGCCGCGGCACGCGCAGCGGAAACCTCGGTCGTCATCTTCATTGATGAACTTCAGTATGTTGAGGAATCGCAACTCGCTTCGCTCATTACGGCGCTCCACCGAACAGCGCAGATGCAACTGCCGATCGTCCTTGTTGGTGCCGGGCTTCCGCAGCTTCGAGGACGCATGGGAAGAGCCAAGTCATATGCCGAGCGCCTATTTGAGTTTCCGGAGATCGGCCCGCTGCCCCGCACCGCGGCTCGACTCGCTCTTTCCAAACCCGCCAAAGACGCGGGAGTCGAATTCGACGATGATGCACTCGATCTCATCGTGCAGCAAACGCAGGGCTACCCCTACTTCCTTCAGGAATGGGGCAAACATGTCTGGGACATTGCACCACAATCCCCGATCACGCGTGCCGATGTCCACTCCGCCTCGACGCAGGCAATCGCCGCTCTCGACGAAAGTTTCTTCCGCGTTCGCTTCGATCGCCTCACGCCGAGCGAGAAGAAGTATCTGCGTGCGATGTCCAATCTTGGGCCCGGTCCGCATCGATCAGGCGACATCGCTTCAGAACTCCAAAAAGAAGTGACCCGGCTCGCTCCCACGCGAAGCGAACTCATCAATAAAGGCATGATCTGGAGCCCCAACCACGGCGACACAGCCTTCACGGTCCCGCTGTTCGATGAATTCATGAAGCGAGTCATGCCCGGAGACGATTGGCGTGAATAACCCCCCAAATCGCGGCTCCACCCCCCACATGTCCCCCGCCGACTTCCGCGCGCAATCTCACCGCGCCATCGACTTCATCGCCGACTACCTCGAACGCCTCGAATCCTTCCCCGTCCTCTCGCAGGTCAAGCCCGGCGACATCTACAGCGCCCTCCCCGCGCACGCGCCTGAACACACAGGCAACGCTGACGAATGGACCAACATCTTCGCCGACCTCGAAAAGACAATCCTCCCCGGCATCACTCACTGGCAATCGCCCAACTTCTTCGCCTTCTTCCCTTCAAACACCACCGGCCCCGCGATCCTCGGCGAACTTCTTTCCGCCGGCCTCGGCGTCCAAGGCATGCTCTGGCTCACCAGCCCCGCATGTACGGAACTCGAAACCAAAGTCCTCGACTGGCTCGGCGAACTCATCGGCCTGCCGCGCGATTTCCTCTCTGACAGCGCCGAACCAAAGCGCCCCGGCAACGGCGGCGGCGTCATCGAAGGAACCGCGAGCGATGCAACCCTCGTCGCCCTCTGTGCCGCAAGGCATCGCGTACGTCTCCTAAACCCCTTCCCCGAGGGAGGGGGATTGGGGGTGGGCGAGTTTTCTTCCTCGCCTTCGAACTCCACCACTTCTCCACTTCGCCGCACCGCCACTTCCACCCAGCCCCACTTCACCATCTACACATCTACCCAGGCTCACTCGTCGGTGATCAAAGCCGCCATGATCGCCGGTCTCGCAACTTCCCCCGACGATCGCACTCATCTCCGCCTCATCGACTGCGACAAGAACTTCGCAATGGACCCCGCCGCGCTCGAACGCGCGATCCGCGAAGATCTCAAACAAGGCTTCACCCCCATCTACGTCGTCGCCACTGTCGGCACAACATCCTCCACCGCGATCGATCCGATCGACAAGATCGCTCACGTCCTCAAACAAACCGGCTGCAACAAACTCGGCACCTGGCTCCACATCGACGCCGCACACGCGGGCGCCGCCTGCGTCTGCCCCGAGTACCGCTCGATGCTCGCCGGCATCGAACACGCCGACTCCATCGCCTTCAACCCGCACAAGTGGCTTCTCACCAACTTCGATTGCAACTGCGTCTATACCCGCGACCGCCGCTCGCTCACCGGCGCACTCTCGATCACCCCCGAATACCTTCGCAACAGCGGCACCGATTCCGGCGCAATCGACTACCGCGACTGGCAAATTCCCCTCGGCCGTCGCTTCCGCGCATTGAAACTCTGGTTCGTCCTCCGCCACTACGGCGCCGAAGGCCTGCGCAGCTACATCCGCGAACACATGCGCCTCTCCGAACTCTTCGAATCCCTGGTCCGCAGCGACCCCCGCTTCGAAATCGTCGCCCCCCGCAGCATGAACCTCATCTGCTTCCGCTACCGCGGCAGTCTCGCAGAATCCGACGGCGCGCCGCCTTCATCCTCTCCCTTTCCCAAAGGGGGAGGTGGCGCTTCGCCGGAGGGGGTTTCTTCTTCACCCCAAGCGCACCTCGACGCCATCAACAAACGCCTCCTCGAATCTCTCAACGCCAGCGGCAAGATCTACCTCACCCACACCGTCCTCCCCAACGTCGGCTACACCCTCCGCTTCTGCATCGGCGCAACCGCCACACAAGAACACCACGTTCGCGCCGCGTGGGAGCGAATCCAAGCGAAGGCTCGAAACGTGTAAAACGCCGCGGGACGACAATCCGCATTTGGCGCTTTGCCCATTTGCTATTTGGCCCTATCCCCTACCGCACGCCAGCCAACCTCCGCACCGTCATATCAAACGTCCGCACCATGCCGCTCTGGATCGCGTACACCACCACGCAGTAAATGACCGCCGCGCTCACCGCGCCGATCGCCAGCGAAATCCGCGCCGTCTCCAGCCCGCCGCCGCCGCCCACGGTTTGCATCATCGCCGTCTCCGGACTCACCAGCGCAAACACCAGCGGCCCCGGACTCAATGCACCCAGCGCCGGCCCGATCCACGCGACACTCAAAGCCGCCTGCCAGCCGCACAATCCGACTAGCCCCGCGACCGCGCCGACGATTCCCACTGTCGCCACAACGGACGAAATCGTTCCCTTGCTCCGCAGAGACCACTGCAAACCCACCATCACGCAGAACGCGATGAACGGAAGCACCACGACGGGCGCAAGCAACGCCGCCTCCGGCAGAATCACCGGCACCGCAAGCGTTCCCACGCCAGCAATCGGCGTAGTCACAGTCACTCCATCCAGCCGCGCAAACCCGCCGAACAGCACATAAATTGACGCCAGCGCCAACGTCCCCAGCGGCACCGCCAGCAGCGGCAGCAAATACGCAATCAGCCCCCGCAACTTCCCGAACAGATAGCTCGACGGCGTGATCGGCGTCGTCAGCAGCAAATCAAGCGTCCCATCTTCCCTCTCGCGGCTGATCGCCGTCGCCGCCATATTGATCGCCACCAGCGTAATCACCGCCAACTCACCCCACACCGTCGCAAGCAACGCCGTGCGGAAGTCGTTGTGGTTCATCGAGCCTGTGTGATACAAAGCCAGCAGCAACACGCCGAACAACGCGCCGATCGCGATGAACGCGTACCGCGCGAAGATCCTCCCAAGTGTGCTGTTCCTCGCCGCCGCTTCTCTCCAAGCAATCGGATTGTGCCAGACCGTCCGCGCCGGCCTCGATTCGGCACCCGCCGCGCCTAAGCCAAACACCTTCCGATACCACGGAATCCCGCCCTCTTCGCCGCTGAACAAGTTCAGCCCGCCGCTCCGCACCGTGAACGTCGAAACCACCATCAACAGCACGCTTAGCAAAAGCGATCCATAGCACCACGTCCGCACTGGATGCTCGAGAAACCACGTCGCAAACCCGCGCGTCGTCCCTTCCGGGGCTGTCGGAAAATCCGTCGGGTTCAAAAGTGCCGCGAGCGCCAGAAACGGATTGATCGCCGTCATCCACGTCACGCCCCCGCCACCCGCCGCCCCGCGCCCCGAGTTCCGCAGGAACACATCGATCCCCGCCGTGATCGCGAGGTAACTGATCACGCACACATAAAACGCGAAGACCGCCCGCTTGCCCGCGAGCCGCGAAACCGAAAGCGCGATCGCGATCGTCCCCACCAGCAGCACCGCGAACGCGCTGATCGCAAAGCTCCCGAAAATCGCCCGCATCGACACGCCGCCGAAGAACTGAGTCAACGCAAACAAGGGCAGCGTCGCCACCATCAGCGCGATGATAAAGAACAGCCGCCCCAGCAAGTTCCCCAAGACAATCTGCGCCGCCGTCAGTGGCGTCGTCAGCAACACTTCCCACGTCCTCGGGCTCGCCTCCTGCGCAATCGCACCCGCCATGAACACCGGCGCCAGAATGCAAATCAGCGCCAACTGCAAGTACGCAATAAACGTAAAGCTCGCCGCGGCATTGATCGCCAGCTCGCGATAATCCAGCTCCCCTCCCCCCAACCTCGCAATCAGCGACCACAGCAAAACCAGAATCAGCACCGCCAGATACGCCGCGCGAATATACAGATGCCGCGTCCGCCGCGACCCGTTCTGCACAAGCCGCACCGCAATCGGGTTCAGGGGAATGAGATAGAGCATCCAGCGGACGAAGACGGGCATAGGGAGATCGTACCGGGCGTGGAGGTCGAGGTTTTGGGCATCGGGCATCGGGCATCGGGCATCGGGCATCGGGCATCGCGTCCGATCCTACAGGCCGCTTCAGCGGCCTTGCTCGCTTGTAGGCCACGCGTTCACGCGTGGTTCGAACACGCCCCCCAATTTCCATTGCCCTTTTCTTCCCCAGCACGTTTCAACGGGCTTCCCTTCCATGATTCGTTCGAATTCGGCAATAAGAACTCCCATTTTGCCCCTTTGAAAATTTGGCCCTTTGGCCCTTTCCCATTACACTCAAAAGAATTCCGGCAAGGAGACTTCCCCATGTCCATCGAATCCCTCGCCAAACAGTTCGTCGACCTCTGCAACCAAGGCAAAAATTTCGACGTCATGCGCACGATGTACCACCCCGACATCGTCTCCGTCGAAGCCGACGGCAAAGAAACCACGGGCCAGCAGCCCGTCATCCAAAAATCCGAAAAGTGGGCCGCCGTCAACGAGATCCACGGCGAAAAAGTCCTCGGCCCCTACTTCAACGGCCCCAACCAGTTCGCCGTCCACTTCACCTTTGAAGTCACGCCAAAGGCCACCGGCAAGCGCACCACGCTGCCCGAGGTCGGCGTCTACACCGTCCAAGGCGACAAGATCATCCGCGAGCAGTTCTTCTTTGAAGGCTCGCGCTGATTCGCCTTTTCCGAAGCCCCCTCCCCGAGGGAGGGGGTTGGGGGTCGGTTTTCCTCTTTAAATCGCCGCGGGAGCTCCCTCCTGCCGCAAAACAATCAACCGATTCTGCGCATCCCCACTCGATGCCTTGATGCCTCCTGCCTCGATGCCTTCCCCTTCTTCGCAATGCCGAAGCGACCGACCTCATCACCGCGCGCCATCACATTCTCCGCGCCACTTCTCCGCCCCAAATCAGAAGCCGCCGCCAAACCCACCTGGTCCTTCCTCACACTCCCCAAGCAGGCCTCTGCCACACTCCCTTCCCGTGGCCCCGTCTCCGTCCGCGGCACATTCAACAACACTCCCTTCACAGCCACCCTCCAACCCGACGGCAACGGCGGCCACTGGCTCAAAGTCGAAAACAAGCTCCTCAAGCGATCCCGCACGGCCCGCGGCGACACCATCGCGCTTGAAATCACTCCCCTCACGCCCGCCGAAGAACCCGAACCCAAGCTCCCCCCCGATTTCCGCAAAGCACTGAACGCCGCACCAAAGGACGCCCAAATCGCCTGGAAAGAAATCACCCCAGTCGCCCGCCGCGATTGGATCCAATTCATGACCTCCGCCAAACGCGCCGAAACCCGCACCCTCCGAATCGAAAAAGCCTGCGACATGCTCGCCAAAGGCAAACGCCGCCCCTGCTGCTTCGACCGCTCCGGCATGTACGACAAAAGCCTCAGTTGCCCGGTCCCTGAATAGAGCCGACGCCACTCCGAATTGCCTCCCCGCTTCGAGTTCCGCGCCTCTCTCGTTCCGTCTTCCTTCCTATTTGCGATTTGCTCATTTGCGATTTGCCATTTCTCTTCGCACTCCCTCCGAGCCCCCCATGTCCAAACTCCGCGTCCTCTGCTTCTCCATCTCCCTCGACGGCTACGGCGCCGGCCCCTCCCAATCCCTCGAATCCCCCCTCGGCCTCCGAGGCCACGAACTCTTCAACTGGTTCATGCCCACCCGCACGTGGAAAAAGATGCAAGGCCAAGAAGGCGGCGAAACCGGCATCGACGACGACCTCGCCGCCAAAGGCTTCGAAAACATCGGCGCCTGGATCCTCGGCCGCAACATGTTCGGCCCCGTCCGCGGCCCCTGGCCCGACGAAAACTGGAAAGGCTGGTGGGGCGATGAACCCCCCTACCACACCCCCGTCTTCGTCCTCACCCACCACCCACGCCCGCCCCTTCACATGAAGGGCGGCACAACCTTCCACTTCATCACCAATGGCATCCACGCCGCGCTCCAGCAAGCAACCGCCGCCGCCAAAGGCAAAGACATCCGCCTCGGCGGCGGCACAGCCACAATCCGCCAATACCTCCAAGCCCGCCTCATCGACGACCTCCACGTCGCCATCTCACCCGTGTTACTGGGCAGCGGCGAACACCTACTCCACGGAATTGATCTCAACGCGCTCGGCTACCACTGCGAGCGGCATGTCGGCAGCTCAAAGGCCGTTGCCCACGTGTTCCTTCGGAAGAAGGCTTCGACGTAGTTCATTGCGATTTGTGACCGGAGTATTCCGCCCCAACGGGGCGACGGGGTGTAGCCACGGGTGAAGCAAGGTCGCCGCGACCGAGCGCAACCCGTGGAAAAAACGCCCTCAGATTCCTGCCCCGAAGGGGCAAAGGAATGATCGCGACACCCGACGACCACATCGCCCGCGAGCAGAATTTCTCTGCGGGCAAGCGCTAATCCCATCACGCAACCAACCGCAGCCTCTGTTCATCAATTCCGACGCTTGCAACACGTCCCCAATCAAACGGCAAATAGTCATCCTCAATGCCGTCTCCAAATACCACACCGCCTTGGTTCAGTTCCGAAGTCACAACAAGTTGATTGTCCGCCTGCAGCGTTCCCGAGCTCAGCCCAGTCATCGTGAACTTGCTGGGCCAGGCCTCGCGCACAAAGAAGCACAACTTGGCTTCCGTCGGTCCCGGAAGGGCAAGCGGCGACGCCGTCGCTCGATGAATTGAAGAAGCCCAGCCAGTTGCTCCTGTGCCCGTGCAACAGATGATTCCCGAGGATGACTGCCGCTCGACCCTATCACCCAGCGCGATCCGATACCTCGCCGATTGATGGGATCGATGCCCAATGAAAATCTCATTGAGCGCCGTCAGTGATTGTCCGTCGTCCAGCCGAGCCCGAACCATCGCCCGCGATTGCACCGCAACCGGGCGATTCGCGTCAATATCAGCAAGCAGATCACTCGCTGCCGCGGCAGGATGCCGAACCAGAACACCATCAAACCGCTGCGGCAGCGGATTCACGCCCACCGCCAACTGCCCCGACAGATACTTGGCGACGTTCGCCACGAGACCGTCCTGCCCCACCGTGATCACCACGTCGTCCGGCTCAAACAGAAAGCGGGAAAGCTCGGAGCGATCGATGCCCGCTCGCCGCCATCGCGACGGAATGCCCGCGAGTACCGTGGCTATCGCGCTCTGCACAATCGAGTGCTCTTGCTCGATTTCCTCGATCGACTGCGAGCGCGATTGCAGGAAAAACTCCGCCTGCCCGCGCGTCGCGTGCGTCGAGATCAGCGACTCATAATCCGTTGGCCGACGCACAACGACCGCGCGATAGTTTCTCGTCGCCATGTCATTTCACTTTCTCTGTAGCCCCCGGTGATCCGAGCCCGAGCTGCTTGAAGATGGAACCCAGATGATCGGGCGTGATCGTGACCTCGCCGATTGTGTTCAGCTTCCCCGCGAGTTCCTGCACCGCCAGCGCCATAAGCCGCTCCGGCGTGAACTCTTTGTAGATGACCATCCGTTCCCGTTCCGCGACAACCTTGGCCGCCTCCAGAACGCGAATTCCCGCGGCCCGGGCATTGGCATCTAGCTCATGCCGAGACGCCTGACCTTCCGCGGCAATCCGGGACGCGTCGGATTCGTCAATCGCTCGGTGCCGCTCGTTTGTGCCCTGCTGCTCGATCAGCTGCGCCTCTCGCTTGGAAAGCTCGATCTTGTTCTGCAGCTCGTTCTCCTGAATCGCGCGTTCCTTCTCCACAGCCTGCGCGCGGCGCTTGAACGTCGCCTCGTCCGCGTCCTGCTGGATTGCCTCGCGGATCGGAATCCGAAGCGCCTTCTCAACTTCCGCAGAAGGGCTCACCGCTGACACTCGAACGGCGACGACTGCCACTCCAAGTTCCGTCAGTCCCGTGTCGTTGCGCAAACCACCGTCGATCTGACGCCGGATCTGTTCACAGCCGACCGACAGCAGGCGGGCGAGAGGCTCCTGTGCCAGCAAATCGATCGCCAACTGCTGCGCCAGTTCCGTCATAGCTCCCGCGATGCGTTCGAGCGGCTTATGCCGGTACTGCCCACTCACCAAATCGACAGAGAAGTCGGCCCGCTGTGCCAGTAGGTCAAAGTTCGCGACGCGATACGTCACGGCGCCCTGCACATGCGCTTCCTGGAAGTCCTTTGAGCGTCCATGAATCAGGAACGGAATTTCAAGGTCTTCCGCAGGCAACACCGCAATCGCCGAGTTCAGCGGCCGGAACCAGAAAGTCAATCCACGCCCGCTCCGCACCAGCTTGCCGCGACGAAAACACATCACATGCTGATTCGGCTCTGCACGCAAATGGCTGAGAATCGGATATCGGGTAATCTGCACCATGAGGATCCCCTTTCATGAAACGCGTCACTCGTTCGTGACGGGACAATGTCGGTACAACTCGGCCGGACGATGGTCGACATCAGACTCAAGCCGGCCCGTCGCTTTTACTTCACCCAATCCAAGAACGCGGCGGCGGAACGCGTCTTTGTTCAACTCCCGCGAGAGAATCGCTTCGTGCACCGTCTGAAGCATCCGGAGCGTGAACTCGTCCGGAAGAAGCTGATACGCAATCGGTGAGTACTTCAGCCTCCCACGAAGACGCTTGACGGCAACACCGAGAATCTCGGCATGATCGAACGCTAGCTGCAACCCGGTGCCAGTCCCGTCACGCACTTCGACAGCTCCGCCTCGCTCGCCTGCCCATGGAGTGTGGATCGTTGCGAGCGTGAGCTGCTCCTTTGCTTGCGACTTCAATGCCGCTCGAAGCGTGTGCGCGGTAACGAGAGCGAAATACGCGACCGAGATCACCCGCGTGCGCGGGTCACGATCGGGCTCGCCGAACGTGTACAACTGCTCGACGAAGATGCCCGACAGACGCACCTTCTCCTTCAGCACACGCCGAGCCGCACCATCCACCGATTCGTCAATCCCAACAAATCCCCCCGGCATCGCCCACTTACCGCGCGCCGGGTGCTCCTGGCGCTGCAATAACAGAACGCGAAGCTCGCCGTCCTCAACGGTCATCAAGACAAGATCGATCGCAACACTCGGCCGCGGAAACCGGCTCGAGTCGTACCCCGCAAGGAACGCTTCCTCGGACTGCGGGACTTCTGGATTGCGGGGGTTGGTTTTCATGACGACTTCGATGCATACAGCATATATGCATATCGCATCTATGTCAACGCATGTAAAAGATCTTCTGGAGATTTTCGCGCAAACGCTTGCAAAACAACAATTTATCGGACTAGCGCAGCATGGCGTTGGCCGCTCAGAGTTTCTTCAACGCCCCCACCAACGCATCAATATCCGCAATCGAATGCGCCGCCGAAATCTGGCACCGCAATCTCGCATGTCCCTCCGCCACCACCGGATACCCAAACCCGATCACGAACACGCCAAGTTCGAGGAGCCGCTTACTCATCGCAATCGCCTTCGCCGTCTCCCCCACGATGATCGGGCAGATCGCAGTCGGGCTCTCGAGCACATCGAATCCCGCTTCCTTGATCTTCTTCCGCGCGTACGCCGTGTTGTCCTTCAGCTTCTGCACCCGCTGCGGCTCCCGCAGCATGATTTCGATCGCCTTCTTCGCGCTGCACGCCACCGTCACCGGCAACGCATTGCTGAAGAGCGTCGGCCGCCCGCGCTGAATCAGCAGCTTCGTCACCCGCTCACTCGCCGCCACAAACCCGCCCGCCCCGCCGCCCAGAGCCTTCCCCAGCGTGCCAGTGAAGATGTCCACTTCACCATTCGCCGGTTTCATTTGCTGCTTTGAGCTTTGAGCTTTCTCTTCTCCTCCTTTGCCATTTGCCATTTGCCCATTTGCCATTTGCAGCTCCCCCGCCAACCCCCAGTGCTCAAGGCTCCCCCCCCCCCACCTCCCCAAAAACCCCAACCCCTGGGATTACAACCCCATAAAAATCGCCCCCAAAACAT
>JAEUJD010000025.1 GCA_016793015.1 Phycisphaerales bacterium
CTCTTTGCTCTCGCTCGTGAATGGCACCCACACGCTGGCCATGTGGATCATGATCACGATCGCGCCGATCGGGACCGCGCCGCGGGGTTGCTGCAGGTCGTAGTTTCGCCAATTCGTTTCGATAACCGCCTTGAAGCTAGAACACGCACTCTGTTGAAAGAGCAGGGGAACGCGGTTTGCAAAGCGAATGACCCTGCAGGGTTCATCGCCGGGAAGCTCGCCTCCAAATGCGATGGCTGATTCAATCAGGAATGGACGACCGCGATAGATGGCAGGTTCGCGGCTGCTCGCGGCGTAGAACTCGGCGCGAACGCCCTTGAACATGCCTTTCAGCAACTGCTGCACGCCGATGGGCGCGAGGCAATCGGTGGGCGGGGGCGGAAGCTTGGCATCCTGCAACTCGCGGAAAAGCTTCTCCGTTGAATCGTGGTCCATATCGGCCACACGCGTGCGGGATGTCTTCCCGATCTTCTCGCAGAGCGTGCTCGCCGTCGCGGCACTGACGCGGCTGAACCGATCCTGCAGAAAGTTGTAGAGCGTGTACCCGCCGGTCTCGATCTCCGCTTCCTTCAGCATCTGAAGCAGAATGCCGAGTTCGATCCCCTTGGGGTGGGGCTGAATCTCCTTGGTTTCCGGAGGCAGATCCTCAACCGCGCGCGGGAAAACCACGACCCCGCCGGTTTCGGTCGTGACCTGCGGCTCGACCGGCTTGGGTGGCGGCTCGACGGCAGCGGTCGTTTCAACGATCTTTCCGTCATCGCCGGCGACTTTGAATTTGCTGCCGGCTTTCGGCTTGAGAAGCGGCGCATCTTCCTTTTCGTCTTCGCTCACCTTGCTCGGCGGCACAAAAGTGAAGCGGGCGTGGGGGTTTGCGATCGCCGTGAGTTCAAGAAACTCATCGACGCTGCCGCGGCCCTTTTGATAGCGACCATCAAGCTCGATGCTAACGCTCGTGCCGGTTGGATAGACATCGGGAGACAGGATCTCGCCCCGCTCGCTCAGCTCGCGCGTGCCGGGCGTAAGCCGCCCAAATCGCTCGGGTGGGAAATCCTTGGTCTCGCGATCTTCGGTCACCTCGGCGCGGTTTGTCTTGGTGTTCATCGCCAGCTCGATGTGATGAGCGGGCTGTTTTGCGCTGGGCTTGGTGTGGATCACCATCGGCTTGCCGGTGGTGATGAGGCCGTACATGCCTGCGGCAGAGATGCCGATGCCCTGCTGGCCTCGGCTCATCTTGAGGCGGTGAAACTTCGAACCGTAGAGCAAGCGACCGAAAATATTCTCGACCTGTTTGCGGACGATGCCGGGCCCGTTGTCCACCACGCTCACGCGATAGCGGGCCGACTTCGCGCTCGCGGGCCGATCGGGCTGCAAGTCTTCGATGATGACCGTGATGTCGGGCAGGATGCCCGCTTCCTCGCACGCGTCAAGCGAGTTGTCGACCGCTTCCTTGACAGTTGTCAGGAGCGCTTTCCGAGGGTTGTCGAACCCGAGCAGGTGCCGGTTTTTGGCGAAGAATTCCGAAACGGAAATATCGCGCTGCTTGGTCGCCATCGATTCGGCGGTTGCGCGCGGAGCTGCTTTGCTTTTCATGGTTTTCGAGGTGTTTGAGGAGGCTGTTTCTGCTCCCTCGAGAAGCGCTGGCTGCGACATCGCGGCCCTCCTTGGCTGCGGTTTGCGAAGCCCATTCTACATCGATCGATTGCCGCTGGGCAGCCCATATCCTTTTCAGATGGCGACGGACCCGGCTTGGAGCTTCTCGAATCGGCTCAAGAGCAGCCTGGGTCTTTTTGTCTTCGGGGTCGTCTTCGGCATCCTCGCGCTGGCACTCGGCCTCGGAGCGGCGGCAGTCTGGAAGGATGTGGAGAATGCTCAGGCCAAGGCGCAAACTGCACAGGGTTCGACTTCGAGCCCGCCGGTCGCGATTTACAGGCGTTCAACCCCCGGCGCGGCCGACGCCCGCGTAACCAACACCAACATGCAGGCTTCGGGCCTGATGACCTTCGGATCCGTCCTTTTTGCGGTCGCCACCGTGGGGTGCTTTGCCGGGGCAGTGGCGGTTCTGGCCCTTCGCCGGACATCTCGCGATGTTTGATTCGTCGGCTATTTCCGAAGCCCCTGAAAATCATCCCCCGGAAACAGCTCCTTCAACTCTGCTTGGATGTGCTCGATGCGGTTGCCGGGGTCCGGGTGCGTACTCATGAACTCGGGCTGACCCGAGCCGCCGGAAGCCTGCTTCAGAATCTCCATCACTCGGATCATCGAGCGCGGGTCGTAGCCGCATGCGTGCATGAATCGAAGGCCAAGCCGATCGGCCTCGATCTCGTCGTCGCGTCCATACTTGAGATTGATAAAGCCCCCCACCATCTGCGCCATCCGAGCGGCATTCTGCGCACCCTGAGCAGAGTCCGAGCTCGCAACTCCCACCGCCGAGACGAGGCCTTGCGTCAATTGGCCCTTGGCCATCTGTGCCGCGGAGTGGCGGGCGAGGACGTGCCCCGCTTCATGCCCGAGGACACCGGCGAGCTGGCCCTCGGTTTCGAGCCGCGAGAACAGCGCTTCGGTGATGAAAATCTGCCCCCCGGGCAAAGCAAAGGCGTTCACGGTTTTGGGATCGGCAAGCAGATGAAACTCAAAGGGGTAAGGCGTCGCTTCCGGTGGAAGCTTTGCGATGAGGTCCTTCCCAATTCGCTTCACAAGCGCGGTCGCCGTCGCGTCGCGGCTCAACCCGCCAAACTCCTGCGCCATCTGCGGCGCCGACTGCAAACCGATCGCGACCTCCTGCTGGGGAGTCATCGAGATGTGCTGCGTCCGACCGGTGATCGGGTTTTTGGATGAATTGGCGAAGTAGCCGAAGATCGCAAAGAGTGCGATTGCGGCGCCGATGAGCAGGCGCGGTGGAATTCGGATCGCGGATCGTTGCTGCCGACCGTACTCGGGTTCGCTGCTCATGACACAATCGTACAGGATGCCGCAACCGCGAGAGCCGGACGCTCGCGCAGCTTCGCTTCGGCCGCACCACGGCCCCGCTTTGCCGCGATCAGTCGTTGGGGTTCCGCATGAGCTTCTTGAAAAGCGGGGTGCAGACCCCGATCACCACGGCCGCCACGATGCTCGCAACCACGAAGAGCATAAAGAAATCGGCCTGACCGCCCAGATGCCACGGAAGCCGGACTTCTCCCTTTTCAATCCGCTCGACCTGGCCGGCGATCAACCCTCCGCCAAGGTTGGCGATGAAACTGGAGACAAACCAGATTCCCATGAGCAGCGAGACAAACCGAACCGGCGCCGCCTTTGTCACATACGAAAGCCCTGTAGGCGAGAGACACAGTTCGCCGACGGTGTGCCAGAAGTACATCATGAGAACCAGCGCCATCGATGCCTTCGCGCCCGGGGCGTTGACGATCGACCCCGCCCAAACCATGAAGATGTAACCAAACCCGACGAAAAAGAGACCGAGCGCGATCTTCATCGGCTGGCTCGGATTCAGATTGCGTTTTCCAAGCGCGAGCCACACGGCCGAGAAGATCGGCGCGAGAATGAAGATAAGCCCGGCGTTCACGGACTGGAACCACGTCGCTGGTACTTCCCACCCGAAGAGGAATCGATTGGTCCTTTCCTCGGTGAACAGGTTGACGCTCGATCCCGCCTGCTCGAACGCGATCCAGAAGAACACGTTGAAGAACATGAAGATGAAGATCGAAGCGGTCGGCCCACGGTCGCCCGGTCGTTGAATCGCGACAAACCAGGCCGCGAGTCCCAGCAGCACCAGCCCCAACGCTCCGACGATTGTTGGATTCAGCAATCGGGCGAACGAGCCCACGATGCCCGCGTGATACGCGAAGCCGAATATCGTGGCGAGCACGATTCCGACAGCCATGATGAGGGCGGCTTTGCGAGAAACCGCGCCCGCTGATGGAGGCTGCTTTGCCGGCGTGGCAGGCACGTTCTCTTTCCCGCATTCGGGGCAAGCCGCGCCGGGAAGTCCTTCCAGCGGGTATTGGCAGTACCGGCACTCACGCGCATCCGCATCCGTCCCGACATCGCCGATTCCCGCGAGGTACTTGGGGCGAAACGTCAGGTAGATCAGCAGCCCGATGCCCATTCCGACCGCCGCGGATCCGAATCCCCAGTGCCAACCAACTTTCTCACCGAGCGTGCCGCAGACAAAGGCGCACAGGAACGCGCCCAGGTTGATACCCATGTAGAAAATCGTGAACGCGCCGTCGCGGCGGGGATCACCCTTCTTGTACAACTGCCCGACCATGACGGAAACGCTGGGTTTGAAATGCCCCGTGCCGATCACGATCAACGCCAGCCCGGCAATGAAGACCGACATGCCGACGCTGTTGTGGGCCATCTCCCCAAAGCCCGACACCGCCAGAACGATGTGGCCGAGCATAATGATGATCGCACCGACCACCATGGATCGGTGGGTGCCGATCATCTTGTCCGCGATGATGCCTCCGACGATGGGAAGCAAGTAGGCCATTCCGGTGTAGAAGCCGTAAAGGGTGCTCGCTTCCTGTTTGCTCCAGCCTCTTCCCGGGTTGAATTGGTTCTGGTCGCCGGTCACGCTGCGAACGAGGTACAGGACGAGCAGTCCCCGCATCCCGTAGTAACTAAACCGCTCCCACATCTCCACGAGGAAGAGAAGGAACAGACCTATCGGGTGGCCCAGGAACGTCTTTTCCGAGCGAATGGCAGAGCTTGACATGTGCTGAGAATGTAGCAAACCAGATTTGCTGGCATTGCACCCCCCACTTCCGGTAGATTGTCCGCCCCATGCAACAGCCAGCCTCTCCGAAGTCCAATGCCGTCCTCGACACCATCGAATGGCTGGGAAACAAGATCCCTGAACCGGCGATTCTGTTCGCTCTTTTTGCGGGCGTGGTCATCCTCGTTGCAGCGGTGGGCAATGCCTTGGGCTGGAAGGTCCAGCCCGTCCAGCCAACTGTCCACCTGGTTGAAAAGCAGGATGATTCCGGCAAGCCCGTCCTTCATACCGACGGCTCGCCCGTCATGATCCCCCTCCTCGGCCCGGACGGCCGCCCGAAAATCAAGCTCGAGGACCGGGGCGACCCAATCACCCCCCGCACGCTCCTGACCTCAGACGGCATCTATTGGATGCTGTCGTCGATGATCCGGAACTTCACGCACCTTCCCGCGCTCGGGCTGATCTTCGTCAGCATCCTGGGAATCGGAGCCGCGGAGAAGTTTGGGCTCTTCGGTGCTGCAATGCGCTGGCTGGCCCTTATCGCTCCGAAACACCTCCTGACGCCGATCATCATCATGGTCGGCGCGAACAGCTCGATCGCGAGCGATGCCGGCTACATCATCCTTCCGCCGCTTGCCGCAGCGCTCTACGCCGCGATGGGTCGGTCGCCGATCGCGGGGATGGCCGCGGCATTCAGCGGGGTCGCGGGAGGATTCTGCGCCGGGTTCAGCCTGAACGCAAGCGACACATTCATGGCCGGCCAGGCGCAGCAGGCGGCGCACATCATCGACCCGGATCGTGAAGTCGTCGCAACCGCGAACTGGTATTTCAAGGCCGCGAGCGTGTTTGTGCTGATGATGGCGGGCTGGTTCGTGACCGACAAAATCGTCGAGCCCCGCCTGCTGCAAGCAGAACGAAAGAAAGAAACACCGTCGGATGCCGAGACGATCGCATCGATGGAGTTGAAGCCGATCGAGAAGCAGGGGTTGATCGTCGCGCTGCTGGCGATGGGAGCGGTGCTGGGTCTATTTCTTGCGATGATCTTCATCCCCGGCTGGCCGCTTCATGGCCAGGGGCAACAAACGCTCGCGACCGGGCAAGTTCTTTTCAGCGGCCCGCCCGGCGCTCCAAAGGGAGAGGCCGGGCTTCGGCTCGTCGAGCCGCCCGGCCCGCGCTGGTCGCACGTGATTGTCCCGATGATGCTGCTCATCTTCCTGATCCCGGGGATGGCCTACGGCATGGTCGTGGGCACGATGCGTTCGCAGAAAGACTTCATTGGCGGGCTGTATCATGGGGTAAAGAGCGTGGTGCCCGTTCTGGTGATCGCCTTTTTTCTCGGTCAGTTCGTTGAGTATTTCAAGTACACGCAGCTCGACAGGATGCTCGCGTATGCCGGGGGCCAGCTGCTGGTCACCGCCGATCTTCCGGTGCCGCTCCTGATCGTCTCGCTCGTCGCGCTGGTCGTGCTCGGCGACTTTGCGATGAGCGGCCTGATGTCCAAGTTCGCCGTGATGGCCCCGATCTTCGTTCCGATGTTCATGTTCGTCGGCATCAGCCCGGAACTGATGATGGCCAGCTACCGGATCGGCGATAGCGTCGTGAATGTCATTACGCCATTGAACAGTTATGCGCTGATCGTGCTAGCGGTGCTTCAGAAATACAAACCGGGGGCGGGTCTGGGCACGCAGATCGCGCTGATGTTCCCTTATTCGGTCGTGTACTTCATCGTGTGGACAGGCTTTTTGCTGCTGTGGTATTTCGCGGGGTTCAACCTCGGACCCGGGGGCCCGCTCCGATATACACCGCCGCACTAAGCCTGCCTTGAACTCGGTGCACGCCGATTCGGTTTGCGCGCGTCACCTTCCGCGCCCCACCCGAAAAAAGCTCGCCTCGGCTTTCGCCGAGGCGAGCAGGAAGGTTCGCTGTTTTCATTCCAGCTCAGTAGCGACGGCGGCGTGCGAGGCAGAGCCCGCCAAGCCCCGCGAGCGAAAGCGCGCCCGGGGTCGGGATCTGCATGCTAAAGACCAGCATCTCGCCCGCGCCCGAACCGTCACGGAGCGGATCGGAATCACCCGGTGTGTTCCACCACATCCAGCGGGCATTCGATGCGATGTCCGGCACGGTGCCCCAGGGGCCGACGCCGTTCTCTTCACCGACGAACGGAACTTCCCACAGGTTGAGCGTGTCGGCAGTCGCCACGTGGCCCGCGATCTCTTCGATCGAAGGATGCGGATCGCCGTCGCCACGATTCACGCCGGTCCGATAGACCTCCCAGGCCGGGTTGCCCGAATGCAACGACTGCTGGGACTGATTGAAGATCTGCGCAAGCACGCCCTGGGCGACCGAGTCGTCCGACCACGCAGCGATAAAGATGCGATCGGCAACGTTGATCGTGTACGACTCGGGGTTCGACCAGTTGTATCCGCCCGTGCTGCCGTCGTAGCCGAGTTCGTTTCCGCCGTGATAGGCGAAGAGACCGTTCGTGCTCGTGTAGAGCGCGTAGTGATTGTCGGCCGTGATGCTGATGTTCAGAACATCAGCCGACGCAACGCCCGACGCAGCGACCAGACCAGCAACAAGAGCGATATAGGACTTCTTCATGTGTATTCCCTCTCCCGACACGTTGAGGTGTCGAGTGGACTATGCAGCACACAACGCGAGCCAGCCAGTGGCAACCACCCCGGGCGCCGCACTCGACCGGCAATGAAGCGTCGCATTCGGCACGATCGTCATCGCTTCACGCCGCGACCGGGGCGAGAACTCGGCAAACAGCGCCGCACCAGCCCGCACACCGTTCCGCACGGCGTCCGAGAATTCCGCGAGCGTCACCGAGTCGTCATCGACCTTGATCGCGGCATCGATCTCGCACGCATTTCGGAACCGGAACGCGGCGCGAAAAGCATGCCCGCATCCCGAAGACACTCAACGCGGCGTGAGTTGCTCTTCATGTCGGCAGCAAAAAACTATCGGGCGGTCCGTGCCGGACGCTCATTTTGCGAATATAGATCAACGGGCGGGCAATTCCCGCGTCTCAAGGAAAAGCTGAAAGGACCTCGTTGCCGAAACCCCGCCCGATCGTCATCGTCGCAAACCGGCTCCCCGTGCAGCGCGTGGGAGACCGCTTTGTTGAAAATGCCGGTGGGCTGGTGACCGCGCTTGTTCCGGCGCTCAAAGCGCGGGGCGGCGCGTGGGTTGGCTGGTCGGGCTCATCGCAGGCGCCGGCGCGTTCCTTCAGGTATGAGAACTTTCGCATCCAGCCGGTCCATATCTCCGACGACGAGATCGAGGGTTTTTACAACCAGCTTTCCAATCGCACGCTCTGGCCCCTCTACCACGATGCGATTCGTACACCCGAATTCGACCACAGCTGGTGGCGTCCGTACGTGGTGGTCAATCATCGCTTCGCCAAGGCCGCGGCAAGCGTGACCCCACGCAACGGGCTGGTCTGGGTTCACGACTATCACCTGCAGCTCGTCCCCGCGATGCTGCGATCCATGCGTCCGGATGTTCGCATCGGCTTTTTTCTCCATGTGCCCTTCCCGCCGGAAGAGCTCTTTGCATGGCTTCCGTGGCGCGAAAGGATCCTGGAGGGCCTGCTCGGGGCCGATGTCGTCGGCTTTCAGACGCAGGCCGCCGCGCGGAACTTTTCGCGTGCCGCACGCGAGTACAGCCCCGCCGAAGGCAGCGATTCGGAGTTGCAGTTCGACCGGCGCCGGATCAAGGTCGCGTCGTACCCGATCTCGATCGATTTCAACTGGTTCGCCGATGCCGCATCCACTCCCGAGGCGATTCACGAGGCAACGCTGCTGCGCAGACGGATGGGCGCAACCCGCAAGATCCTGCTCAGCGTGGACCGACTCGACTACACCAAGGGGATCGATCTTCGCCTTCTCGCGTTCGAGGCCATGCTCAAACGGCGACGCTCGCTCGCCAAGGAATGCGTGTTCATCCAGATCGCCTCACCAAGCCGCGAACCAGTCCACGAGTACGCACAGATGCGGCTGCGCATCGAGCAACTCGTCGGCAGGATCAACGGCGAATACAGCGAACCCGGCACCGTCGCCGTCCATTATTTCCGGCGCGGCTTCACCCGCGAGCAGCTCGCGTCGTACTACCGCGCCGCCGATGTGATGGTCGTCACGCCCCTGCGTGACGGGATGAACCTGGTCGCGAAGGAATTCGTCGCCACCCGCTCCGACTACTCGGGCGTGCTCGTGCTCAGCGAGTTTGCCGGTGCGGCACGAGAGATGCGACAGGCCATCATCGTGAATCCGCGCAACATCGAGGGCATGGCCGACGCTTTCGAATCCGCCCTCACCATGCCCAAGCGTGACGCGCGTCACCGAATGGCCGTCCTCCGTACCGTTGTTCGTCGTCACGATGTCTTTGAATGGGCCGACGACTTTCTCCGGGCGCTCGCGGGATGAACGAACACTCTGAAGGCATCGCCGTTCTTGCTTCCGCCCCGATCCTGCTGGTCGCCAGCGACTTTGACGGCACGCTCGCGGAGCTCACGCCCACACCCGATGGCGCCCGCCCCGATCCCATCGCGCTCGAGGCGCTGCGGCAGCTCGCAGCCATGCCCCGCACTTTTGCCGCGATCATCAGCGGCCGCGCCCTCGCCGACCTCGCGCTCCATCTCAAAGAAGCGCCCGAACTCAAACTCTTCGGCAGCCACGGGGGGGAAGGACTCGGGCGCGTCCCGCCACTTTCGGAAGAGCAAGAGCGGACGCTCGCGGCCGTCACCATCCATTGCCGCACGCTGGCCGAGAAATACAAGGGTGCGCTGGTCGAGTCCAAACCGTTCGGCGCTGCGCTCCACTACCGGGGCGTTGACCGCGTTGCGCTCCCGCGTCTTCTCCAGGAAATCCAATCCCTGGCGGAGCGCTTCCCCGGTGCCCGCAGGCTGCGGGGCATCGAGCTCGCGGAGTTCATGGTGATCGATGCCGACAAAGGTCGGTGCCTGAAATGGCTGCGCTACCACGCGGGCGCTCAGCGAACCATTTTTCTCGGGGATGACTTCACCGACGAAGCCGCTTTCAACGCCCTCGGACCCCTTGATTACGGAATCAAAGTCGGTCCGGGCGAAACCGCTGCCGGGAAGAGGACCCAAGACCCGTCCGGTGTCGCGGAGATCCTCAGGGAACTCGCCACCGCTCGAAAAGCCGCACTTGCCCAGCGCGTCGTCGTCCCCATTCAGAACCACACGATCCTCGCCGATCAGCGCACCATCGGCCTCCTCACCCCCGATGCGTCCATTCAATGGCTCTGCCTGCCCCGTCTCGATTCGCCCTCCGCGTTCGGCGCACTGCTCGGCGATGAAACGCTCGGGACATTTCGTATTTCACCCGTTCGCCCCACTGCAGCTCCCCGCCAGACATACATCGGCGACACGCTGATCGTTCGCACCTCATGGCCCGAGGCGGATGTGATCGACTACTTCGACTGCGGCGAGGGCCGCCCCTTCCAGCGGGCGGGCCGCACCGATCTGCTCCGCGTCGTCTCCGCAAGAGCGCCCGTCCAGGTCGAGTTCACGCCCCGCATGGGCTACGGACAGAATCGCATCACGCTCGAAGAACAACCCCAAGGTCTCGAGGTGTCCAACTGGGCCGATCCCGTCTGCGTTTTCTCTCCCGATGTCGATTGGACAATCGAGGAAACGCCGCACGGCCCGAGGGCGATTGCAACACTCCCGCCGCGCGATCGCCCGTACATCATCGAGCTCCGCTACGGAGTCGTTTCGCTCCGGCCGGCGACAGAAGAGCCGATTCGGCGCACGCGAACGGCGCAATATTGGAACGCCTGGGCGACGAGTTTGAGACTTCCGTCCACCATGCCCGAGGCGGTCAAGCGCAGCGCACTCACGCTCCGGGCGCTGATGCACGGACCAACCGGCGCGATCGCCGCCGCGGCGACAACCAGCCTTCCGGCCCCGCTGGGGGGCGAGCGCAACTGGGACTACCGCTATTGCTGGCCCCGAGATGCGTGCTACGCGGCACAAGCCCTGCTCCGACTCGGCAACACCGGCATGCCAATGAAGCTGCTCGATTGGCTCTGCTCGGTCGTCGACCAGCTCGAGTCTCCGGATCAACTCCGCCCCATCTACTCGCTCGCCGGGCGCGAGCTTGGGTCGGAGGGAACTCTGCCTCAGATGCCGGGATATCTGGGAAGCTCTCCGGTGCGAATCGGCAATGCCGCGGCACACCAGGTTCAGCTCGATGTTTTCGGTCCGATCGTCGATACCGTCGCGAAACTCGCCGAGGCCGGCGCGCCCGTCACGCCGGAATACCTGCGCCTCGCGACCGCGATGGCCGAGGCGGTCGTCGCCCGCTGGGCCGAACCCGATCACGGCATCTGGGAAGTACGCACCGCCAAGCGCTTCCACACGCATTCCCGCATCATGTGTTGGCTGGCGCTTCATCGCGCATCCACGGTCGCCGAACTCGTGCTCGGCGAGCGCCGGCCGGATTGGGATGAGCTCGCGGAAACGATTCGCCAGGACACCCTCGCTCGCGCCTGGAACACGCAGGGACGGTTCTTCGCGGCACACCTGAACGGGCAGGAACTGGACGCCGCCGTTCTCGTCATGGGCCTCTGCGGCTTCATCGATGCAAGGGACGATCGATTCACCTCCACCGTCAACGCGATCGAGCGCGAGCTGGTGGAAGGAAATGTCGTGCGTCGATACCTCTACGACGACGGGCTCCCGGGCATTGAGGGCGGCTTTTTGCTCTGCACCGCGTGGATGGTGGAAGCTCTCGCCCTCATGGGCCGGATGGAATCCGCCCGAGCACTATTCGACGCGTACGCCTCGTTTCAGGGCCCAACAGGCCTCATGCCCGAACAATGGGACCCGGTGCACAACGTGGCTATGGGCAACTTCCCTCAGGCTTATTCCCATATCGGCCTGATCAATTGCGCCTGCACCATCTCCGAGGGACTGCCCGAAGCGCACGCAGGCTAGTATTGCCCCCAATTTTTCAGACGCAGCTCAGGAGCCAGTCCAATGGAAACCACCCTCATCATCCTCAAGCCCGACGCCGTCCAGCGGGGCCTTTCGGGTCGCATCATCAGCCGCTTTGAGGACAAGGGTCTGCAGGTCGTCGGCATGAAGCTGATGCAGATCAGCCAGCAGCTTGCCGCGACCCACTACGAGGCGCACCAGTCCAAGCCCTTCTATGCGGGTCTCGTCCGCTTCATGACCAGCTCGCCGGTCGTCGTCCTGGCGCTCCGAGGCAACGGCGCCATCGCTATCGCTCGCAACATGATGGGCGCAACCTTCGGCAGCAAGGCCAATCCCGGCACGATCCGGGGCGACTTTGGAGTCAGCAACTCGTTCAACCTGATCCACGGTTCGGATAGCCCGGAGGCGGCGGAGCGCGAGCTCAAGCTCTTCTTCCAGCCCGGCGACGTCCTCAACTGGACGCGTGCGAGCGAGACCTGGGTCTACGACATGGCCGGCGGCAAGCCCGAGTAAATACCCGAGTGAATCAATGAGCAAGTCCCCCGAGGCCCGCAAACGCCTCATCTCCTCTGGTTCAAGCTTTGAATCCGAGATCGGGTATTCGCGCGCCGTGGTTGTCGGCGATCAGGTCTTCGTTGCGGGCACGACTGGCTTTGACTACGCCTCAATGACGATCGAAACCAGCATCGAAGCTCAGACCGAGCAATGCCTGCGGAACATCGAAGCCGCGCTCAAGCAGGCCGACGCTTCGATGCTCGACATCGTGCGCGTGCACTACATCCTTCCCGATGCCGCGGACTTTCCGCGATCATGGCCGGTACTTCGGAAGTGGCTGGGTGAATCACGGCCCGCCGCGACCATGATCGAAGCCGGCCTTGCCGATCCGCGCATGAAGATTGAAATCGAAGTCACCGCCATCCGAAGATGCGGCAACCAGATCGAGCACCCGGCTGTTTCGTAAGTCCTCAGGCCGGAGTCGCGGGACGAATCGTCCCCACCACCGCCGGCTCCTGCGTCGCGATCTGATCCGCGATCTCTCGCCGATGGATTTCTACCTGCCGCGGGAAATCAAAGGCCACGCGCACTCGCTCGCCCTTGATCGACGCAATGCGAACCACGCCGATCGGGTTGCGCGGATCACCGATCACAATCTCTTCGCCCTCGCGACGCGTAATCACCAACATGAGACCACTCCCTGGCTCGTGTCACCGTCTCGGGCAAATCCTTCTCGGGGTGCCCATCCCCACCGACCCACCACCATGCGATTGCCGCTTCCACCAAGAAGCGACATCCACCGAGATCATGGTATACCACATCCGCCCCGAAACGGGAAAGCAGAATCCGGAGGATTCCGTGGGCAATCCTTGGCTAAGCTATTTCCAGACAAGGGGTTGCAGCAAACGGACGCTCGACCGCGACTTAGGTGACCGCTCGAACCCCGTGCACTTCCGGCACGTGGGCCTTGAGATTCCGCTCAATACCCAATTGCAGGGTCATGCGGCTCGACGGACACCCCACGCACGCCCCGTGCAGACGCACTTCGACGACCCCGTCGGAGGTAATCCCGACCAATTCGACGTCGCCACCATCCGACTGAACGGCGGGTCTGATAAGGTTGATGACCTTTGCGACGCGATCGCGAATCGGATCCGAGGTTGGGGCAGCACTGGTGCTCAACCGCCGATCTTAGCAGCCCGAATTCGCGATGCGAGCGACGAAACGACGCCCCGCTCGTAGACTCCAGCACATGAAGATCACGGCCAGGCGTCTCACCGTTGTCTGCCTCACAGTGCTCGTTTGCGTCGCGGCAGTGGGTTGCTCATCATCCGCTGCCGCCCGCATCGAACGAGAGCCCCTCACGGTCCTGCGCAATCCCCAGCGCCCGCTCCGCGAGCGCGAGGAAGCCGCCGACACCGCGTGGAAACAGTCGGCCAAATCTCCCGAGGACAGGGCAGCGGTTCGCGCCACCTTCAAGGAAATGGTCTGGTCTTCGGCGCTTCCCCCATCGCTTCGTGGCCAGCTCTACAAACTTCTCGCCAGCGACACCGACCCCGAAGCGATCGAAGACACCCGCAAACTCACACGGCTCATGATTCCCCGCGAACCGAGCCGCGAGATGGAGCTGTATCTCTGTCAGACCGCCGGCGCCAAAGGCTGGACCGATTGCATCCCAGCGCTGATCCGAAGTTACTCACGCCCGGTGCCGCTGGTGAAAGATGAGGATCGCGCCGAACGGATTGCGCTTATTCAACTCAGTGGCGGCACGCCGCTTGTTGAAGTCGTCTTTGGTGTTTTCCTCAACCCGCCAGATGAAGACCCGGATTCCCCAGCCGAGTTCCGCGCCCGCACCCGCGCCGATGCCTACGACGTGCTCGGCCGCCTCGACGTTTCGGGCGCCTACCGCAAGCGCTTGCTCGAAGATCCGACTCTCACGCCCGGTGATGAATCCATCGTCGCGCTGCTGCGTCGGAGCGTCGGCCAGTTGAAGGTAATCCCAATCAGCGGCGAAGAGCTCCGCTGGCTCGAACGCCTCGCCGACCCGAAGAACGCCCGCAATGCCGCATGGTGGTCCGAGGTCCAGGGAATCGTCGCCTCCATGCCCCCGGAAAAGCTGGATGGTCTGCAAATGAGGCATCTCGAGCCCGTTCGCGTCGCCTCGATTTATCACCCGGACCTTTTCGCCAAAGATCGTTCGATGCTCCTGTCGGAACTGAAGGGCGCAGTCGCAGGCCGAAAAACCGTCCAGCGTTCGAACGAAGCGCAGGGCACAGTCAAGGCCGCGAAAGAGCAGATCGAACTGTGGGAGCACGGCCTTTCCTGGCCCGACTTGCTGACGATCGCGCTGCTGGACCGATCCGTACGACAGAAAGACTTTGTCGAACGGATCTTCGTTTATGTCGACCTCGACCGCGAAGACACCACAACGGAGTACGGCGGGCTCATCCTGACCACCCAGAACGTCGGCGACGGCAAGGCCACAACCGGCGACCCCGGCAAGGTTGTGGCATGGCTCTTCCCGCCCCGGCCGGGCCAACGACCCAACGACACAGAATTCGTCGCGCCGGAAGAAATGCTCCTGTCGAGCGATCGCGCTCTTGCCCACTTCCATTTCCACGTCCACCGACCCCGCAACAGCGAGGTTGCAGGGCCATCCGCTGGCGACCTGGCATACGCGGCACGAAGCGGCCGCGATTGCCTCGTTTTCACCAGTGTGGGTACCGACGAGCTCGACATCGACTATTACCAGCCCAACGGCATCGTCATCGACCTCGGCACGGTTCTGAAGAAATAGACTTCTCTGTGTCCGGCGAACCCGTTGCTCATAATCCGCCCGCGCCGCTCCCCGCCTCGTCGCTCGGTGCCCTTCCCGATTACGCATCGCTCCGATCGCGCCTCGCCGACTGCGCGAACGCCGATCGTCACGGCCTGCTCCGGAGGCTCGATTCCCTCCGCCAGCCGAGCGAACAGCAGATTCGCGCGATGGCGGAAGCGATCGAAAGTTCCGTCGCCCGATGCGCTGAACGCTTCGCCAAGCGCCCGATCCCGACCTTTGACGAAGCGTTGCCCGTTGTTCAGCGCCGCTCCGAAATCGCGGAGGCCATCCAGCGCAACCAGGTGCTTGTCCTCTGCGGCGAGACCGGCTCGGGCAAAACCACCCAACTGCCCAAGATCTGCCTCGAACTCGATCGGGGGATCAAGGGACTCATCGGCCACACGCAGCCTCGCCGCGTCGCGGCACGATCGGTCGCGGCACGCATCGCCGAAGAACTCGGTGTAAAAACCGGCGGCGCGGTCGGCTTCAAGATGCGTTTCGCCGATGCAACCTCGCCGGAAACGTACATCAAACTGATGACCGACGGCATCCTGCTCGCCGAGACGCAGCGCGATCGCCTGCTCGAGCACTACGACACCCTCATCATCGACGAAGCCCACGAACGCTCGCTCAATATCGACTTCCTGCTCGGCTACGTCAAGCGCCTTCTCCCCGCCCGGCCGGACCTGAAGCTCATCATCACGTCCGCGACGATCGACCCCGAGCGATTCGCCCATCATTTCTCGATCGACGGCAAGCCCGCGCAGATCATCGAGGTCTCGGGACGCACCTATCCCGTCGAGATGCGATACCGCCCGCTCAGTCGCCCTTCCGGCGATGAAGACGGGCCCGATCTGGATCTCACCGAAGAAGAGGCCATTGTCGCCGCGGCAAAGGAAGCCATCGCCACCGGTCCTGGCGATATTCTCGTCTTTCTGCCGGGCGAGCGCGAAATCCGCGACGTCGCCGATTCGCTCCGGCATGCAATGCCCGCGGACACAGAAATCCTCCCGCTCTACGCGCGGCTCTCAACCGATGAGCAGATGCGGGTGTTCAAGTCGGGACCGTCGCGGCGCCGCATCGTGCTCGCCACCAACGTCGCTGAAACATCCATCACCGTTCCGGGAATCCGCTACGTCATCGATCCCGGCCTCGCCCGCGTCAGCCGCTATTCCACGCGCACACGCGTGCAACGCCTCCCCATCGAGCCGGTTTCGCAGGCTTCAGCCAATCAGCGTGCCGGACGCTGCGGCAGAATCGGGCCCGGCATCTGCTTCCGTCTCTACGAAGAAGACGATTACCTGAAACGCGAAGAGTTCACCGAACCCGAAATTCTTCGCACGAATCTGGCAAGCGTGCTCCTCCAGATGAAGGCGCTCCGCCTCGGCGAGCCGGAAGATTTCCCATTTGTCGAGCCGCCCGACAGCCGCGCGATTCGCGACGGCGTCGAAACGCTCCACGAACTCGCGGCGTTCGACGAAGAGGGAAACCTCACCGAGATCGGGCGCAAGCTCGCAAAGCTACCTATCGATCCACGTCTCGGCCGCATGATCCTCGCGGCCGATCACGAGGGCTGTGTTCACGAGGCCCTCGTCATCGCCTCCGCGCTCTCGATCCAAGACCCGCGCGAGCGCCCGATGGACAAGCAGGAGCAGGCGGACCAGATGCACGCCCGCTTCAAGGACACAACTTCAGACTTCAAAGCTCTGCTTAACCTGTGGGATCACTATCACGAACTGAACAACAAGCTCACGAGTAGCCGGCTCCGCGCCACCTGCCGCGCGAGCTTCCTTTCGTTTATGCGGCTCCGTGAATGGAGCGAGATCTACAGGCAGTTGCGTTCGATCTCGAGCGAAATGCGGCTTCGGTTCTCGAAGTCGCCCGCCTCACCAGATCAGGTCCATCGGGCGATTCTTGCGGGGCTGCTCTCGAGTATCGGCACGAAGGGTGAAAACGCGGAGTACACGGGCTGCCGCAACATCAAGTTCTTCCTGCATCCGGGTTCGGGGTTGTCGTCGGCCAAGCCGCAGTGGATCATGGCGGCCGAACTGGTGCGGACTACGAAGCTCTACGCGCGGTGTGCCGCGAAGATCGATCCGGCGTGGATCGAGCAACTCGGTGCCCACCTCGTCAAACGCACGTACAGCGAGCCCCGCTGGAAGCGCGACTCAGGGCGCGTCATCGCCAACGAGCGCGTGCTGCTCCACGGGCTTGAGATCGTCAGCAAACGCCCCGTCCACTTCGGAACGGTCGACCCGAAGACCAGCCGAGAGATCTTCATCGAGAACGCGCTTGTTCTCGGCGAGATGGAATCCGATGCGCCCTTCCTCACGCACAATCTGAATCTGATCGACGACATAAAGGCGCTCGAAGCCAAGATGCGCCGTCGCGATCTGCTCGCGGGGGATCGCGCCGTCTTTGATTTCTACGACAGGAAACTCCCGCCCACCATCTGCACCACGCACCTCTTCGAGGCCTGGCGCAAGGAAATGGATCGGCGTCAGCCCAAGCTGCTCCACCTCGCCCGTCAGGATGTCGTCGCTTCCGACATCCAAGCCGATCCCCGCCAGTTCCCCTCCGAGATGCCGGTCTTCGGCAGCCGCCTGCCGCTCAAGTACACGCTCGACCCCGGCGCGGCACGCGATGGCATCACCGTCGATGTCCCGCTCGAGGCCCTCCATCAGATCGACGAAGAACGCTCGCTCTGGCTCGTACCCGGGCAAGTCAAAGAGCTTGTTGCCGAGCTCATCCGATCGCTCCCCAAGGCGTACCGGCACCACATCGTCAACGTGCCCGCCTTCGCCGAATCGGTCGCGTCCCGGCTCACCTTCGGCAAGGGCTCGCTGCTCGATGCGCTCGCGATCGAAATCCGCCTCCACACCAAAGGTCTCAGTGGCGACATCGCGCGAAACGCCTGGCGCCTCGAAGCAATCCCGATCCATCTGCGCTTCAACTACCGAGTACTGGATGAGGCCGGCAAAGAACTGGCCCAGAGCCGCGACCTCGCTTCCTTGAAGTCAAGGTTCGCTCCCATCGGCACGCGTCGCCTTCCCAGGGGCGGCGGCGATCAGTTCAGCCGCGACGGCATCCGCGAGTGGAACTTCGGGGACCTTCCATCCGCCGTCCAGATCGATCGCGCGGGCATCAACATCACCGCGTATCCCGCGCTCGTTGATCTCACAACGTCCTGCGGCCTGCGCCTCGCAGATTCTCCGCACCGCGCGGAACAACTCCATCGCGCCGGCCTCTGCCGACTTTACATTCTCACCGCGTCCCACGAGTTCGGTCGCCTGCGCCGGGGCCTTCCCGATCTCGAACGCCTCCGCATGATGTCCGCCCCGCTCGCAAAGTGGGACGATTTCCTGAACGATCTCATTATGCTCGCGGCCGACGCGACACTCTTCGAGAAAGGCTTTCAAGACATACGGGAGGAGTCGGCGTTCGATCGCGCCGTTTCGCAAGCAGAACCGAAACTCTGGAATGCCGGAAGCGCGGTCCGCAAGGTCGCGGGCGACATAGTCGAGGCACATCAGCTGCTCGCCTCCAAGCTCTCAATCACCAAGAGCCCCACCTTCGCCAACGTCCTTGCCGACGAGAAGGACCACGCTCCTCGTCTGCTCGAACCCGGCTTCCTGCTCAACACGCCCCGTGAATGGCTTCCCCATATCGCCCGCTACCTCACCGCTTCCCGTATCCGTCTCGAGCACCTCCCCGGCGGCGGCATCACCCGCGATGAGAAGCTTCTCGCCGAACTCAAGCCCTGGTGGCAGCTCTTCACCGGCAACATCCACGTCCTCGCGCAGGATGGACCGCGCAAGGATGCCTTTGTCCAGTTCCGCTGGATGCTCGAAGAGTTGCGTGTCTCGCTCTTCGCCCAGACGCTCGGCACAGCCCTCCCGATCTCCTACAAGCGCCTCGGGGCACAATGGGACGAAGTGATGCGGGCCGGCGCCTGACCCTCACCGGCTTCGATTGCGCATGCAAGTTTTTTCCTGTTGGGCCAATTCCTCCACTTGACATATTCCGTTTTGAGAATATATTCCGACGTGGGATACTCATGCACCACCACCGACGCAAGCTGAAGAACACAGGCCGAGCCCGGAAGCCGGAAAGCCATTGGGCGGAGTTCCGTTGGCTCGATGCCCCGGACTGGTTCTGGGAATGCCAACTCAAACGCATTTACCGCCGTGCCGCAGAGATCGAACGGGATTCAGCAAGAACCAACCACCCGATTCCGCGAAAACCGAACCACCCGCCCCACGCCTGAAAGGAACTATCGATGCCTCCATCCTCACCCGCCATCAACAACGACGCCTTCCACACCCTCGATATCCGGCAGGAGATCTTCATCGCCGCGACGCCCGACATCGCCTTCGAAGCCGTGCTCGAAGAACTCGGTCCGGGCAGCCAGATGCCCGACGGCAAGCCATTTCCCATGAAAGTCGAGCCCTGGCCCGGCGGACGCTGGTATCGCGATCTAGGCGAGGCGGGCGGCCACAAATGCGGCCACCTGTGGGGCCATGTCCAAGTCATCAAGGCACCCACGCTCCTTGAACTCATGGGCCCTATGCCGATGTCATTCCCCGCGATGAACCACGTCCAGTACCGCCTCAAAGCCGAAGGCAGCGGCACGCGGCTCACGCTCACGCATCGCAGCATGGGCTTGATTCCCCAGGAATTCCGCGAAGGAATGCCCGAGGGCTGGCAGCACGGAATGAACCGAATCAAAGAGATCGCGGAGATCAAAGCGAAGAACAAGGCTTCGCGCTGACGCCGCCGAGCCTGCCAGCCCCGCGCCATCCGAATCACACATTCGCAACTGCAATTACCAAATACCGGAACCACCGCCATGACCAACGCCACTTCCCCGATCCCGCCGCACCGTGTCGTTTCCCAGTCGGAATGGCTTCAGGCACGCATCGCTCTGCTCGCCGAAGAAAAGGACATGACCCGCCGGCGCGATGCGCTCGCCGCAAAGGTGCGCGACCTCCCCTGGGTCAAAGTCGACAAGTCTTATACGTTCGATTCGCCGGCAGGAAAGAGATCGCTCGCCGATCTCTTTGGCCCCCGCAGCCAACTCATCGTGTACCACTTCATGTTCGATCCCACCTGGTCGCAGGGCTGCATGTCGTGCTCGTTCATCGCGGACCACTACAACGGACTCGTCCTGCACCTCGCGCATCGCGATATCTCGTTCATCACAATTTCCAAAGCGCCGATCGAGCAGATCGAGCAATTCCGCAAGCGGATGGGCTGGAATTTTCCGTGGGTCTCGGGTGCCGGCACGGACTTCGGTCACGATTACGGAGTCTCGTTCACCGATCAGGAATTGGCCGCCGACAACTCGGTGTACAACTTCAACCGCAAGCCTTTCGGCATTCGCGAACTCCCCGGGCTTTCGGTTTTCACAAAGGACGATCAGGGCAACATCTACCACACGTATTCGTCGTTCGGCCGCGGGCTCGAAGACTTTCTGACCGCCTACCGCTTCATCGATGCAACACCAAAAGGGCGCGATGAAGACCCCTCCCGCGGCATGCTGACCTGGCTCCGTCACCACGATCGCTACAGCGACACCAGCTTTGTCGTTCCATGGGCCGAACGCCCGGGCATCACCGCCCCACTACCTCGCTGATCGCCCCGTTCGCCGCCCCCCACCCCCACTCCGCACCCAACAACCGCGTTTGAAGGAACATCCAATGCACTGCTGTTCACAGGGCGAGACCGCCCCGCCCGCTGTCGCTGCGCCGGCATCGCGCAGCACCCAAACAAGGTGGCTTCGCCGAATCGTCGCGCTCGTTCAATGGGCGACTCCACTCGCCACCCTCGCGCTGATCCCCAAGTGCCCCGGTTGCATCGCGGCGTATGTCTTTCTTCTCACCGGCATCGGCGTTTCGTTCTCCGCGGCAACGACTCTCCAATGGTTGCTCACGGTGCTCAGTATCGGTGCCCTCTCCTTTCTCGGATTGCGCGCCGCGATTCGAGTACACACCCGTCTTACCGCAGCACCAGCATCGCCTCTTCACACTCAAGCAGCCGTCCATCCGGCGGCGAGATGCGATAGCCGGTGATCTCGAATCCGCTCCGCTCGAGCACGCGGAGCGATGCGGCATTCTCCTTCGCCACGCGGGCATGCAGAGGCCGGATGGTGACCTCTTCGAGCAGCAATACCAGCGCCCGGCTCGCAATCCCCTTCCCCCATTGATCCTTCGCGATCCAGTAGCCGACAAAGTCCTTCCCTTCACGCTGGAAGCACGAGATCGAGCCGACCAGCACGCCATCCACAACAATCGTCTTTGCAACGACACGCCGATCCCCGAGAATCTTCGCCCAATGCGCAAAGAACGTGGGCTCGTCGCGCGGGATGACCGCTGCCATGCGATTGCCTTCGGGATCGAGCTGGATCCTGAACAATTCGGGCAAATCGCCCGACTCGGTATCGCGCAGCCGCACCGCCGCGCTCATTGGTGCGCCGCCGCAAGAGTTCTCACCCATCCCGCTCACTTCGTGCTCTTTTCCCAAGCCTCCACCACAGGACCGCGAACCACGTTTTTCCAGATCGCGTACCCCTTCTCGTTCAGGTGCAGCCCATCCTCCCGGAATGTCATCGGGTCCGGTTTTCCATCCGCTGTCAGCGCGGGCGTCACAATGTCCAGATACGTCGCTCCCGGCATCTTCTCGCAATACGCCCGCACGATTTCATTGGTCCTTCTCATCGCCTCCCAATTCTTCCATCTCTGCACACTCGGCTTGATCGCGATGTACATCACCTTCACGCCGGGCCATTCCGCCCGCGCCCGCTTGTCGAACGCAATGAAGCCGTCCGCAACCGCCTGCGAGTCGGTGTTGTCCATCCCAAGGTCGTTGTCGCCGCAGTAATACACGATCACGCTCGGCTTGTAGGGCAGCACAATCCGGTCGAACACCGCCATCACATCCGCAGTTCGCGAGCCGCCGAACCCCCGATTGATCACCGGCGCGGGCTTCATGTCCGCCACCAGCGTCGTCCACATCCGAACGCTCGAACTGCCAATAAACAGCACCTGTCCCGGTGCCGGGGGCGAAGCCTTATCCGCCGCTTCAAACGCCCGAATCTCCGACTCGTACCACGGCGCGGGCCGCACGACGTCCGACGCCTTCGGCGCTTCCGCCTGGGGCTGGCGCACCCAGCCACAAAGCGCGAGCAACGAGACCCCGGCAAGAACAAACGGAATGCAGACTCTCATCCCCTCAGCATACCGCGGCAATCCCGCGCCGAGCGATCCTGATTCGCACGCAGAACGGCTACCTTTGGATCCGACTTTCGATGCTCCGACTCACCGGCATCCAACTCCCGCTGAACCACAGCCCCGAAGCCATCGCTCGGGCCGTTGCCGGTCGCCTGCGCATACCGCCGACCGATCTGCTTTCCTGCACGGTCTTTCGCCGCGCCCACGACGCCCGCAAGAACTATGCCATCATGCTCATCTATTCACTCGATGTGGAAGTGAAAGACGAAGCAGGCGTGCTCAAGCGATTCGCGCAAGACGTCCACGTCAAGCCCACGCCCGACATCGAATATCGCTTCGTCGCCAAGGCCCCCGCAAATCTCGCGACCCGCCCGCTCGTGATCGGCTCCGGCCCCTGCGGCCTCTTCGCGGCGCTCATCCTGGCCCAAATGGGCTTCAAACCCATCATCCTCGAGCGCGGCAAAGTCGTCCGCGAACGCACCAAAGACACCTGGGGCCTCTGGCGCAAGTCCATCCTCAACACCGAATCAAACGTGCAATACGGCGAAGGCGGCGCGGGCACGTTCTCCGATGGCAAGCTCTACAGCCAGATCAAAGATCCGCGGCATCTCGGGCGAAAGGTCCTCACCGAGTTCGTCAAGGCCGACGCCCCGCCCGAAATCCTGATCGAAGCGCACCCCCACATCGGCACCTTCCGCCTCGTGAAGATGGTCGAGAACATGCGGGCGACCATCGAATCGCTCGGTGGCGAGTACCGCTTCCAAAGCCGCGTCACTGATCTCGATATCGAGACCCGCGCCGATGGCACCCGCCAGATCCGAGGCGTCGTCCTCGCCAGTGGCGAGCGCCTCGCTTCCGATCACGTCGTCCTCGCCATCGGCCACAGCTCCCGCGATACCTTCCAGATGCTCCACGACCGGGGCGTCTACATCGAAGCCAAGCCCTTCTCGATCGGCTTCCGCATCGAGCATCCGCAATCGCTCATCGATGTCGCCCGCTTCGGCCGAAGCGCCGGCAACCCCATTCTCGGTGCCGCCGATTACAAACTTGTCCACCACGCCAAAAACGGACGCGACGTCTACAGCTTCTGCATGTGCCCGGGTGGTACGGTCGTCGCCGCAACTTCCGAAGAAGGCCGCGTCGTCACCAACGGCATGAGCCAGTATTCGCGCTCCGAGCGCAACGCCAACGCCGGCATCGTTGTCGGCATCACACCCGAAAAAGACTACCCCGACGGCCCGCTCGCTGGCATTGCATTCCAACGCAAATGGGAATCCGCCGCGTTCATCGCCGGAGGTAGCACCTACGCCGCCCCCGCACAGCGTGTCGGCGATTTCATCGCCAAACGCCCCAGCACATCCCTCGGCAGCGTGATCCCTTCGTACACGCCCGGCGTGCTCCCCACCGACCTCACGCCGTGCCTTCCGAATTACGCGATCGTCGCGGTCCGCGAAGCCCTCACCAGGTTCGGCCACCAAATCCGCGGCTTCGACATGGACGACGCCGTCCTCACCGGTGTCGAAACTCGCACCTCATCTCCCATCCGCATCAGACGCGACGAGACTTTTCAAAGCCTCAATACCAAGGGCCTGTATCCTGCGGGTGAAGGCGCGGGATACGCGGGTGGCATTCTTTCTGCGGGAGTTGATGGCATTAAGGTCGCCGAAGCAGTCGCGCAAAGCATCGTCGCCGCAATCGGCTAAAACGCGTTTCGGTCACGACGCGCGTTCCATAGATCCTTCATCGCATCATCCAGAGGCCTCGACTCCCGCCCATGCAAACGCCTGCCTTGCCTCCGCAAACGTGCGAAACTCAACAGCCTTCCCGTTGCGGAACGTGTAGACATCCGCAGTATGCCCCTCGCGCCATTCCGTCTCGTGCTTCAGTCTCACACGCACACGAACGAGAACGATGATCCGATCGCCCGCCGCGATGAATCGTTCCGGCTCGCATCCGCCCTCGGCCCATGTGCCGCGGCCCTTCGAGACGTGTGCCTTCACGGCTTCGAGTCCCTGATAGCGACCGCCTTGCGGAGAGCCCTCGAATTCAATCCGTTCGATCCCCGGATCAAACGAACGCACGAACGCCGGGATGTCGTTCCTGTTGAGCGCTGCGTACGCCTCCCGCAGCACGTTTTTCAGGGCCTCGCAACTTACTTTCGGAGTGTCCATGTCCTTTCTCCCTCTTCCGAGCATCTCTCGCCGCAGGAGGCACGGTGCGTGACCCTGCCCCGAACGGCCCCGCCTCCAAAGACAAAGGACCGTACATCCTGAGGGTGCGGGGCTTCACACCCGAACGGGCGAGACAATACACGAGCGCGACACTTTATCTTGGAATGCGTTCGGGCGTGGAAGGGTCGGCATGCGACGTCGTTCAAGCAGCACGCACGCTCGCAGGTCACACCGATCGGTTTTCGTCATCCCAGAAACACCGATGGCCCCGGCGTTTGCCGGGGCCATCGAGTCTGCCAATCGGGGTGGCGGGATTTGAACCCACGACCTTTTGACCCCCAGTCAAACGCGCTACCAAGCTGCGCTACACCCCGGACTTTTCCTTTGGAACCAGTCCGTTGGAACGGGCAGGATAGGCGCAGACCGCCCCGCTTTTCAACGCCCTGAGCCCGTGGAATTCGATCTCGCGCATTCCCCGTGCTTCTTCACGTTTTCCCGCGCTTCCCCGTTCCGCAAACTTCGTATCCTCCACCCAGGATGCCCCCCCAAACAACGATCAAGAGCCGTCAGGACGCTCCCAAGAACACCATCGCTATGCGTGCCGCGGCACGTCCGTCCGAGCACGGCGAACACGCCCACTGCCTCCTCATCCGAGGCGGCCGCGTCATCGACCCTGCATCCAAACTCGACAAGGTCTGCGACATCCTCGTCGAAGGCGGCGTCATCAAGGCCATCGGCAAGAAACTCAGCGCACCTTCCGGTGGACGCTGCATCGACGCCGACGGCATGCTCGTCACCCCCGGCCTCATCGATCCGCACGTTCACCTGCGCGAGCCCGGACACGAACACAAAGAAACGATCCAAACCGGCACAGCCGCGGCAGTCGCGGGCGGCTTCACCAGCGTCTGCTGCATGCCGAACACCAGCCCCGCGATCGACACGCCCGAGCTCGTCCGCTTCATCTACGACCGCGCGAATCTCACCGCCCGCTGCCGCGTCTTTCCGGTCGCCGCAGGAACGAAGGGCCGCAAAGGTCTTGAGATCGCCGAGATCCAGCTCCTTCACCGCGCCGGGGCCGTCGCCTTCAGCGACGACGGCGACTGCATCGCCTCCGCCCAGGTCATGTCCCGCGTCTTCGCGGCAGTCAGCCAGACCGGCTCCACCTTTATGCAACATTGTCAGGAGGCAACGCTGACGCAAGGCGCTTCGATGCACGCCGGCACGGTCTCCGCTCGCCTCGGCCTCACCGGCTGGCCCCGCATGGCCGACGAAATCATCATCGAGCGAGATGTGCGTTTGC
>JAEUJD010000074.1 GCA_016793015.1 Phycisphaerales bacterium
GATGCGGCGGTGCTGGATGCGTATGGGTTCAGCGCACGGGGGATTTGCGAAGCGAAATGAGAATGGGACGAATAGGTCCAATGGGGCCGATGCGACGGATGGGACGGATGCGGCAAATGGGACTTCTGCCGCGCGCGAGGAGCGGTGGATTGGCTTTGCGAAGGCACATCGCCCGGAAGGGCGATGCCACGATGGTGTGCGGCGGTGCTGGATGCGTATGGGTTCAGCGCACGGGGGATTTGCGAAGCGAAATGAGAATGGGACGAATAGGTCCAATGGGGCCGATGCGACGGATGGGACGGATGCGGCAAATGGGACTTCTGCCGCGGTTGAGAATGGGAAATAGGACATCGAGGTCCGATGGGACCAATAGGGCCGATTCATTTTTTTCTGGGTTGGCTGTTGGCGCGGCTTCGGTATTCCAGGCGGGCTTTGGTCATGCGTTCGCGGATGCCGCCTTCTTTGATGAAGTCGGTTTCCAGGCGGCGGATCTGTTGATCGAGGAGAAAGTTCGCCTGGTGGATCACGCAGATGGCGATGTTTGCGACGACGTCGGCGGGGCGGGTTTCGCAGTAGGACCGATACGTCTCGTAGGTCGCTTGGGGATCACTTCCGAGCTTGCGGGCGAAGAGGGCTTCTTTGGAGTCTTTGGGCCAGAGCGCGAGATCGCGGACGCGGAGGAAATCCTGGTAGTCGTTGAGCAGCTCTTCGAGGCTGGCGCGGGCGACGTTGACCAGCTTGATTTCCATCTCTTTGGAAGTGCCGGATGCCGCGGTGCCCTCGACGATGTTTTTTTTGCCAGAGCGTGCGGCCTGGAACATCTGGTCGATGGTGCGGTCGCCACGTTTGAGGAAGCGCTCGCAGAAGCGGAAGGTGATGTCGTAGGCGATTTCGGCTTTCTTGTAGGAAAGGAGTTCCTTGTAGTTGCCGTGTGGGGGGATGAAGGGCATGGGGGTTCGGGACGGGGGCTGAGGAATAGGACGTATGGGGCCTATGGGTCGTGTGGGACCTATTTCTCAGCGTACTGAATTGGCTTACTGGGTTTGCTTATTGGCCGCCGTACTTGGCTTGCATGAAGGCGTGGCGGGCCTTTGCTACTTCCTGAAAGGTCAGCGACCCGGCTGCCGGCCGCGCTCGAAACGCCAGAATCCCCGAGCTCATTGGGGTGCGGTTTTTGGCATCCATGACATACCACGCCCGCGTGGCATCGATCCAGCCTGTGCCGCTGAAATCCTGGACGAACCGTGCGTGCGCTGTGCCTCCCTCGTTTTCGCGATCGGCATCGAGCATGCAGCCGAGATCGTCGTAGAGGAGGGGGCGGGCGTTCTGGATCACCACGCGGGCGGCGGCGAATTCAACATCTTCGATTGTCATGCCGCAGGAGGCGCACTGGTCGATTCCTTTTTGGATCGAGCCGATTTCTGCAGGCCGCACGATCGCGAGTGCCGCGAAACAAACCGCTCCCACGATGAAGAAGGCCATGCTGGTGACGCGATTGGGTTGGTTTGCTTGCGTCATCAGAAGAAACCCCCTTCGCGTCAATCGCTTCGCAAAGCTGCGCGATGCCACCTCCCCCTTTGGGAAAGGGGGAGGACCAAAGGCAAAGACGCGCTGGGCGGATACAGAATGCGAAATGGCAAATTATCAAATGGCAAATTGCAAATCCGGAGATGCTACTTCGAGCGGAACAGCGTTAAGCACGCGCTGTTGCCGTGGAGGAAGGAATCGGCACCAACCCCCCCAACCGGGGCGATTTCGCCGGAGGCGAAGAAGCCTGCGAGGGGGAAGATTCCACCTGTTGCACCGCCCGGCAAGAACGATGGCGTGATGATGGAGCCGGGCTTGGCTTTTTGCTCGCCGGCGGTCACCTGACCGAAGGCGCGGCAGACTGCGGCGGCGTCGTGGTTTTTTTCCTGGAAGAGGCGTGTGCCGCGGCCGTTGCAGGTGATGAGGAGGCCGCCGGCGGGGCGCTCGTGCAGGCGCTGGCCGTCGAGCAGCAGCGACAGATCCTGCGTCGCGGTGTCGGCATCGCGCACGTGGAACTGGACGGTCTGGCCGGGGCGGACGAAATCGGCGACGGCGATCGAGCCGGAGGTTGGGTCTTCGCCGACGACGGCGCGGATGAGGAAATCATCGCGGCCGAAGCGGGCTTTGTACTCGTTGATGACGCGGCCGAGGAAAAGGCCGCCCGAGAGCGCGCCGCGGTCGCCCGGGTCCATGTCGTTGACGACTTCGCGCATGACCTCGCGGGCGGGCTTGCCGCCGAGTTGGAGGATGAGGTTGTTCCTGGCCTTGGTGATCAGCATCGGCTGGCCGACAGCGCGGCAGCCCTGGCTGACGATGGTGTCGACGCTCAAGTTCCCCGAGAGCGTCACGCCGACCGCGCCGAAGCGGGCGATTTTTCCATCGAGGAAGAGGGCGTTGCCGCCGGGGGCGCGGGCGGCGGAAGCGAGGCCGCCGATGACGCGGCCGATGGGCTTGCCCTGCGCATCCATCCGCCGCGCCTTGTTGAGCGCGGGAACAAGCTGCAGAACCGGGATGCTGAACGGATCGGCGAAGACGAAGGTCGCAGCGCTGTCTTCCGATGCGCCGACACCCCCCGCCAGCACCGCGACGTGCTCCTTCTCGTTCGCATCGAGCGGCGGGAACGAATCCGACGTGAACGCGCTCAGCCGCACGCCGGGAAGCGAGAGCGCGAGGATCGATACGCCCGGCGCCCGCTCGAGTTCGATCGCGCCGCCGAGCACCGACTCGGCCGAGACGCCCATGCAATTAACCGGGCGCAGCATGGCGCGCACATCGCGCGAGATCGCCTCGGCCTGCTCGGTGTGATGCGAGGAGAAGAAAACAAAGGCCAGATCGCAAGGCCGCCCGCTCAACTGCGCAAGGCAATCCTCCGAAGCGGCTCGCACCGCGAGCGCGGTCTCCGGCTGCGCAGACAACGCCGCGGCAACCGCGGGACCGGGCACAGAGTTCGCATCGACATCCATTCCGCAAACGCTAGGTGTCGCCCGATCGTGGCACCGCCCTTCCCGGGGGTGCCGCTGTTTTGCAGCACTTTCCGCGTGCGGCAAATTGCCGATTCCCGGCTATACTTTTGGCGGATTGCACCCGTTCGACTGTCTGAAGTGGGTGGTCTTGGGACCGTTTCGGATTCTGCTTGAGCGCCGAGTAGGTTTCATCGATTCAGGGTTGGATGCTCAGGCAAGATGCGAGAAACGGTATGAGGATTTACGTCGGCAATCTGCCCTTCAGCTGCACCGAAGACGAGCTCCGCACCCAGTTCAGCACCTTCGGTGCGGTGACGTCGGCCGCGATCGTGATCGACCGCGAAACCGGCCGCCCCCGCGGCTTCGGTTTCGTCGAGATGGCCAACGACGAGGAAGCCCGCAAGGCAATCGCAGCCTGCAACGGCCAGCAGTTCGGGGGCCGCCCGCTCGTCGTCAACGAAGCCAAGCCCCGCGAAGCCGGTGCCGGCGGCGGCGGCCGAGGTGGATTCGGTGGCGGAGGGGGACGAGGTGGATTTGGCGGGGGCGGAGGAGGCGGGCGCGGTGGGTACGGCGGGGGGGGACGAGGTGGGGATCGAGGGGGGCGCGGGGGAGACCGCGGTGGAGATGGGGGCGGGTGGTAAATCAGCGCTCTTTGATCCGGCTGTTTGAAGTTGGAAACTGCTTGAAATCAAAGCGACCCGAGCGAGTGCTCGGGTCGTTTTTTGTTTTGGCGCGAGGGTTCAGCGGTTTGCGGCGATGTGCTGACTATTCGCAAACGAGGGCGTTGTAGGCTTGGACGAAGAGCTGGAAATCGGCGTCGTCGACGTAGTTGTCGTGGTTGAGGTCGGCTGGGCAGACGGGGGGGCATTCGAGGATGTTGTAGGCGACGATGAAGGTTTGGAAGTCGGTGTCGTCGACGAGGAGATCGCCGCTGAAATCGGCGGGGCAGCAGAGGATGGTCGCGAGGGCGGAATTTGTGGTGACTGCGGGGCAGGTGGATGGTGTGATTGAGGAAATCACGCAGTCGTAGCTGCCGGCGTCGGAGGGGCTGACGTTGGAGAGGGAGAGGGAGAGCGTTGTGGCGCCGGCGATGATCGTGCCGGAGGGGGTTGTGCCGTTGGCGAGATTGACTGCGTTGCGGCGCCACTGGTACTTGGTGTATTTGGTGTAGCCGAGGGCGGGCTGCGCGGTGAAGGTGAGCGAGCGGCCGCAGTTGGCGCTTGCGGGTTCTGGGTGCTGGGCGATCCAGGGGATTCCATCTGGGGACCAGCGGGCGAAGAAGTTGGATTGGATGCTGCTGACGGTGAGGGAGATGTCGCCACCGACGACGAGTTCGTTGTGATCTTCGGCGAGGGCGTAGACCTTGCCGCTGGGTTTGAGGCCGGTCACGAATTCAGAGAGAGTGGTACCGTTCCACTTTTGGAGGATGATCGCGCCGGAGGTGGTTTCGCCACCGACGAGGAGGTTGCCCTGGTAGTTGAGGAGGGCGTAGCCGTAGCCTTCGAGGGGACCGGGAATCGGCTGCCATTCGGTGCCGGTCCATTTGGCGAGGTAGTACGAGTGGGAGTCGACGGTGAATCTGCCCGTGCCGTAGAGATCGCCGTTGAAGATTGCGAAGGCATAGAAACTGGCGGATGGATCGCCCATGGCGTGCCAATGTTCGCCGTCCCAGCGGGCGACTCTGGATGCAGCGGTGTCGCCCGCAAAGGTGAAGGCCCCTGACACAATGAGTTCTTCTCCGAAGACGATGGCAGCCGTGACCGAGACAATATCGCCGCCGCCGTTGGTCAGGCCGGCTTCAGGCCATTCCCAACCGGAATCGCCGAGCCGAGCGATGTTTGAAAGGGGATGTCCGCCTGAAGAATCGAAACGGCCGACGGCGTGAAGCTTGCCTTGAAACGGTACGACTGAGTAGACGACGGGAGACACCGTCGGGTCGGCATACTCGAGCAACGGCGCGAGAGTCTGAAGGCTTCCATCGGACGAGAGTTCGAGCAAGCCGCCCGCGGAGTTCTTCTCGAACTCGCCGAAGATGCCTGCAACGAGGAGGCGGGATTGATCTGCCGCGAAAGAGATAATGCCGGGACGTGTGAGAAAGACCGAGTCGGGCATTCGTGGCGCCGAGCCGATGGTTTCAAATCGCACGCCGTTCCATTGCGCGATTCTGGCGTCGTCGGCGAGGAAGCTTGAACTTGTCAGACCCCTAAATCCCTGTCCTGCGATCAACCTGCCGTTGAGATGGCCAAAGGCGCTGAGCATGCCGCCGAAGCTCTCGCTGACAGGTCCCCAGTTGAAGCCGTTGAACACGGAGATTCGTGTGGCGGAATTGCCGAAGGCGATGAGGCCAAAGCGAGTCGAAACAAGGCCGGACGGAGCAGAACCGAAAAACCCGGGCGACACGTTGCCGATTATTTGCCAGGCGGTTCCGTCCCATTCGGCAACAGGCGCTGATCCGGTCTTCGGACGGGCGCAAAGCCGACCGCTTGGGCTTTGCGAGAGGAAGGTGTTGGACCCAAAGGACGCCGAAACCAGATTCCAGTTTGAGCCGCTTCGCACAAAGATGCCATTTAAACTGTTCGAGTAAAGTTGGCCGCCTGCAAAGCAGAACTGTTCCGCGGGGTGGACGCTGGGGAGCGCGGCTCCGTTGATCCATGTTGCACCATCGAATGTTGCAAAGCTCGTGGGCGACGTGCTGCCAGTCAAGTAGAACCTGCCGCAAATGATGAGTTGGCCGTCTACGACTGTTACGTCATTGACGGTGTTCGAGAAGTCCGTCCGGAACGGCGGATTGATCGACGTCCACGTCGCCCCATCGAGACGAGCGACGAAGCGCGGCTGGCCACCGATGATCAGATCGCCGAGGGCGATGAGCGAGCCGTTGAACTGAGTGATGCGTCGGACGCCGTTCACGCCGACAAGTTCGGTCCAGCCCGCGCCGTGCCACCGATAGACACGCGCACTGTCGATTGCGTACAAGTTTGATCCGAACGCAAAGAGAGTCGGGTTCTGCAGCGGCGAGCCGAGAAACGGCGCGTTTCCTTCGGGCCTTTGCCAATTCGTTCCGTTCCAAGTCGCGATGCGGTTGACCGTGAGCGTGCCCGCCTTGGTGAATTGTCCAGCGACAGCCAGCACTGATTGAAGTGGGCCGGAACCATCCGGGTCCCATTCCACTGCACCAGTCGGCACGCCGTTGAGGTCGGGGGTCTGCAGACCGGAGAGCCACTGCGCGCCACACTGGGCGAAGGCTTGCGAGACGAGCGGGCAGGTCAGGGCGAGGAGGAGAGCCGCGAACTTCATGAGGCGGATTCCAGGTTGATGCGGATTCCATTTGGAATTCGGGCTCGATTGTACGGAAAAGCACGGGCGAAACCAAATGGATTGGAAAAGAGATGCGCGGCGGGAGCTGATAACTTTTCGGTGGTGCGAGTGCGAAATGGAGCACTGCGATTGTGTTGACGGGGTCGCGTGGGGCACATCGGACTCCTGCGGACTGAGCGCATTTTGAAGATGCGCTTGCTTGCGGCGATACGTTGTCGAAAGCCTGGTCGAGTGAGACGCCGGGGTGTCGGCAAGGTAGGTGGTGGCCGCGTTCGATGCGAGTTTCGATTGGTCGCTGGGTTTTCTGGTGCAGGAACGAAGGGAGCACAAGACACCGGGCGGATGCCCGGTGCCAAACGAACGTGGCGCTTGGACGTGCACACACCGTGGATAAGGCCGGCAATTCAGGGAGAAGGCGGCTTGGGATGACATCTTCACATTCCTGCCCAAGCGGCTCGAAGTTTGGGTCAAGTTCGGCCGATAACCAGACGGGAGAGTTTTCCTATGCCAAGGCCGGCCACGAATCACCAGAATCCATCCCCCACACTCACCTCGCCCGCCCCTGCAATTTTGGTGGGAACGGCACAGACGTTGAGCCTGCTGGTGGATCAGTTGCGGCTGGTGCCTGACGCACCGATCCCGGTGGGGTTTGTCGATGTCGATTCGGCGAATGGGATCGAGGGCTTGGGACGAGTCGCGCACGAGGCACACGCGACGTTGGCGATCATCTCGTTGCCTTCGGCGATGACGAAGCAGTTGGATGCGGCACGCGGCGCGGTTCGCGCGGCGGGGTTGCAGGAACGGATCGTTCCCCCACTGATGGAATTGCTGGAGCGAGCACCGACGCGGACGGACATGACGTTTGTCAAGAGCGGGCGCGAGATCGATGTGACGGATCTGATCGGGCGCACGCCGTATGGAGTCGATCGGCGTGCGGTCGCGAGTGTGCTTGAGGGCGCGCGAGTTTTGATTACGGGCGCGGGCGGGTCGATCGGATCGGAAATCGCGCGGATTGCGGCGACGTTCCGGCCGGGCATGCTGATCCTGATGGAGCGGAGCGAGAACGCGCTCTTTGAGATTGACCGGCAGATTGCGCGGAAGTTTCCGGATGTGCCCCGCAAGGCGCTTTTGCATGACATTGCGGATGCGGATGCGACGATGCGGCATGTGCTGGAGCTCAAGCCGGATGTGGTGTTCCATGCCGCGGCGCATAAGCATGTGCCGCTGATGGAGGATCACCCGGCGCATGCGCTGACGAACAACCTGTTTGGGACCAAGAGCGTCGCGGATGCGGCGCTGGCGTGCGGGGCAAAGCGGTTTGTGCTGATCAGCAGCGACAAGGCCGTGAACCCGACGAGCGTGATGGGCGCGACGAAGCGGCTTGCGGAGATGTACACGCAGGGCTTGCACAAGCAGGGACGCGCGGTGCGCGGGAGTGCGGCGACGAACTTCAGCATGGTGCGGTTTGGCAACGTGCTGGGGAGCGCGTGCAGTGTGCTACCAATTTGGAGCACGCAGTTAGCAGAGGGCGGGCCGATTACGGTGACCGATCCGCGGATGACGCGGTATTTCATGACGATCCACGAGGCGGCGATGCTGGTGATTCAGAGTGCTGCGATCGAGCCGGGGCCGGATGCGGCGGTGTTTGTGCTGGATATGGGCGACCCGGTGCGGATCATGGATCTGGCGATGCGGTTTGTGCGGGCGCATGGGTATGCGCCGGTGGTGAAGGGGATTGCGGGAACGAACTCGGATGTATTCGAACTTCAAATGGCCGCCGCGCGAATAAACCCACCCCCAACCCCCTCCCTCGGGGAGGGGGCTCCGGATGAAGGCATGCCGCGGATGGAAGTTGCGGTGACGGGGAAGCGGCCGGGGGAAAAGCTGTATGAAGAGCTTTGCTACGGCTCGGAGCAGTTGAGGGCGACGCCGTTCCCGGGGATCAACTCATGGGCGGGGGAACTGCGGAGTGATTTCAATTTGCCTGCGATGATTGCGGAGCTTGGCGCGGCGCGGCAGATGATGGAGAAGGATGCGGTTGTTCGCGCGATACGGAAGCATGTGGTGGAGATGCGGGCTGTGGGGGAAGAGATTGAGGCGCGGCCTCCGCACATGTCGCTTGAGCGCGCAGCCTGAAACGGAAACGAACGACGGGTGCAAGAACGCAAGCGAGAAGGATTGGACCAGGCGCCGGAATGGCGAGGGTGACGCTGTAATCTGTCCGCAGATGCGCGCCCGAGTTCAGTTCGGCGAGGTAGCGGAAGGAATACTGTCCCGGCATGAGGATGCCGGAGAACTCGATGGATGCATTTGGCCACGCATTGTCGACGTGAACGAGGTTGTTGCCGCCGATGTCTTTCAACTCGATTGCGAACAGGTCTGTGGGTCGCAGGGCGAGCGCGGAAGCGACCAGGTTGAATGGCGTATCGACATCGACCGAAAAGGTTGTGATGATCTCCACGCAAGCGCGAGCGATGGGACCCTGCAGAGCAGACACGGTTATTGGGGTGCCTCTCGCTTCAAGAGAGCCGAAGGCGGAGATGCCGGAGGCATTGATGTTGGATTCGATGCTTGCGGAAGCGTACATGACGTACGCGATTCCCATCCATTGAACCGGACGAAGGGCGGTTCGCGTTTGCGCGAATGATCCGGTGGCGCTCGAATTGGCGGTGAAACCAGACGGCGGAAGCGTGGATCGCAGAGCGGCTATTTCTCGGAACTGTGAATGATAAATCACGGCGGCGTCGGAGCTACTTGAGAGCGCAGCGGTGACGAGGAGAGTTGCGAATGCCGCGTTGAGGCGCATGGAGAAGTATGCGTGATAAAAGGATGGTTGGCAACCCATGAATGAATTGGGTCGCCCCTTCAGGGCTCGGATTGGACGTATTTGCGTACCCAGGGCGTTGCCCTGGGCTTGGGCTGGGGTGCACCGTTGGTGCGGAAGGCGGGGATCGCAAGGGCGGAGTGTGGGCGGGTTGTAGGCGGGTTGTGAAGGCGTCATGGATGTGGGGAGTGCGCAGACACCGCCCGGAAGGGCGGTGCCACGAAGGCGGTGGCGCTCGCGTTATGCTCAGCGCATGGCGATTCACAAAGACATCCGGGCGTACAACGCGGCGCGGGCGGCGGGCGACAAGAAGATTTGTGTTGCGCTGGCGAAAGCGATCGATGCGAATCTGAAGGGAAGCGAGTGCAAGATCTGGCACGCGCATCCGGTGTGGTTCCTGGATGGGAATCCGATCGTCGGGTATCACAAGCTGAAGGATTGCGTGCGGCTGCTGTTTTGGAGCGGGCGGTCGTTTGAGGAACCCGGGCTGGCAGACGAGGGCGGGTTCAAGACGGCGGGCGCGCGGTACACGGATGTGGATCAGATTGATGCGAAGGACCTGAAACGGTGGCTAAAGAAATCGGCCGCGATTCAGTGGGATTACAAGAACATTGTCAAGCGGAAGGGGAAGCTGGTGCGGCTGAAGTGAGAGGAAGACTTCAACGGAGGGGTACGGAGCGCCACGGAGAAAGGCGTTTACCACAGAGGCGCAGAGACACAGAGAAGAGAGAGGGAGTGTGTTTGTAGTGCTTCAGGGAAGGGGCTTCAGACCGTCGAGCGCCCAGGCGAGGTCGGCTTGCATGAGTTTGGGGCCGGAGAGATAGAGAAGTGATTTGCCATCGGGCGTGAGGGCGGGGGAGATTTCGCCGTCGGCGGTATTGATGCGGGTGATGAGTACAGGCTTGGTCCAGCGTGCTTTGTTGTCGGCGATGCCGTCCTTGGTGATGCGGAACGAAACGGCGAGTTCGCAGGCGCTGAAGGGTGCGTCTTTGGGGACGGATTGAAAAATGATGAACGAGCCGTCAGGCGGGAGGACAGGATCGGTTTCGATTTCGGGGCCATTGATGTCGCTCAGGTTGATTGGCTCGCCGTAGCCGGTTTCGGCTTTGGGGACGCACCAGAGATCGACCGAGCCTTTTCCTCCTTCGCGATCGGAGGCGAAGAAGAGGGTGCCATCGGCGGTTTCGCAGGGGTAGCCGTCGTATCCGTCGCTCGATGCTTCGGGGATGAAGCGCGGCGTCCCCCACCCGCCCCACTTCTCCCTTTGGTTGGGAACGCCCGAGGCGTCGCGCTCAACAACCCACACATCTTGCGGGATCCAGTCTTTGTCGGTGCCGGGGCGCGGACGGCTCGACATGAAGAAGAGGCGTTTGCCATCCGCGGAGAGGAAGGGCTCGTAGTCGTTGTGTTTGCCGGAGAACTCGGCGATGCGCGGGAGAGACCAGCGAGCGCCGTCGAAGGTTTGTGTGCAGATCTCCATGCGCACGCCCCCGAAGGACTCGGGGGAGCGTGGATCGCGGCGCATGAAGGCGTTGAAGACTGTGTTGCCGTCGGGGGAGAAGGTGATGCCGTTGACGGTTTCGACTTTGCCGCTTGCGAAAAGGGTGGGTTTGGGGGTGGGCTTGGGGGCGGGATGATTTTGTGCGGGCGCGGGTTGAGCGAGCGCTGCCGCGGCGAGGAAGAGAGAGATCATGCAGGCGTGTAGCGTGAGGGGGGCTTGAGGTTGCGGGGAGAGGTCAACTCGATGGGCCACGGAGGGGAACACGCAAAGAGGCGGCGAGAGAACGCGGAGGGGCGGAGGGGGCGGAGGGTCGCGGAGAAGAGAGGAGGGAAAAGGGAGGGAGGCAAAAGCAAACCCTTCGCCCAACCTCTTCACTCGGGGAGGGGGGTTCGGAGTTGCGCGATGTGCGCAGTTCGTATTGGCGAACGCAACGCGGCCCGAAACCCACCCCCAACCCCCTCCCTCGGGGAGGGGGGTTCGGAGTTGCGCGAGCTAGACGGGTTTTGAATTGACGGCGTCAAGACACCGCCCGGAAGGGCGGTGCCACGATGGGCGCGATCAGACGTTGAACAGGAAGTGGCACACGTCGGCGTCGTGCATCACGTAGTCCTTGCCTTCGATGCGCATCTTGCCGCCTTCTTTGATGGCTTTTTCGTTCTTGAATTTCTCGAGGTCGGCCACGGAGTAGATTTCGGCGCGGATGAAGCCTCGCTCGAAGTCGGTGTGGATGACGCCAGCGGCCTGCGGGGCGGTCGAGCCGATCGGGACCGTCCAGGCGCGGATTTCCTTCGGGCCCGCCGTATAGAACGACTGCAGGCCCAGAAGTTTGTAGGCGGAGCGCGCGAGGCGGTTGAGGGCGGGCTCAGCCATGCCGAGCGACTGGAGCATTTCGAGGCGATCAGCGTCGGCGAGTTCGGAGAGCTCGCTTTCGATCTTGGCGCAGATGGGGACCCACTCGGCGCCTTCCTTCTCGGCGTGCGCCCGGACCTTCATGCAGAGTTCGTTTTCGCCGTTCACGTCGTCTTCGTCGACGTTCATCACGTAGAGGACTTTTTTGGACGTGATGAGATTGAGACCTTTGAGGACTTTCTGGTGATCGGCGTCGTCGAAGTGGACGGTGCGGGCGACCTTGCCGGCATCGAGAACGGGCTGGAGCTTCTTGAGAACCTCGAAGCGGATGACGGATTCTTTTTCGCCGCTCTTGGCGGCACGCTCGGCCTTGCCGACTGCGCCGGAAACAACTTCGAGATCGGCGAGGACGAGCTCGGTGTTGATGGTTTCGATATCGCGGATGGGATCGACGGAGCCGTCGACGTGGGTGATGTCTTCGCCGCCGGGGGCTTTGAGGAAGCAGCGGACGACCTGAAGGATCGCGTCGGTCTCGCGGATGTGGCTGAGGAACTTGTTGCCGAGGCCGGCGCCTTCGCTGGCGCCCTTGACGATGCCGGCGATATCGACGAGGCGGAGCATCGCGGGGATGATCTTCTGCGACTCGATGTGGGAGCGGATGATCTCGAGCCGCGGGTCGGGGATGGGGACGACGCCGACGTTGGGCTCGATGGTGGCGAAGGGGTAGTTGGCGGCGAGCGCGCCCGCCTTCGTGAGGGCATTAAAGAGGGTGCTTTTGCCGACGTTGGGGAGACCGACAATTCCTGCTTCCATGGGGAGGGAGGGTAGATGCAAATGGCCAAAGGGCCAAATGGCAAAGCGGCAAAGGGCCAAATTTCCAAAGGGCCAAATGAAAGCGCGGATACCATGTGTGCAACGCGTTCGTAGCTCAGCCTGGATAGAGCATCGGTCTTCGAAACCGAGGGTCGCAGGTTCAAATCCTGCCGAGCGTATTGGGATAGAACAGCAGATTGGCAGAGGGAAGACCCCGCGGCTCATGGGCTTGAAGCGCCTGCGCGTTTGCGGCGGTGGGTGCCCTCGAAATCAATCGCGATTGACGTGCCGGTTTGCGCCGTTCTCTGCGAATCTGCTGTTCTGCCACTCAGGGGCTCTCCCCCCGCTGCTGCTCTAAACTTCTTCAGTGTGCCCGTAGCTCAGTTGGATAGAGCATCGGATTTCTAATCCGACGGTCGGAGGTTCGAATCCTCCCGGGCACGTTTTGCGGGAGGCGTTCGGCCGTCGCGTATCGAAATCCCCATCCAGAGATAGTTGTTTGAAACAAGCATCTGGCCGGATGCGCGTGGTACGGGTTTATGCTTGCGGCATGGCTGATGCACACTGGACCGGACGAGCGCGGGCTGTGATCTTGGCTGGAGCGATGTTGATCGGAGTGGCGGGCTGCCGCAAGAAGGAGCAGCAGGCGGCGAGGCCGATGCAGGCACCGGAAGTGGCGGTGGAGATCGTGACGCCGGTCACGGCGCCGGGGAACTACGAGTTCATCGCGCAGACGGAGGCGTCGCGGGTGGTCGAGATCCGGGCGCGGGTGCAGGGCTTTTTGCTCAAGCGGCACTTTGAAGAAGGCGGGCAGGTGAAGGAGGGCGACCTGCTGTTCACGATCGACCCGCGGAGTTTCGAGGCGAATCTGCAGATCGCGCGGGCGCAGCTTGCGCAGGCGAAGGCGCAGATGGCGCTGGCGGAATCAAACCTGTCGCGCGTGAAGGAAGGCGTGGAGAAGGGCGGCATCGCGCAGGCGGACCTGGACAGGGCGCAGGCGCAGCGCGACGAGGCGGTTGCGGAAGTGAAACTTTCGGAAGCGCGGGTGACGAATTCGGAACTGGAGCTGAGCTACACGAAGGTGCTCTCGCCGGTGTCGGGGACGATCGGGCGGGCGGAGAAGCAGGAGGGCGCGCTCGTGGATTCCGGGCAGAACAGCCTGCTTGCGACGAGCCAGCAGGTGGACCCGATCTATGTGAACTTCAACGTGAGCGAGCGCGATGTGCTGAAGTGGCGGAGCGATGTCGCGACCGGGAAGATCAAACTGGTGAACGACAAGCACCTGCCGACGCAGATCACGCTGTCGGACGGGACGGTGTTTGAATCGACGGGGTCGATCAACTTCGTCGATGTGAAGGTGGATCCGAACACGGGCACGGCGATGATCCGCGCGGAGTTTCCGAACAAGGAATCGCGGCTGCTGCCGGGGCAGTATGTGAAGCTGAAGATTCTGGGGGTGTCGAGGCCGAACGTGCTGACTGTGCCGCAGGAAGCGGTTCTGAATACGCCGAACGGCACGTTCGTGATGGTTGTGGGCGACGACGGGAACGCGGAGCGGCGGCCGGTGACGCTGGGCGACTGGCTGGGCTCGGACTGGGTGGTCGAATTTGGGATCAAGCCGGGCGAGAAGGTGATCGTGGACAACCTGCAGAAGGTGCAGCCGGGAAGCCCGGTGCGGATAGTGGGAACGGTGCCGGCGCCGGGAGCGGGTTCGGATGCTCCAAAGACCTTGGAGAAGAAGTGACCATTCGTTGATCGCGGCCGGTCGGGCGACAGATTGAAACCGAGAGGACTCTCGATGTTTGCAAAGTTCTTCATCGATCGGCCGGTGTTCGCGACGGTGCTGTCGCTGCTGATCACGCTGCTTGGGCTGGTGGCGATTCAGAACCTGCCGGTTGCGCAGTTTCCGGAGATTGTGCCGCCGAGCGTGGTGATCAGCGCGACGTATCCGGGCGCGAGCGCGGAGACGGTGGCGCAGTCGGTGGCGGCGCCGATCGAGCAGCAGTTGTCGGGTGCGCGGCATCTGATCTATTACCAGAGCCAGTCGGGCAACGACGGGACGTTGAAGATCACGGCGACGTTTGAGATCGGGTCGGATCAGGATCTGGCGGCGGTGGAGGTGCAGAACCGGCTGGCGATTGCGCAGCCGCGGCTGCCGCAGGAGGTGGTGAGGCAGGGCATCACGGTGACGAAGACGTCGACGAGCATGCTGTGCGTGGTCGGGCTGCGGTCGGAGACGGGCGAGTACGACGATGTGTATCTGGCGAACTACGCGACGATCAATCTGCTGGATGCGATCAAGCGTGTGCCGGGAGTCGGCGATGCGACGATTTTCGGAGGCAAGGACTACGCGATGCGGGTGTGGGTGGACCCGGATCGGCTGACGCAGAAGGCGTTCACGGTGACGGATCTGGCGACGGCGATCCGCGATCAGAACGCGGTGTTTCCGGCGGGGCGGATCGGACAGAGGCCCGGGCCGGCGGATCAGCAGTTGACACTGCCGGTGCTGACGCGCGGGCGGCTGGAAGATCCGCAGGATTACGAGGACATCATCCTGCGGGCGAATCCGGATGGATCGATGCTGCGGCTGAAGGATGTGGCGAAGGTTGAACTGGGAAGCCAGACGTACGACTTGTTCGGGCGGCTCGATGGAAAGCCGACGACGCTCATTCTGATCTATCTGCAGACGGGGGCGAATGCGCTCTCGACGTATGACGCGGTCGAAGCGGCGATGCGTGATGCGCAGAAGTCGTTCCCCAAGGGTGTGGAGTGGCTGATCCCGTACGACACGGTGCAGTTCATCCGCGCTTCAATGGAGAGCGTGGTGCACACACTGATCGAGGCGGGCATTCTCGTGATCCTGGTGGTGTTCATTTTCCTTCAGAGCTGGCGGGCGACGCTTATTCCGCTCGTGGCGGTGCCGGTGGCGATCATCGGGACGTTTGCCGGGATGCTGGCACTCGGGTTCACGATCAACTCGCTGACGCTGTTTGGGATGGTGCTGGCGATCGGCATCGTGGTGGATGATGCGATCGTGGTGGTTGAGAACGTCGAACGCATCATGCACGATGAGCATCTGCCCGTGCGCGAGGCGACGATCAAGGCGATGGATCAGGTGACGGGGCCTGTGATCGCGATCGTGCTGGTGCTGGGCGCGGTGTTTTTGCCGGTGGCGTTCCTGGGCGGATTGACGGGCGAGCTTTACCGGCAGTTTGCGGTGACGATCGCGGTGAGCGTGGCGATTTCCGGGCTGGTCGCGTTGACGCTGAGCCCGGCGATGTGCCGCCTGCTGCTGAAGCCGCATGATGGCAAGCCGAAGTTCTTCCTGTTCCGGTGGTTCAACTCGGCGTTTGATGGGATCACGCACGCGTACTCGGGCACGGTGAAAGTGGCGATTCGGCTCGCGATCGTGACGATGCTGCTCTTCGGCGGGCTGCTGTTCGTGACGTGGCGACTCTTCCAGACGGTGCCGGGCGGTTTCATTCCGGATGAAGATCAGGGCTACATCATCGTCGCGATGATTCTGCCGGACGGGGCGTCGATCGATCGGACGGACCGGCTGGCTTCGGAAGTTGAGAAGTTTCTCAAGGCCGATCCGAATGTGGCGCACACGGTGATGCTGGGCGGCTTTGACTTCCTGGCGGGCGGCATCAACAGCACGAACACGGGAATCCTCTTTGCGCGGCTGAAACCCTGGAACGACCGCAAAGCGCCCGACCAATCGGCGCAGGCGCTGATCGGAAAGGTGTACGGGCACTTTGCGACAAACCGGGAAGGACTGGTCCTTCCGTTCAACCCCCCCGCTATTCAGGGACTGGGGCAGCGGGCGGGATTTGAGTTCCAGTTGCAGGCGCGCGGCGCGGGCGATGTGCGCGATCTGGCGGCGGTGAACCAGAAGTTCATGGCGGAAGCTGCCAAGCGGCCGCAGATCACGGGATTGAACGCGACGCTGCGGGTGAACACGCCTCAGCTGTTCGTGGACCTTGATCGCGACAAGGCGAAGATGCTCGGGCTTTCGCTGACGGATGTGTTCAACTCGCTGCAGGCGTACCTGGGCGCGTTGTACGTGAACGACTTTGACAAGTTCGGACGCATCTGGCGGGTGCAACTGCAGGCCGAGCCGCAGTTCCGCAAGTCGCCGGAGTCGATCACGAACATTTTCGTTCGGAACGACAAGGGCGAGATGGTGCCTCTTTCGGGCGTGGTGAACCTGAAGCTGCAATCGGGGCCGAACACGGTGGCCCGATTCAACGGATTCCCGTCGGTGCAGATCACGGGAGCTCCGGGCGCTGGTTTCAGCACGGGCGATTCGATGCAGGCGATGCGCGACGTGGCGGCGGAGGTGTTGCCACCGGGTTATGGATACGAGTGGTCGGGCGCGAGCTTCCAGGAGATCAAGGCGGGCAATCAGGCGCCGATGGTGGTCGGGTTTGGATTGGTCGTGGTCTTCCTTGTACTCGCGGCGCAGTATGAGAAGTGGTCGCTGCCCTTTGCGGTCTTGCTGGCGGTGCCCATCGGCGTGTTTGGAGCATTGGTCGCGGTCTGGTTCCGCAACTTTCCGAACGACATCTATTTTCAGATCGGTCTGCTGACGCTTGTCGGACTTGCGGCGAAAAACGCGATTCTGATCGTGGAATTCTGCGCGATGGAAAGGGCGGCGGGGAAAGGGCTGGTTGAAGCCGCCGTGAACGCGGCGCGGCTGCGCTTTCGACCCATCGTGATGACGAGCCTGGCGTTCATTCTGGGCGTTGTGCCGCTTGCCATTGCACGCGGCGCGGGCGCCGCGGGCAGGCAGTCGATCGGTACGGGCGTACTGGGCGGCATGATCGCGGCGACGTTCCTGGCGATTTTCTTCGTGCCGGTGTTCTTTGTGATCATCCAGGCTGTGTCGGAGAGGTTGTTTGAGAAGCACGGGCGGGAGAAAGGCGGGATCGCTCCCGGATCACCACCGCCGGCGGCTCAGCCGCACGTGAATCCGTGATAGGCAGAGACAAACAGAACAAAGTCGCTGTCATCGACGGCGCCATCGGCATTCAGATCGGCGAAGGCGGAGGCGGGCGGGACGACCAACGTGTCGTACGAACTGGCGAACGCCATGAAATCGAGATCGTCGACATGAGCATCGCCGTTGAGATCGCCGTCGCAGAGGGGCTGGATGTAGGTCACTTCCAGTGTGGGCCGATCTGCTTCGGTGATTGCTTCGCTCGAAAGGATCCGCCACGGATCGCCGGCGCGCGAGATGATGACCCAGCCCTGATTGGAGGCGGGATTGCGTGCCATATCGTTCACGGTCGCGGTGACATCGAAGATCGCCCACGCATCGGGCACGTTGGGAAGCACAACAAATTCGGGCTCGCTGGCGGCTTCGACGCCGTCGAGCTGCACGCCGCTGCCCATTGAGTTCCAGTTGGAATTCTCAACCCACGGGCGGAACATGCGGTGCAGCGCGACGTCTCCGCTCGTGCCATCCAGTTCGTCGGTTCCTGTGAGGAGCTTGAGCTTTGCAGAAAGTACCTGGGCGCCGGGGGGCACGCGGCCCGGCTCGCGCCCCACAAACGACTCGAAGCGAATCAGCGATTGCACCGTGTTCGGAGTTCCGGTGACGAGCAGCGGGGAAATGGTGGCACGCGAGACATTGGGCACCGAGGAATCGATGTACGTGTCGCGAACGACGACACCAGGAACGCGGCGGATGCTGACGCTTCTGATGTTTGGGTCCCCTCGGAAGATGCCCGCGATCGGCGCGACTTTGCGGGCGACCGGCGGGGGGACTGCGCTGTAGAGATCGCAGAGCGTGCGGAGCAGATTGTGCAGCGTGTAAGTGGACTGGTAATCACCCGGGCGGATCATCGGGCCGTAAAGGATCGTGGGGATGCGGTTACGCTGCTCGAATTCATCTTCGTCCCATGTGATAATCAAGAGACTGTTGTGCATCATCGCCCACTGGGCGTAGGGACCGATGTGCTGCGCGAGCCACGCATCGCCCTCTTCGACCGTGCCATCGTGCATGTCGTGGTTCAGATTTGGAATGACAATTGAAACGCTGGGTAACTGCGAGAAATCGAAAGGGAAATCGGAGAAGGGCTTGTTGGCTGCGAGCGGCAGCTGATAGAGGCGGGGGCTTGGCGATTGCCAGTGCACGGCCGGATTGTGCTTGCTCGCATACGCGGCGAAGGTTGCACCATCAAAGCCGGCGAAGGGAAGATCCTCCGAGTAATTCGCGAAGGTGCGACCGGCCGCGATGAGCGACGAGGCGAGGTTTGGCGCGTTGAACGGAACGCCCGCTGGAGGGTCGTTGTCGAGCACGCCGAGCGATTCGCCCGAGAAAAAATGGATGTAGTTGGGCTGGCTCGGATGCGTCAGGGCGTAGAAATCAGACAAGAGCGCGCCGCCCGAGGCCAACTGATTGAGAAAGGGCGCCCCGGGGTACCCGATGATCTGCGAAACCGAGCGGTTCTCCTCGATGACGATCACGATGTGATCCGGGACGGACGCCGCGGCGGTGGTGATGATGCGCCCGCAAACGATGACGGAAAGTGCGAGCCTGGTCTTGCGAGTCATGCACACCTTCCTTCGGCTCGTGGAGCTGGGACTCTGAGCCTTTCACCGTAGCAGGCGGTGCAAGGGGGCCGATTGCCGCGGGTCGATGGGGAAAGGCAATGAAAAGGCCCGCGCCGGTGGGCGCGGGCCTTGCGAGTGAATGGGGCGGATTACGGGCAGATCAGAGCGTCGTATGCCGCGGCAAAGAGAACGAAGTCTGCGTCATCAACGAGGCCGTCTCCGTTGAAGTCGGCGGGGCAGCACGCGAAGAGGGCGGGGAATGTCGGGCAGGTCAGCGTGTTGTATGCGAACGCGAAAAGGATGAAGTCGTCGTCGTCGACCACACCGTCGCCGTTGAGATCCCCGACGCATCGCTTGTCGAAGCAGGCGGTGGTCGTGGCGAGCGGGAGATCGTTCACGGGCACATTGACGGCGACCCAGTTGTCGAGCTGGGCGACCTGGAGGGCGGGAGTTTTGACTTGGAGGACGACCGGCTGGTTGAGCGGCGTGAACGCGATCTCGCGGCAGCCGCTGGTCAGATCGGTGAAGGTCTTGACGAAATAGATGTCGTTGCCTCCTGCGCCGAAGTCGTTGGTGACTCCGGCCATGGCGTAGCCCCCCCACGGTCGCCAGTTGGTGACTGCTTCCCCCCGCACGGTCGGGCCGGGAACCAGCGGTCCGTAGAGCTCTTGCCGCACAAACGCACCCGCATTTGAGATCTCGATGAGGGAGGCGCTGTTGGTCGGCGCTGCGGCACCGAAGGATGTTCTTCCGGCGATGACGGCGGTTCTCGCAGGGGTGAAGATCACGGCCTGATAGCCGTTGGTAAAACCGTCAACATCCCGGGCCCAGGTCGGTGCGCCGGTGAGGCTGTCGACTTTTGCGACGATGAGGTTGGAGGGCGAGAGCTGGCCGGGGACTGCGGGACCGCGCCGGCCGCTGAAAACGATATCGCCGGAACCGTCGAGCGCGAATCCGTCGGCGGTGATGCTGATCCCGGCGGTCGGGTGGAGATATTCGCGCGCCCAGATGACGTTGCCCGCAGAATCGGTGCGCATCGCGAACGCAGCATACTTGTTGACAGCGGTGTCGAACATGTTGCCGACGATGAGGAGGTCGGTCGATCCTGCGGGGAACCGGGCCTCACGGATTTCGGCGAAGTCGAGCTCGGCGGGGGTGTTTCCCGGCGGGATATACGCGCGTTCGAGAAGGAGCGCGCCCGCGCCGGTCTGGATCGTCAGAATGCCGGCACGCGAGACGCCGAACGAAGCGGTCTGCCGATTCACCGAAGCGACGCGCTGGCCGTTGACCTCGCGCACGCTGACGCCCAGTGTTCCGGCGGCGGCCGCGATGGAATTGGCAAATGGAGTTCCCTGGACGAGGGTGCCCCAGAGGGGCAGGCCCGCTGGCGAGACGCGGACGATGAGCTTGCCGTTTGCGGCACCGCCGAACGCGCTCTCGCAGCCGAAGAGCAGGGCGTGATCACGGGCCTCGTCGAGCGTGTAGCCGGCGTTGTTGCCCTGCGTAAGCAGATACTGCTTGCTCCACAGCACGAAGCCGTCCGAATCGTACTTGACGGCGTGGATGGCGGTCGGGTTGCCGACGGGCGATCGGATGCCGATCGTCTGGTACGAACAGTCGTACAGATCGGCGATGTCGAGGGCGACTTCGCTCGGCGGCGTTCCGTATGCGCGCTGAAAAATCTGCGCGGAGCTCACGCTCCCGATCGCGGTACCAAACAAAGCCGCGACCAACCAAACCTCGGTCCGTCTGGAAGTCCGTGATTTCATGGGCTGGTCTCCTGAATGCCCTGATTGGCCGCGAGCACCGCGCCGGCGGCAAGATCGGGGTAATTCCGGAAGCGCACGAATGTTGAAGGGTGTGCGGATATCAGGACGTTGCTCGCAGCGAACGGGGTGCTGCCGCGAGCCTTTCAGGATGCGAACTTGCCGGCAAAGGTTGCGCCGTCGGCAAGTTCGAGAGGCCATTTATTCACGTTTTATGGCCTTCGAGTTGAGCAGCGCAGTAGTTTTGAACTGTGAAAATCAAGACTGGCATTCTGTTTTCGGCCGCCGGTTCACTCGCGCTCGTGACGCTTGGGGGTTGCACTTCTGTTCGCTATACCCCGGGCGAACTTGCCGCCCGTGAAGCGGAAGTGGACGCGACACCCGTTGCGAGCGCCCCGTCGCACTCGTCCGCGTGGGCGGGCGTGCTGCCCAGCGATGATGTGAACGCTTCGCCTCTGGCGATGGCCGAATACAACCAGGATCTTGCTCGCAACGATGGCGCGTTCGGCGTCGTGAGCGGGCCCCCGGGCGAGCCGATGGCGTACTACGCGTCTGCCGAACCGCCTTCGATGTATCTGCAGTATCAGTTCACGCTGCCGACGAATGCGAACTCGGTCACGGTGTTCCGGCGCTCGAGCGATCCGGTGTTTACGAGGCCGTGGCGCGGCTTTTATCGCGTGCCGTGATCGGATGATCTGCCGCGGGTTCAGGGCTTTGTGAATCGTGCGCAGAGCGCGCGGGCCGTGAGATCCCATACCTGTTCGGCGTTGCCCTTGGCATCGAGTAACTCATGGTGGGCGGGGTCGGCCTTTGCCTGCGCGAGGTAGCTCTCGTGGACGCGTCGACGGAACTCATCGGAGCGGCGCTCGATGCGGTCGTCGAAGAGCGTCACGCCCCGGAGGGCTTCGGCGGTCGCGGATTTCTTCTTGCCGGTCGTCGCCGGGACGCCGCGCGTGCGGGCGGTTGCTGTGTCAACATCGACGTAGTAGATCAGCACAAGATCGGGCGAGAGACCGAGCGTCGCGACCCGCCCCACTGCTTTGATGTCTTCTGCGAGCAGGCCGCCCCCGGCGCCTTGGTAGGCGAACGTGGAAGTCAGGAAACGATCGGCGATGACGAGATGGCCCGAAGCGAGGGCCGGCCTGACCGTCTCTTCGACGAGCTGAGCGCGGCTGGCCATGTAGAGCAGCATCTCGCAGTGCAGCGTCATTTCGGACGACGGATCCAGTAGAACGCTGCGAATCTGCTCGCCGACGGATGTGCCCCCGGGCTCGCGCACCGTGGTCACCTGCACCCCGACGGCCTGGCAGGCCTCGGTAAGACGTTTCATCTGCGTGCTTTTGCCCGAGCCGTCGGGACCTTCAAAGACGAGGAACTTGCCCGCCAAGGCCCGGGGCCATGCATCGTTCGAATTCGTGTTGGAAGGTGAGGCTTGGGACACCGGGCCGAGTGTAGCCGTTGGTGCGCCGGATTCTCGATAGTCGACCGCTGTCATCCCGCTTCCTTCGTGTCGCCCGCATCCTTGCCTGGTCCGATTGCCGCGCCACCAATGTAGCCGAGAATCTTCGCGGCGGCCTGCAACCCGCGGCCCGCGGGGCTGACGAAGGAATTTGAAACGCCCTCGAGCGTCTGGAAAAAGCGGAGCAATTCATCGAGGCGTTTGTTGTGGGCGAGAAAATCCGGCCCCTGCTCGCGCCCCGCGCGTTCGCCGGCCCTCTCTCCCGTTTGGTCGCGTATCTCGTAGAGCTGGGCGCGGAGCGGATCGACCTCGCGCTTCATGCGCTCGCGCACGATGGCGCGGAACATGGCCCAGACGTCGCTCTCGGCCTTGAAATATTCCTTGCGGTCGCCCCGGCGATGGACGCGTTCGACGATGCCCCAATCGAGCAAAGCACGCATGGACATGCTGGCATTGCCCCGGGAGATCCGAAGCCGCTCCATGATGTCGTCGGTGCAGAGCGGCTCGCCCGTGATGTAGAGGAGGGCGTGCACCTCGGCCATGGTGCGGCTGATGCCCCAGGCGCTTCCCATCTGCCCCCAGACGGCCACGAATCGGTCCTGGGCTTCGTTCAGTTGGGTCGGCTGCATGGATTCGCCCTCGGGTGCCTTGGCTTGGTACGTTCCCAGTATAGCGGAAGTTTCAGAAACGATTGAAAATCAGCAGGGTTGCAAAGGCTTGCGGATGCGGCGTTTACGCGCATACCCGCACCGGGAGCCGGAGCGAGCATTTTTGCGGGCGTCCTTCCCCCGAATACTTCAACAGTCGTCACTGCGCTGCGGCGCATCTGGAGTGGAAGGCATGACACGCGAACCCGGTCTTAGTTCTCAGGAATCGGCGGCGCTCCTTGATCCCACCTCGGGGAAGCGGAGTGGTGTCAAGGGCAAAAAGATCCTGCTGATTCTCGGCGGCCTTGCGCTGATCGTGATCGCGATCGTGGCGTTGCTGCCCAAGATTGCTTCGCCCCTGCTGAACGGCCGAACGGTGCTCACCTCCGACCGCGTGAATGCGACGATTCAGTCGTCGTCGCTCGGGTGGTTTGGGGATCAGCAGGTTCGCCTCGCGCTGACCGACTCGAAGAGCAAGCCCGCCGGCGCGCTGGATGTCTCGATCGATCGCGGCTTACTCGCGCTCGTCAGCAACTGGTACAACCTCGGCACGATCCGGATCAGCGGCGATGCCGAGCTGCGAGAGGGGCTGGCGACCACGCCATCGCCCAAACAGGGTGAGGCCAGTGTCACGGTTAAGACCGACCGCATTCCGCTTCCCAAAGGGCTGCGCGCGCGCATCGAGATCAACCTGAGCAAGCTCGGCGTGGTGGATGCCTCCGGCAAATCGGTTGCGGAACTGCGCGATATCAAGAGCATCACCGACGTTCAGGTCGGTTCGCCGCTCACACTCGATTTCGAGGCCAAATCGGGCGTATCTCCGATTATGGCAAAGGTCCGGATCGACAACTGGACGCAGCCGGATGGCAGCATCCATCTCGACACCGCGAGCCTGCAGAAGAACTCGCCGAAGGTTGATGCATCACTGAAAGTTGAGGACCTGTCGGTCGTGCTTGTGGATGCGTTGATCGCAACGGCGACGGGTCAGGATCGCAACCTGCGCACGATCCTGGGCGAGACTGTCTCGGTTCAGTCGCAGGCGGCGGGCGACTTTGCGGGCGGAAGCGCATCGGTCAACGTCCGCAGCACGGGTGCGCAGGCTGATGCAAAGCTCGCGCTCAAAGACGGCGTGATCACACTTGCAGAACCCGCCAAAGTCCATGTGGCCGCGTCGGCAACCCGGGCGATTCTCGACACGTACGCCCCGCCGTCGCAGGCGGGCGGCTTTGTTGTGACCGCTCCGCCGGAAGCAGCGCTCCAGATCGACGAGCTCTCGGTCAAGCTCCCGGGGGCCGCACTGGATCTTCGCGGTGCGCGCATTCGCGCGACGGCAACGCTCGCGGGCACATCAGGCAAAGTCGCTCTTGGCGAGGGGCAGCCGGCGTCGGAAGTCTCGATCCCATCTTTCCGGGCGACACTCGCGAGTGAAGACCTTGCCGGGGTAGTTCGCATGACGGCCGATGCGGCATCGACGATTTCTTCGGCGGGCAAATCCTCATCCGGTGGCAATCTCAATGCGGATCTTTCGGCATCGGGCCTTTTGGATAAGGACGGCGCTCCGCTCGCGGGGCTGCCGAAGGCGATTGATGGCCGCGTCTCGCTCAAGGGAGCGGCAACGGAGATCCTGCAGCCCATTGTGTCGGGTGCGCTCGCATCTTCCGGCCTGAGTCTGGATCTGCCCCGCGATATCGGGCCAACCGCTGATCTTGATCTGGTCGCGAAAACCGAGGGGAGTGTTATCGATGTGGATCTGACCGCGACATCGCAATCGGCGAATGTCGCTGCAGCGCTCCGCGTGACGGACGAAGCGTTAACCACGCGCGACAAGGGTGTTTCGCTCCGGCTTGGGAATGCGGGCGCGATCGCTGCTCGTACGCTCAAGAGCCCGAGCCTGACGCTTGCACGCCCTTCGGGCCAATTGGGCGTGAATGTTTCCACCTTGAAACTCCCGCTCGAAGCCGGAACACGCAAGCCGAAGCTGGATCAACTGACAACCCAGGTTGCGCTGGTTCTCTCGGATTGGGCGTTGACGGCGCAGGTCCCGCCGGGTGAAGGACAGGTTGCGGGGCGGCCGATCGCGCTCGACCTGCGTTCACTCAACGCCGATGTTGCGCTCGCGCCTGGCAAGGGCGGCGAGATTCGAATCACTTCTGATGCATCGGCCGATAACTCCCCCGTGAAGCTCGTGGGCGATCTGAAGCTGCCCAACGCGCTCGCGGCATTCTCCGGGGTCAAACCGCCGACGACCGGAAGCCTCGCGCAGAAGCTGGGGCCGGCACTTGCGATTGGTCACTTGGAGCTTTCCGGTTTGCCCGCTTCCATCGCAGATGCGCTGCCGCGTTCGGCGCAGGCGGCATCAACCATGGGCGCACTGGTGCGCGAAGCCGTCGGCGACACCATCGCGATTGCAATCGATTCCGCGCAGGGCGCAAGCGCCGAGACGATCGCGATCAAGGCGACGGTGCAGGGGTCGCGAGCCAACCTTGCGGTCAACAGCAGCATTGATCAGGCGGCGATCGTCGCAACCGCAACAGGGGCCGGCACAATCTCGCCGGGATTGCTCGACGCGTTGATGACGGGCAACTCTGCGGACAAGCCCCGGCTGCGCGCACCCGCTTCGTACACCTTCTCGATGGAGCCGCTCAATATCCCGCTGGATCCCTCGGGCTCGCCCGTGATGACAAAGGCGGGCGCGCTGAAGGCCCGCGCCGCCATCGCGGGTCAGGCGATCGTTCAATCGGGAACGCAGGCGTACGGCGTGCAGGACTTTGCGATGAATGCGAACGTCCCGCTGTCGGCGCTCGGCGCGGGGGCGGGAGGGGCGGCATCGCTGGAAGCGACCGGAGGGCTGCTTTCCGCGGACGGCACACCGATGGGTGCACTCGTTGCAAAGGCGGGGCTGCCGCTCGGATCCAATCTGACGCTTGCCGGACCTGCGGATATCGAAGTGCGCCTGAACGATGTCAACACGGTCGGACTTGATCGCGCGCTCGGACAGCCGCTCTTGGTCTCTGGTGCGCTCGGGCCGAGCGCTGCTATCACCGCAACCACAAAGATCACGCCCCCGGCGGGTGCGCCGATCGGGGTTGCGGACGCACTCGCCAAGGCCGATCTCGCGGCGGATGTCACGCTCGCGTCGCAGAAACTCGAGATCAAGCGCCCCGTGCGTGCGCGTGCCGAGGGCGACCGGCTCACGCTCGAATCTCCCGATCCGATCGTCTGGACCATCGATCCCGCGTGGTTTGACCGATTTGTACTGGGCAAGGGCCAGGGCAAAGCGACGACCGATCTTGCCCTCGCGGCACCCGCCCGAGCGGAACTGGTCGTCGGCAAGGCGGTCGTTTCGCGTACCAATGCGGAACGAGGCATCCAGGGACCGGCGTTCCCGGGGATCTTCGCGTTCGACGCGACGGCGCGGATCGCCTCGATGGAACTGGTCGACTCGCGCTCCGTCCGCACGCAAATGAACGATGCGGTGCTCAAGCTGCAATCAGCGCCGTCCAGCCCCGGTCAGCCGGTCGCGATCGCGTTTGACCTTTCCTTCGCCAAGCTCGCGATCGTGCCCGATCCTGGAAAGGCGGGCCCCGGAGGCGGCGTCGTTCATGGAACCATCGCCGGAATCACGACGGCGCAGGGCGCCATCGATACGGCGAATCCGGTCATCACCGCCTCTGGCGAGATTCGTTCGCTGCCTTCGGCGTTGATCGACGCATTCAGCGTCAAGAACGGTCTGCCCGGTGAGATCCTCGGCCCGAGCGTGAACGTGGCGCTCAACGCCAAGGACTTCTCCAAGGTGGGCGGGACGATCGCGTTCAGTGCCGCGAGCACCGAGACGGGCGCCGTTGTCGACAACGGCGTGACCAAGCAGTTGCCACGAGCCGAGATGGCGATCAAGGGCGTATCGCAGAACGGCGTGCTGGTAGGCCCGCTCAATGTCTCGCTCCGCCGCGTGGATGTCGGCTTGCAGAAGCGGCTTTCGGGCGTGCTGCCGATGGTGGCGGATGTTGAAAAGCGGTACGAAGATCGTGCGACTGCCGCGGCGTCGCCGGAGCTCGCGATACCGCTCGACGGCGATATGGCCAAGCTGAACGGCACGCTCAACATCGATCCGGGCGATGCGCGATTCAAGACTTCCGGCGCGTTCGGTTCGATTCTCCGGGCCGTCAAGGCAAAGGACGAGGGCAAAGTGCTGCAGCGTTTGAAGCCCGTCACCCTCACCATTACAAACGGCGTGATCACGTATCCGCGCTGGGAATTCCCGATGGGTGAGTTCAAGATGGAGATCGAGGGAACAGTGGATCTTCCCAAGAACTACGTGGACATGATCGCGTGGGTGCCGATCGGGCAACTCGCGGATGATGTCTCGGGAGTCTTCAGCAAGATCCCGGGCGTTGGGACTGCGGGCAACACACTGAATCAGGCCACGATGGTGCCGATCCGGTTCAGCGGGCCCATGGGCAATACCAAGACTACACCCGACGTCGGGCTCTTCGGCAAGAACTTCATCAAGAACGTCAACCCGGAAAAGGTTGTCGATGTGCTAAAGGACATCTTCAAGAAGCCCAAGTAATCGCGGGCGCACTCAGGCGAGCAGATCGCGATCGTCCTGGTCTTCGAGCTCTTCGCTGTGCGAGGGGAACGGATCGCCCGGGCTCGCCCACTCTTCCCTGGGAAGGTGGCGATGGTGCACCTTGATCACGCGCCCGAACTGGCTTGCGAGGATCTTGGACAGCGATTCGAGCGTTTCGCGTGCGTGTTCGGGGAACGGGACCGAGCGATCGCGGAAGAGCAGCACGCACGCGAGCGTTTCACCCTCGTGGGCAGCGGGCGCCGCCAGCACGGTGCAGTCGCCCAGCCATTCAACCGCGCCCGGGAGCGCACGCTTGACCTGCGCTTCGCCTTCGAGCAGAACCGTGGAACCGATTTCGTCCATGCGGCACGGCACGGTGTCGGCGAGGTGATCGAGCATCATCTCCGCCGAGTCCTTTGCGCGGTCGTAGTTCACGTACGCACCGAGAGTCCAGTCGCCGCTGCTCGATGGAAGGAAGAGCGCGGCATTGGTCGAACCAAGCTTGGCGAGCAGAAACTCAAGGCTCGTCCGCATCAGGCTCTCGAGTTCGATCTCCTGGCGGATCAATCCGGTGAACTCGCCGGCGATCGCGACGGTATCGATCTTGCCCGCGAGCTCGGCGTACGACTCGGTCATCTCCGAGCAGAGGCGGGTCAGTTCATTCGAGAGTTCTCGACGCGATGCATTGAGCTTGCGGCAGAGCCCGCGCAGACGGCGTTCCCGCGCGCTGGCCGAGCCCCGCGCCGCGGCGGCCCGCAGGAACATCGACTCGAACTCGTTGGGTTCGCATTTCTCATCGGCGAAATCGTCGCATCGGAGCTCAAGTGCCCGGCGCGCCGCACGCGTGTCGGTCTTCTCGCAGAGGAGGATCACGGTCTCGACGGACCGGGCCGAGGGAATCTCGTCCGCGATCGATTCGGCCATGAGCAGGATCGACCCGACGCCCTCGCCGATCGATGCTTCGGCGCACGCAGCGGTCGGGGCGGAGCGGCATTCGTACCCGAAACCGGTCAGCGAGCGGACGATCATCTCTCGGCGTGCCCGCACCGGGTGGGCCACAAGTACGAGCACGCCCTGGTGCGCCTTCGCGACCGGACGGGTTTCACATTCCTTCGCCGACTTTGCTTTTCGTGCCGCCATGTTCGGTGCATCCAGGTGCGGGTAGGTCCGCACTTGGTTTTCGACGCACGGGCGGCCCGACTTTGGTGTCACTTGCCCGCAGGTGCGGAGTTGATCGATGTTTCTCGATTCGGGGCGACCGATCCGCGTGCCGCGGTTTCGAGAATTGACTCAAGTTCCCGGGATGCCTCGACGATCGCGAGCGCCGCGGCCCGGTCGCGGGCGTCGTGCATCCGCATGGCGAGCAATTGCGTCTTGGAAGTCACGATCGAGAGGCTCTGCTTCGCCCGCTTGCCGGCTTCGGCCAGATTCCGAGCATCTGCCAGCCCGCTCGCCGTGGGCGCGATCGCATCCGGCGGGGTCTGTCCACGCACGGCGAGGGTCAGCTCGCGGACGCTGCGGAGCAACCCCCGATTCTCCCGTGTTGTTTCCATGATCGATTCGATTGCAAGAGCCGATGGACCGGCGTTCGAGAGTCCGAGCGCAATAAGTCGATCGCTGACGGCCCGCAGCAGCTTCTCGCCAAACTCAGCCATCTCCGGCGGACGGATATTCGCGGCGGGAAGCATGACGGGTACCGCCGCGGGAACGCCGAAGTCGCCGCTCCAGCCAAGCCCGAGCGTCTGCACGAATGCGGCGCTCCCGGCGATCAGGCCGACCATCGGGCGGTTCTCGGATTCGGGGAGTTCCTCGAACGGCGTGGCGTGGAGCAGCATCACTTCGCCGAGCGCTGCGGGAAGATTCCAATGGTCGGCCAGGGCCTTGCCGGCACGCAGGTAATCGACCCCCAGGACGCGCCGCTCGACCTGCGCACTGGGCTCGCAATCGTGGCGCGCGAGTTCGATGACGCGTGCGTAAGCCTTGGGCAACGCGAAATCGAGCACGAGCTTTCCGATCGCGTGCAGCAGCCCCGCGACGAACGCTTCTTCGGGCGCGATCCGCAGCACCGAGCGGTTCGCCCCGGCCAGCAACTCCGCCGTGCACGCGACGCAAACGCAGTACTTCCAGAATCCGGCACGATCGAAACGTTTTTCGCCCTGTTCATGCTCGGGCGTCAGTGCGCTGAACGCGCTGGCGCCGAGCACGGCGCCGCGCACCGCGCCAAGCCCGACCAGCACCACCGCCCGCCTCACCGAGGTAATCTTTTCCGCCACTCCCTTGTCGGCCCGCCTGCAAAGCCCGAGGATTCGGCCGGACAACACCGGATCTGTCTCGACCAGCCGCGCAATCTCCGCCAGATCGACCGTCGCCTCTTCGCCCAGCGCGAGCAATCTGCTCGCAACCGGCGCGAGCGGCGGCAGGCTCTGCACCTGGCGCAGGATCATCTTCACCTGTTCGGTTTCGTTCCCGCCGACAAATGGGCTTCCCGGTTCCTGCATGTCACGCCGCCTTGCGGAAGCTACCCATCGACGCGCCGAGCATCTCTTCGACCTTGCGCAGAAGGACCACGGGCTCGAACGGCTTGAGCAGCATCGCATCAATGCCCGCGGCGGACATCGCGCGAATCTCGTTCTCGCAGCCCGAGGCAGTCACTCCGAGAATGCGGCAGTTCCGCAGGTCCTCGCGAGCCTTGAGCCGCGAGCAGACCACGCTGCCGCTCACATCGGGGAGCATGAGATCGAGCACGATCGCATCGGGTCGAAAACTCTCGGTAAGCAGCCCCGCGTCGTAACCCGTTGAAGCCGTGCGCACCTCGTAGCCGCCCCGCGAGAGCGCGTGCTCGGCGAGACGCAGAAAGGAATCGTCGTCGTCGACCACCAGCACGCGCTTGCGGATCTGCGTTTCGGCACCCGGAGTCTCGAGCGCATCGGTCGGAATGCCGCTGGCTCGCATAAACCGAAGCAGTTCATCGCGGGGGATGCGACGGAACTTCGAGCCGGGCACACGGAAGCCCGTCAGCCGGCCGGCATCGAAGCAGCGGATGATCGTTTGCTGGCTCACTTTGCACACCGCCGCCGCCTCACCCGTGGTGAAGATGCGTTTGGCCCCCTCGGATCCGCCGGTCAGTGCATCGTGCGAATCGCCGCGAAGATCAGAAGAGTCCATGCGCCCTCCGGAATTGGAGCGGGAACAGAAAACGGAATTGGCGAGTGCCAACGTCCTGAAACCTCGTCATCGGGCCTGGCGCTGGGTCACTTCAGGCAATCTGGCGGAGATGTGACGCCCCGGGGGGCAAATGAGGGGCTTGGCATCCCATCCCGATCGCGAACTCAGGGCTTTTGCCGAGCCCTCCAAAGGGTGACCGCCTCGGGTTCACGCGCATAGACCGGCGCGAGCGACCCGGGCGCAGCGACCGGCAATCGGCATCCGAGTTCAAGACATGCCGCGGGATCGAAATGGGGAGGAACCACCGGCACACCCGCACGTTCCGCCGCCTCGCGAATGGGTGCGGGCAGGAATTTGTCTGAAACGAGCATCTCGACGTCGAGACCCTTGATGTCGCCAGCGCGCACGAGCGATCCTTGCGGACACATCACGCTCGAGCCGCGATCCCATCCCGGTGAGAAAACGGTCGCGAACGACGTCTCGCCCTTGCTCGCGAGCAACACCGCAAACCGGCCGGGGCACGCGACCCGGCTCGCAACGACCAGAGCACTGGGGATCGCAACGCACGCAGCGCCCGTCGCAAACGCGATCGCGTTGCCGATGGTCACCGCAACCCTCAGTGCTGTAAACCCGCCCGGTCCGACCGAGACCGCGACCAGCCCGATGCGGGCGGCCGCGATTCCCTCCCGCCTGCAGATCCGGTCGATCGCGGGCATCAAATCGTCTTCGCGCCCGGCTTGACGCCGAAGGGATTCAATCCCGATCGCTCCGACAATGGACCAGGCTCCGGCCCGATGGGCAACTTCCGCGAGCGCCACACCCGGACCGCCACCATCGATTCCGTCCGCCGAAGACGGATTGCTCGATTCGATCGCCAGTGCAAAGACCTTGTCGTGCGCGGATCCCACGGAGCAAGCCTAGAAGCCCGGGACCCGCCCCCAATGCCCGAAAGCGCCGGGCAGACGGCCGAACGCGACTTCCAAACCGGCTACGCTCTGCCGATCGAACACCCCTTCACGACCCGGGAGCGACGAATGCGCCTCGCACTGACCGCAATCACTCTTGCCTCTGCTGCACTTCCCACATTCGTCCTTGCCGAACCGCAGCAGGAGCAGCTCTCGACCACCCCCGCGCCGGAACCGAAAGCCGAAGACCAGTCGCAGCCGCTCGGCACGAAGCAGCCCGAATGGAAGTTCCAGTTTGAGCCCTCCGCCTGGTACGCCGGCGCGAGCGGCAAGGTGCGCATCGCGGGTGCCCCCGCCAACGCGGGAACCGTCCAGATCAACGATCTGCACCTCGACAACCCGCGTCTGACACCCGCGGGCGAGCTGCACGTCCGCACCGGCAACTGGCGTTTCAGTTTCGGCACGTTCTTCTTCTCGCAGAATCGGCTCCAGACCATGGACGTCGGAGGCCAGCTCGGAACGGTGACGTTTGCGCCGGGCAATCAGGTCTATTCGAAGATGGAACAGAACGAATACGTGCCCGTTGTCGGGTACGAGTTCTGGAACTACTACGCGCCGAAATCAACCGGCGGCGTCGAGTTCCTCGGGCGGCTCGAGGCGTTTGGCGGCGCTCGCATCGACGACATGCAGTTCAGTTTCGCGCAGGGTGCGATCGCCTCCAGCCAGAGCGAGGTCTTCGGGCAGGCGATCATCGGCGTCAAGGGATCGATGGAGATTGCCGAGCAATTCTCGATCGACCTCGAAACCAGTGTCGGTGGCTGGCCCGGGAGCAACGATTACGCGTGGAGCTGGGATATCACCGTTGGCTTCATGTGGCGCCCGATCCCCAACGTCGGTGTACAGGTCGGTTATCGCAACCTGGTGAACGAGCTCCGCAGCGGCAGCGATTCGGAGCGGTTCTATTACAACGGCGGCCTCGCCGGCCTTTTCTTCGGCGCCGTCGTGCGTTTCTGATCAACCCGCGGCCGCAGGTCAAGCCCCAATCGGCGAATTCCACAATTCTGTGGATTGTCAAAAACATCGACAACTTGTTCGATCCGCGTTTCATTCTCACTTGACGCGGCACGCGCCATCGCGGATACTCTCTCTTGGGAAACCTCATGTCTGAAGCGTGCCTACATTCAGCGCGGGGCTTTTCCGGGGGAAGGGCAATGGGGTTGCGGGGTGCTGCTTCACATTCGGATTTGATCGTCCCTTGACCGGGCACGGTTCTCCGCCCATGCCGACGCGTCCGACCACGCGCCGGCACGGGGAAATCTTCCGTCAGTTGGTTGGACGTAGAACAGTGGCGCGGCAACGATGCTTCGCAAGTCAGACTCTCGAGCGCTTTCGCGGGAACACAGGGCCATGCGAACGATCACCAAGAAGAATTTGATCGATCACATTTCCACTCGGGCAAAGATCAAGCGCCCGCTTGTGAAATCGGTCGTGCAGGAATTCCTTGATCAGGTCATCACCGAACTCCAGCGCGGCAACCGGCTCGAGTTCCGCGACTTCGGCGTCTTCGAGGTGAAGAACCGCGCCGCGCGCTCGGCTCAGAACCCCAAGACCCTCGAGCCCGTCGCGGTCCCCGCGAAGCGCACCGTCAAGTTCAAGATCGGTCGCCTGATGCGCGAGAGCCTGGAAGAGCCGACCAGTCGCGCAAAGCCCGCTCCCACCCCGGCTTCCGCTCCGGCGACCGGCACGGTCGTCGTCGCCAAGCCCCGCTTTAGCGGCACCAAAGTCGAAGCCTGAGAACGGCCCGTTTCTTTGCCCTTGCCCGACCCGGAACACGGGGCTGCTCTGCGCTCGAGCCGTAGCCACCCCGCACCCGCGATCGCCGCCAAGATCATCGCCAAGATCACCGCGTCGAGCCCTCTATCACTTCGGAATCGGTACGCCCGACGAATCCTGTTTCGGAGGGAGCGGCGTGCCGCTGTCTTCCGGAGGGGTCGCCGCGGGGCCGATGGCGGGGGGCGAAGCCTCGATCTGGCGCGGCACAAACATCTCGTCGAGTCTTGCGCTGAGTCGCTTTGCATCGAACTGCGAGATCGCAAACAGCCATCCGTTCGCCCGCTTGTTGATCGCCGCCGCTTCCTTCGCGAGGTCCGCTTTGCTTTCCGCCGGAGACTCCTGGCCTTCGTTCGGCACAGCGCTGGACGGAATCAAATCGGCGACCGCCTCCGCGCTCACCTGCGCCCACCACTTGCCGTCGCGAAATCCGGTCTTCACGGTCAGGACCAACCCGTCGAATGTCTCGAACCGCGCCACCGCCGGATGCGCCGCATTCGGTCCGGTTGCTGCCGGATCCGGATTGCCGATCACCCCGCCGGGATCCTTCATCACGTCTTCCATACCGAGGTATGCCGCGACCTGCACGGGCTGATCGATCGATTCGCTCGGTTTCAGTTCAAGATCACCGGGCATTCCCGCCGCATCGAACGCGGTCGCGTCCTTGTTCTTTCGCGATAGCGCCAGATCCGGCTCGGCGTGAGCGCCGGGTGAGGAAGGGCCCGTACCGACTGCACGGTGCACCGTCACACTCTTGATGCGCTCACGACCAACGGCCGCGATCTTGCGGTCGATCCAGTTCATCGGCTCGGCATCCATGTAGATGGTGCCGCGTGTGAGCCACGACTGCGTCGCTCCGGGCCTGCGGACGAACTGCCCGGTTTCCATGGGCCGATCGAGCGTCGCGTTGCCGATTTCTGCCGCGTTTCCGATGATGATGGTGCCGAGGGTCTTTCCGCTGGCGTCCTTCAATTCCACAAGTGCGCCGGGCGCGCCGGCCTTCTTCGCCTCGTCGCTCGCGTCTTTCGGAAGCACGACCACATCCTGCACGCCCAGCCGCGGATAAAACTCGGCGCTCGCCGTCTTCGGCTCCGCGAGTTCGAGATTGCTGAGCTGAATCAGGGTCGTCCGCAGCTTCTCGATGTCTGCCGGAAATCCGTCCTTAGCGGTCACGGTCCAGGCCGCGTTCTCTCCGGCACCCGTCCGCGTGAGCGTCAAGCTGCCGGTATTTTTGAGAACCGTGAGCGTGGAGACGTTGTTGATGTTCTCTTTCAAGCCCGGGATCGCGGCACCGGGTGCGGGAATCTCCGCCCCGCCCCGCCTGGCCTTGACCGCAAAGAAAGCGCCGCCGGCGATGAGCGCCGTAGCGATCGTGAGATTCCGCAGTTTCGTTCCGCTCATGCTTCCAACCTCTCAAGCGCCCGTCCGCGCTGTCCGACGCCCGAGCGCTCGCAGCCCGGCCCAGAGCAACGCGATCAGCATCACGACGACAGGCACCAAACCGATGTTGATCAACTTGACCCGCGCGCCGAGCTTCTCGACATCCTGGTTCAGATCAAACTGCACTTTCCGAAGCTGCTTGCGGGTCTCGAGCCGCTCAGCCCGCAATGACTCCAGTTCCTTCTGCTGGTCGGGCGTCAGGACGATCACGCCCTGCTCCGATTGGTCCGGCCGGGTCCGCTCGATCTCCAGGATGCGCTGCTGCGCCGCTTCGGCTTTCTTCTTGAGCTGCTCTTCCTCGGCACGCAGGCGCTGTTCTGCTCCCCGCCGGATCTCTTCCACGCGGGTGAACGGCCTGGTGTACTCGCCCCGCCCGCGCACGCCCAGCAGATCACCGCTGCCCACAAACGAGTCGATCGCGCTCGTCAGAAAATTGATGTTGTCGGCAACCTTCATCGCCCCGAGCGCGGTCTGCTGCATCCACAAGCGGTCGGACAGCACATCCACATCCGCGATGATCATGATGCCCGCGGCCTTGACCGAATCCTTCACGCTCTCTCCCGCGACCGGCTCACCCGGGCCCGCCGTTGCAGGGTCTGCCGCGTTTGCCCCCGGATCGCCCTGCGGGAAGGCGGTCTTGAGATTGCCCGTTAACCGCGCCGCGAGCGTCAGCCTCTGCCCGCTCGATTTGAATTCGGCCAAAACGGTCGTCGGATCGGTGAGCGCCATCATCGCGGACGCCTGGAGCAGCATCGTGTTGTCCGTCGTTTCCACGATCGGCGTCAGCTCTCCACCCTTGTTTGCCGGGTCGGCAAGAGCTTTTCGAGTCAACGCGCCCGCCATCGCAAAGTTCACGCTCGTCAGTTTCCCCGTCACCGGATCGGATTTGTTCAGCCCGCGCTGATCGACCGTGATGTACGGCGGAAAGACAATCTGCTGCTGCCTGGCACCCTGACCCGCGATCAAGCGTGTCCCCAGCGTGGCATCGGCCGCGACCAGCTTCGGATCAAACCCGACTCCCCATGTAGTGAACAGGTTTTCGAGATTCGATGAGAGATCGACACCGCCCGGCTGCATCCGGTTTTGTGCCGCGGCCTCGTCGGCCATGCAGAGCGGATCGACATAGATGATCGCCTTACCACCCTTCAGCACATACTGATCGATCGCGAACTGCGCCTTCACGTTGAAGTTCTTCGGGTGAACGACCAGCAGCACGGTCGTCTCGGCGGGGATGACCAGGTTGTCCGCAAGCAACGTCCGCACGTCGTACAGCTGCTTCAGTTCCTGCATGAACGCCCAGCCGGGCTTTCGCATCGGTTGCTGCGTGCGCGGGTCCATGGCAAAGCCCCCCGCGAGGTCGAGGCTGCTGACAACCGACACCACCGGCTTCTTCGCCATCGAGAGCGCCTGCACCAGCCGCGCGACGTCATACTCGAGGAATCGCTCGTTCGATACATCAAAGAGCGGAATCACTTCGCGTCCGCCGATGGTGTTTGTTCCGACCAGCCCGAGATAGATCGAATCGCCGTTCCCGGTTGGAATGCCCGTCAGCCCCGCCTGTGCGGCGCGATCCTCATCTTCGCTGAACGCCTCCGGGTCGATTGTCCGCACGACAACTTTGCCGCCCGACGCCCTCGCAAACTCTTCCAGCATCTCGCCGATGCGGCCCGCGATTCCCTCGATCTGAGGCCGTCCTTGCGAAGCCTTGGCCGAGTAATAGAACGTCAGCGTGATCGGTTCCGCCGGACTCTTCGCGATGTTCTTTGATCCCTCGGTCAACGTGAACAGCCGCCCATCGGTCAGATCGAGCCGCACCGAACGCAGCGATGCGCTCGCCAAGACGTTCACCGCCACCAGCAAAACAGCCAGCAGGATGAGAGACACAATTCCAGTCACCTTTGCGTTCATTGATCTGTCTCGCTCAGGATTGAGGTCACATCCGCCATCCAACATCCCCGATCCGACATTCTGCTCACTCCGCCTTCTTCATATTCACCACCACGCCCGTCGCGGCAACAAACACCGCGATGATCGACCCGAAGAAGATCATGTCCCGAAGATCGAGCACACCCTTCGAGATCGCCTCGAACCGCGACAGGAAGCTGAAACTCCCGATCACTTTCACGGCTTCCAAGGGCAGCCAACCGCTCACAAACCCTTGCACTTCCTTCAGCCCCGCCAGCATGAAAAGCAGACAGATCACGACCGAAACAATGAACGCGATCACCTGGCTCTTGGTCGTCGCGCTGATGCACGACCCGATCGCCAGGAACGCCCCCGCCATCAGGAAACTCCCCAGATACCCCGCGAGGATGACGCCGTTGTCCGGGTTTCCGAGGTAGTTCGTCGTGATCCACAGAGGGAACGTGAGCGCCAGCGCGATCGCCACAAAGCCCCACGCCGCGAGAAACTTCCCCACCACCGCCGCGGCAAGCGAGATCGGCAGCGTCAGCAATAGTTCGATCGTTCCGGTCTTCCGCTCCTCCGCCCACAGCCGCATCGAGACCGCCGGAATCAGGAACAGATAGAGCCACGGATGGAAATTGAAAAACACCACCAGATCCGCCTGCCCGCGCTCAAAGAACGCGCCCAACTGGAACGTAAACACGCCCGCCAGAAACAGAAAAATCACAATGAACACCAGCGCCACCGGCGTCGTGAAATAGCCCGAAAGTTCGCGCCGAAAAACCGGAACGAGGCCCTTCATCGTGCACCTCCGGCCTTCATGGTCTCGCGCGCCGGCTCCCGGTCTCGCATCGTCATCTCTCTGAAAACATCATCCAGCCGCCCGCCCTCCACCGCGATCGTCTCGATCGTCCAGCCCCTGCCCTTCGCAAAGCTCGTGACATCCGCGAGCAGCGGCCTGCCCCCACGGGGCACCAACGTACACGTCTGCCGAGGTCCGCCGGGGCCTGCCGCCGACACGGGCACGTGACGCACGCCCTGATCCTCCACATCCGCAACCCACGTGATCGCCGCGAACTCTTTGGCGATGTTCAGAGGCTCTCCCCCGGCATTGAGAGGTGGAATCACCGTCAGCGTCACCGCATTGTGGTACTTGCTCATCGATCGTAACTGCGCCGGCGTCCCATCCACCAGCACCTTCCCCTTCGCGATGATCACCGCCCGTGTGCAGACCGCCTCCACTTCCTCCAAAATGTGCGTGCTCAGCACCACCGCACGCCCCGAATTCACATCGCCGCGGCTCGCCAGTTCCCGAATCACGTTCCGAACCTCGTGCTTCTGATTCGGATCCAGCCCGTCCGTCGGTTCATCCAGAATCAGCACCGGGGGCTCGTGCAGCATCGCCTGCGCCAAACCCACGCGCCGCTTGAATCCCTTGGACAGCGTCTCGATCGGCTGGCGCATCACTCCGCCGATATGCACGCGTTCCACCACCGCATCAATCTTGCGCTTCTTCTCCGACCCTTTGAACCCGCGGATCTGCCCGATGAAATCGAGAAACGCCGCGGGCGTCATATCCGGGTAGTTCGGCGCGCCTTCCGGCAGATACCCAATCACGCTCTTCACACCCACCGGATCGTCCACCACATCGCGCCCGCACACCACAGCCGATCCGCTCGTGGGCGTCAAGAACCCTGTCACCATTTTCATGGTCGTCGATTTGCCCGCGCCGTTCGGCCCGAGGAACCCGAGCACTTCGCCCGCGTTCACTTCCAGGCTCACGCCGTCCACCGCGAGAATCGATCTCGAACCCGCCCCGTACCGCTTGCTGATGTTCCGGATGCTGATCATGCAGCGAGCATCTCCTTCTTTGGTCCAATCCCGCAACCGCGAAAATACCGACATCCAAATCCCAACAAACCGACGCGGGTCCGTCCAGCGTAGGAAAGACCCTCTCGCACCCCATTTTTATCTTGTGGGGCCGACGGCTCCACCGATCGTGGGTATCTAGTCATTCCGGCGGCCCCAAGGTTCGCCAAACGAATACGACCGAAAACACCCGCGGGCCGATTTTCTCCTCCTCACGGCCCGCACAGTTGGAGCAGACGCGCATGTCCCGCCGCCGCGCCCCGTTCCGGGGCTTGCAATACGCCTCCTTCATTGACTTCCTTGAAGCAGGTCAGCGGCGTTCGTCGCGACTCCCCTCCCGGGCGCAATGGTTGCCCGATTTCGGGGCGTCACGCACGACGCCCGGAATTTCGCCTCGCGGCGGGGGAGAGCTCTCGATGGATATTTTCTCGGATTCGGACGCTCTGTTGGACGGCGCACAAAACACGGGAAGCCGGTCATCGGCCCCGGGTCAGGCGACGCCAAGCTATGAGCGGCCTCTCCGCGCTGGTGCGTCGTCGCCGGGGCCGTCTGTTTCAAACAAGCAATTTCCGCGCGACCGCTTCATGGCAGTCGATCGTCTGCCCTACGCCACAGTCATTACCTTTATCACGCCACACCTCCGAGAAGCGCACGCCGCGCAACTCGGCCCGGAACTCATCGCTCTCGCCCGTCTCACCGGCGGCCGGCTCGCGCTCGATATGACGCAGGTGACCGATTTTTCCTGCGCCTGGATCAACGCCATGCTCGCGGCTTCACAGCACTGCGAGCAATTCGGTGGCCGGCTCGCCATCATGTCGCTCAATCCACGCCTCGAAAACCTCCTCCGCGAGACCGGCCTGCATCGCCAGCTCTACCTCGCCGGGTCGGTGAAAGAGGCGCTCCAGCGCTTTGCCAATGCCGCCAGCCGCTCGGAAGGCGTGGGCCTTGGTCGCTGGCTCGGCCTCAAGCGTGTGAACGCGGCATAGTCGTCCGTGAACCAAATCCGCAAGAAGCCCCAATTCTCGGACCTTGCTGCGGATCGCCCAGATCGCGGGAAACTCAGCACCCTCGCCCTTCGTACCTGAATACGGAGGGATTTTCCTGCGCTTCAATATCTTCCGAAAGACCGCCGATTCCGCTCTGGAAATCGCGCCGAGAATCTGAGTTCCCACCGGTCGAGAGAGGGGTTGTTCTTGACAGCTTTGAACGCATCAACACTTGGGCTCTCTCTGTGCGCCGGTCTGGCCTTCGCCGCCACCCAAGCCTTCGCGCAGGATGCGCTCAACCTTCGCGCCCAGCATGTCCGCCTCCGCGACACGCCGGACCTGCTCAAAGAGCGAACCATCGGCGGCACAACCGCACCCCGCATCGTCACGCTCGACGGCCCCATGTCTCCCGAACGCCGCGCCGCGCTGGCAAAGGCCGGCGTTCAGATCAAGGGCTTTCTCGACGGCGATTCGTTCATGGCCGAGATCGCGCCCGGCTCGCCCGCGGCACTGAACCGCCTCGGTTTCGTCCGCTCCGCTTCCGACTTCATGCCAGAATGGAAGATCTCGCCCGATCTCCTCGCCCAGGCGCCCGCTCGCAATTTCAAGGATGCCGTGCGTCAGCGCCTCCAAGCCAAGGGCAAACTGGCGCTGGTGGTCTCGCTCGTCCCCGGTGCCGACCAGAATCTCGCCCGCACCCAGCTTGCCGCGCTCCCGGGCGCCGAATTGATCCGACTCGACAACGCCGGAGGCGACCTGCTCGCAGTCCTCGCCCTCCCCGCCGATCAACTCCGTGCGCTCAGCCGCCTCTCCACCGTCTTCTTCATCGAGCCCGCGCCCGAGTTTGAAGACCGCAACGCCAACGCCCGCTGGATCGCCCAGACCAATATCACCAACTCCACGCCCTTCTACACGGCATCACTCACGGGGACCGGCCAAATCATCGGCATCGTCGAAGCATCGACGAAACTCGACCTCTCCCACTGCTCCTTCTTCGATCCGCTTATCTCGGTCGCCGGCCCGACGCACCGGAAGGTCGTCTACCTCAACACTCCCCGCAACGTCGGTTTGCACGCGACGCACGTTTCGTGCACCGCTGCGGGCGATGCCGGCGACAATACCAACACGCGTGGAATCGCCTACGGCTCGCGCATTTCCTTCGTCGGCGGCCTCGCGCTCGACCAGACCGTCATCTTCAACCTCTTCCTCGACAACTACAACCACGGCGCATTCGTCCACAACAACTCGTGGGGGAACAGCGGCACCAACGCCTACGACGTCACCTGCCGCGCCGTGGATAATTTCTCATGGCTCAACGACCAGTGCCTGTTGATGTTCGCGACTTCCGAATCCGGAGCGCTGACCAACCCTGAAAACGCCAAAAACTGCCTCGCCGTTGTCGCGACCGGCAACGTCGGCACCCTCGAGTCCGTGCTTTACGGCGGAACCGGCCCGACCACCGACGGCCGCCGCAAGCCCGAGATCGCCGCCCCCGGCATTCTCACATCCGCCGTCAACGGCACCGGCTGCGGCATCGGTGTCCAGGCCGGCACCTCGATGGCCACGCCGGTTGTGACCGGCATGGGTTCGATCATCCGCCAGTATTTCACCGATGGCTTCTATCCCTCCGGCACAGCCAACGCGCCCGATGCGTTCACGCCAACCGGGCCGCTCATCAAGTCCATGCTGCTCAACAGCGCGGTCCGCATGTCCTCGCAGGCCGCCTACCCCAACAACGTCGGGGGCTGGGGCCGCCTCCTGGGCGATCGCGCCGTCTATCTCCCCGGCGATGCACGCAAACTTCTGGTGCGCGATCAACGGAACAACGCCCCCGGCGCGTTCTCGACCGGCCAGTTCAAGTACATCCGCTTCGTGGTCACCCCCGGCAACGAAGACCTCCGCGTCACCATGTCGTTCCACGATGCTCCCGGCAACGTCGCTTCCAGCGCGCCCGTCGTCAACAACCTCGATCTCACGCTCATCGCGCCCGGAAATACACAGTACCTCGGCAACGTCTTCAACAACGGCTGGTCCACCACCGGCGGCAGTTCCGATCCGCTCAACAACGTCGAGATGGGGATGATCCAATCCCCCGCTCCCGGCGTCTGGTTCGCAAGGATTGACGCCGCCGCGGTCAACGTCGGCACGCAGGGCTACGGCCTCGTTGTGACCGGCAACGTTGCGGAAGCAACCTGCATCTGCGATCTCAACGCCGATGGCCTGGTCGACGATGCCGACTTCGTGCTGTTCGTCGCTTCCTACGACCTGCTCGAAGATCCGGTCGGAGACTTCAATGGCGATGGCGTGACCGACGATGCCGACTTTGTCATCTTCCTCGATTCATACAACGAATTGCTCTGCCCGTGATCTTTGTATTCACTGATCGCTGAAAGCTGTTCACCGGCAGCTTCCCGATTCATTCCTCGTCGAAGTAGTCTTCCGCCGTCTTCTCGGCTTCGTTCTCAAACTCCACCGGCGCCGACTGCGCATCGCTCAGGATGCTCTCGTCGAACTCGCCCTCGTCGGCCACCCACACGCCTTCCTGCTTGGTAATGTTGGCGCGGTGCCCGCCGCGGCCGAGCTTGAGCTTCTCCGAGAACTTCTCGGTCTGGATGAGTTTGGTGTCGTCCTCGCGCTGGCGCCGTGCCCGGATCACGATCCGCAGGGGCACTTCGACAAACGGCGTCTCTTCGCGCAGCCGGTTCATCAGGAACCGCTGGTAGTTCGGCCGGAACAGTTCCGGATGATTCACCACGATCGTGATCGTCGGCGGATTCGTTTGCGTCTGCGCAACGAAGAACACCTTGGCCATCGTGCCCGCCGTATCGGTCGGCCCCTGCCTCGTCACGATCTCGCGGATCAGCCGGTTCAATTTGCCCGTCGTCACACGCTCCTGGGCCTGCTGCTGCAACTCGAACGCGAGCTCGATCGTCTCGCGGACATTCTCGTTGTTCTGGCCGCTGATAAAGGCGATCGGCGCAAAGGCCAATCCCTTCAGCTCCTTCCGCAGATAGGTTTCGTACTTCTCCGGCGTGACCGGCTTGTCGTCGCGCCCGATCTGCCCCTCGGCAAGGTCCCACTTATTCACGACAATGATCGTCGGCTTCCAGCTCTTCTGGGCAAGCGCCGCCAACTGCTCATCCACCTGACTGATCTTTTCCGTCGCATCAATCAAGAGCAGAATCACATCCGCCCGCTCGATCGCCCGCACGGCGCGATCCATCGCCCAGTGCTCGATCATGTTCTGGAAACTCTTCTTCCGCCGAACGCCCGCCGTATCGATCGCAACAAGCGTCTTTCCATCAAAATCAAACCGCACGTCGATCGCGTCCCGCGTCGTGCCGGCAATCTCGCTCACAATCACCCGGGGCTCGCCCGCCATCGTGTTCACCAGCGTGCTCTTGCCCGCGTTCCGCTTGCCCACGATCGCCAGCATCATGTCCGCCCGCGCCTTGGGCCGCTTCGAATCATCATTCTCCGGCATCAATTCGTACAGCGTCTCGAGAAACTCGCGACGCATGTAGTTGTTCATCGAACTGACCATCAAGGGATCGCCAAAGCCCAGCGCCGACAACTCGTGCGCGTGCGCCTCCCACTTTGGTCCGTCCACCTTCGTCGCAACAATCCGAATCGGAGGCCGCTTCGATTTCTTCCCCTCGGTGCCTTGATGCCTCTCTGCCGCGTTGCCTTCTTCCTGCTTCAACCCCTTCTTGCTCTTCCCACCCTTCGCCGCCTTCCCCTCTCGACCCGCGGCACCCAGCTTGCCCTCGCGCAGCAGCTTCGCAATCTGCAAATCGTGGGGAGTGATCCCCGCCTGCGCATCGACCGCAAACAGAATCAGATCCGCCCCCTCAACCGCCGTCGCGATCTGCGTCTCGATATCCCGAGTCAGCGTCGCCAGGTCCGAGCCGATCTCGTCGTACCGCTCGCCTTCCGCGGCATACACACCAAACCCGCCGGTATCCATGAACTCCACGACCTTGCGCGGGCTGTTCACACCGTTCGGGCCTTCGAGGTCCACGATGGCCGCGACCCGGTCGCGCGTCACCCCCGGCGTCGGGTCCACGATGGAGACCTTCGACTTGGCGATGAGGTTCATAAGCGAGGACTTGCCCGCGTTGGGGCGTCCGACAATGGCGATACGTGGAATGGGCACGGGGAATAGTAGGAAACCGAGAGGGGCATCAACCGTGCATTTCGCTTCGGTTCCAGCCGCTACCGCTCTCGCCGAACCCGGTAATCTTCCTCAATTAGCGGCACGTGTAAAACCTCTGCCAGCCGCCTGACGACTTTTTTGCAGTTCGATCCCATTTCCACTATCGCTTTTCGTCGCAAGTTCCCGTTGTCGTCGTGGACAACGTGGATCTCCGGATACTCGATGATATCGGATCCTCGGTAGTAAAAGACGCGAGCGAGCGCGATTGCACGAACCTTTGAGAGTGAGATCTGGACCGACCCGACGTGGATCGTGTTCCTCATCGAATCGATGACCATCACCGTTCCGATGCGAGCGCTCCGCACTTGGTGAACAACAAACACGATAATGGACACCATTCCGAGTAGAACCAATGCGAACGCCATCAAGTTTCCCATGGGCTGAGCGTTCATCGCCCTACCAAGCCAGAGCGCAAAGAGGATGAGTCCGCTCAGCGAAAGCAACCAGAAGAACAGCATCGCAAGAGACGGGAATATCCGCCACGATGACGCGCGAAGAGTCGTTTGCCCATTTGGTTCTTCCTTCAAATGCCAGAGCGTTTGAACACTCGAAGGTGATTTGCGCATCTGGGGCTCGAAGGGTGGCAACTCCACAATGCGCCCAGCCTAGCAAACAGACCGACGCTGACGCGCGCTGCACACAATTTCCAAGTTCTTCGTGTCCGTTCAGCATGCGGCCGCGTTCGGCAACCGTCCGCGCCGCCGCTTTGCCGCGAACAGAAGCATCGGCAATCCCGCCGCCATCCCCGTCCCCTTCGGCGCATCCCGCAAGGGCCGAAACCGCTCACCCGTCCGCTGCTCTCGAAAATACTTCGCCATCTCCACCCGCTGCTCCCAAGTCAGCACGCCGAA
>JAEUJD010000050.1 GCA_016793015.1 Phycisphaerales bacterium
TCAGCGGCCCTCGAAGAGGCGATCGGCCAGCCAGACGGGGAGTTGCGGGACCTGCTTGATTTTGTTGGCGGTCGCGGCGATGTCGTACTCGACGCGGACGAACTGCGCGTGGTCGGGATTGAGGATCAGGTAGCAGGCACGCGGGTCCTGATCGCGGGGCTGACCGACGGAGCCGACGTTGATGATGGCTTTTTCGCCCGGGCGGAAGTTGTAGCGGTGCTCGGTGCCCAGCTCGTCGGGCGGATAGAAATCGGGCTCGCTGGTGAAGACGCCGGGGACGTGCGTGTGGCCGACGATGGCGGTGTTGGTGACGCGATCGAAGATCGCTTCCATCTTGTCGGGCGCGTTGTTGACGTCGTCGGGGAAGATGTATTCGTTGATGGGTCGACGGGGCGAACCGTGCACGGCGAGAATCGGGCCGGGCATATCGGGAAGCTGCTCGACGATGCGGACGCGGAGGCGGCCGAGGAAGTCGTAGCGATCGGCGCGGAGTTTGGCGTCGGTCTCGCGATCGAACTGATCGCGGGTCCAGAAGGCGGCGGACTCGGCGCCGGCGTTGAAGTTGGTGGGTTCGTAAAGAACGGCGAAGTCGTGGTTGCCCATGAGGGACCACTTCGCGTGGCGGCGCACCAGATCGACGCATTCGAGCGGTTCGGGGCCGTAGCCGACGATGTCGCCGAGGCAGATGATCTGATCGATCTTGCGCTTGTTGATGTCTTCGAGAACCCGCTTGAGTGCTTCGGCGTTGCCGTGGATGTCGCTGATAACGGCGGTTGGCACGGCTAGAGAACCCTCTGGGGCTGTTGGTGAGGCGAACGGGTAGGGCTGTCAAAGCGGCAGAGTGACCTGCCGCAAGGCGGACCGGGCGGGGTTGCCCGCCGGGGGATGGGGGGCATGCTAGGCGATTTCGACGCGATCCGCTTGCGATCGGGGGTTGCGAGACGGGTTGGGGGCTTCTTGCGCTTTGCGGCATCGGGATTGCACCAAGTGCGGGGTCCGGATTGCCGATGCAGTCGGAAGAAGTCTGGGCCACGGAAGCGGCTCGGGCGTATGGAGAGAGGGTGGAGGGGGTAGAGGTGGAGTAGGATCGGGCGAGAGGTCCCTGTAGATAGGAAAAGCACATGCCCGCGGCAAGCGTCTCATACCAGCGAACACGGGAAATGACGATCGACGAACTCCTTTTGGAGAACCGGATCGTTTTTCTGATCGGCGAGATCAATCACCAGTCGGCGGCGAGGGTGATGATGCAGATGCTCTATCTGGAAAACCAGAAGAGAGGCCAGGAGATCAATTTTTACATCAATTCGCCGGGCGGAGCGGTTGATGACACGCTGGCGCTGTATGACACGATGCGGTTTATGAGCAGCCCGGTAAGCACGTACTGCCTTGGGCGGGCGTATTCGGGCGGCGCGGTGCTTTTGACGGCGGGCGCGAAGGGCAAGCGGTTTATTCTGCCGCACGCGAAGGTGATGATCCACCAGCCGTTCGGCGGGGTGACGGGCCAGGCGGAAGACATCCGCATTCAGGCCGAGCAGATCATCAAGATGAAGGCGGAATTGAACAAGATCCTGGCCGACCACACGGGCAAGAGCGTGGAGCAGGTGCGGGCGGACAGCGAGCGCGACCGGTACTTCTCGGCGGAAGAGGCCGTGGCGTACGGACTGGTGGATGAAGTGCTGAGGACGCCGCCGAAGGAAGCGAGTATTTTGCCGAATGTGCGGTAGGGCAAATTGCCAAATGGCCAAAGCGCCAAATGGCCAACGTGAGACGAAGGCTCGTTGAAAACAAAACCCGGTCGATTTGGCCCTTTGGCCATTTGGACCTTTGGAAATTTCCCATGTCCGGCCACCTTGTTCCCATCGTCATCGAGAAGTCCGCCAAGGGTGAACGCGCGTACGACATTTACTCGCGGTTGCTGAAGGATCGCATCATTTTCCTGGGCGGCCCGGTGGATGATGACATCGCGAATCTGATTGTGGCGCAGATGCTGTTCCTGGCGAACGAGGACCCGAAGCACGATATTCACCTGTATGTGAACAGCCCGGGCGGCAGCGTGAGCGCGGGGCTCGGCATCATCGACACGATGAAGTTCGTGCAGTGCGATGTGAGCACGTACATCATCGGGCAGGCGGCGAGCATGGGAAGCCTGATCGCCACCAGCGGCACGAAGGGCAAGCGGTTCACGCTGACCAATGCCCGCAACCTGATGCACCAGCCGCTGCTTGCGGGCGTGATGGAAGGGCAGGCGACGGACCTTGAGATCGAGGCGCGCGAGATGCTGCGGATCCGCGATCGGCTGTATCAGATCTACAGCAACGCGACGGGCAAGTCGACGGACGACATCGCGAAGCACTGCGACCGCAACAAGTGGCTCGACGAGAGCGAGATGCTCGAGTACGGGCTGGTGGACAAGGTGCTCACGCGCATGCCGACGCCGACGGGGCCTCGGCAGCGGGATGATGAGTAAGCGATTTTCGAGAAGCTGATTGAACCGCCCGGTGCACGCCGGGCGGTTTTTGCTTTGGGCAGAGTGGCGAACATGTCTCCGTGGCGCGAAAAAGGCCCCTGGCCGTCGGACGCAACCCGTTCAAAAGCGATCGTCGCGATCTTCGATCGCGGCACATGCGCAGGACCAAAGCCCGCTGGAGACATCGAGTTGACGCGCGGCGGCGATCTCGGCGAGCCACTCGCCGGGTGGGCGGTTTGTTGCTTTGGCGAGCGCGGCGGCGGTGATGGAAGGAGCGCGGCTTATGCCCGCGCTGCAGCAAACGAGAGCGGGTGTTTGCGACTGGATGAAACCCGCGACGGCGTTGATCGCAGCGCGCAAAAGCCACGGCGGGTTATTCATGCCGTCGTGAAGAGGAAAACGACAAACAACCAACTCGCGGCTGAGCACTGCTGGCGGTTCGTTGACGGCGAGATCGATGACAACCGCGATGCCCTGAGCGCGAATTTTCGCGGAATCACGGGCTTCGGAGGCGTTGCCTATCCAGAGCTTGTACGGGGAGACCTGAAGCATGATTCATTCCTGGGGATGCGGTCTCTCGCGTGTCACGCGGAAGTTGATTGTTCGTACCATTGTGCATGCCCCAAATCCAAACGTTTCTGACGTTCAACACGCAGGCCGAGGAAGCTGCGCGGTTTTATACCTCGATTTTCCCAAACTCGAAGATCACGCGGGTGACGCGGTATCCGGATCTTGGGGCGAATTCGCCGTTCAAGACGGGGAGCGTGATGACGGTGGAGTTTGTGCTGGATGGGCGCGAGTTCACGGCGCTGAACGGCGGGCCGCAGTTCACGTTTAATCAGGGGATTTCGATCGCGGTGATTTGCGAGACGCAGCAGCAGGTGGATGAATACTGGGGGAAGTTTGTGGCGGCGGGGGGCAAGCCGGTTGCGTGCGGTTGGATTACGGATCACTTCGGGGTGTCGTGGCAGATCGATCCGAAGGTGTTGATCGATTTGATCGGCGACCCGGACCAGGCGAAGGCGGCCAAGGCGATGCAGGCGATGATGACGATGGTGAAGATTGATGGCGAAGCGATCAAGCGGGCGGTCACGGGGTGACGCTCTCGCGGTTCGCGGCGGCGTTGACGCGAATGTTCGCCGCGGTTCCGGGAATGTGGGCGAGGCCCCAGTCGCGCATGGATTCGAGGACCGGCAGGAGCGAGCGGCCCCGAGCGGTGAGGCGGTACTCGGAACTGCCGGCTCTCTGCGGGGATTGCCGGGCGATGATGAGCCCGCCGGACTGCAGACGAAGGAGCCGTGCCGCGAGGATGTTGGTGGCGATGCGCTCGGGCGACCTGGCGAGATCCCGATAGCGAGACTTGCCCGCGAACAGGTCGCGGATGATGAGGAGCGTCCACTTGTCACCGATCAGGTCGAGCGTGGAGGCGACGGGGCAGGGCGAACGGCTCGCGGCGGGTTTGCGTGCGGGGATCACGGGTTGTTCTCCGGTGAGGCGAGAATGCGGGCGATCTGGGCCTTATGAATGGCCATGTGCATCGCGGCCATCGCGTGCCACCCCGCGCCGTCGAGCGGGCCGAACCACGGGTGCGGGTATGAGACGGGCGTGCGCAGATCGGGACATGATGCAGTGAACGCCAGGAATCGGTCGCAGGATTTTTCGTACGCGTCGGGTACTTCCGGGCCCGCGTCGGGGCTTGGCTTGACGGCGGCGGTGCTTGCGCGGCCTTCGGGGATGATGCCTTGCGTCAAGGAATCGATCACCTGGGTGATCTGAGTGTTCACGATTCGCAGGTGATCGAGCGTCATCCACACGGACCAGAACCTGCTGCTGTCTTCGAGGCCTCGTAGTCGGGGAATGAGAACGCGTTCTTTGAGGATGCGGTGGTCCGAATTGCGGTAAAGGGCGGCGATGGCGTCGCGTTCGCGTTGGAATTGTGCCGCGAATCGCTCGCGCGTGCCACGCCAGCGATTGAACTTGAAGATTGCGCCGCCGATAAGGCGTTCGATGGTTGGGATCCCCGCGCCGGGGGGAGCAAGCTGAGGGACGGAGGGAGAAGCGGTGTCCATGCCGAAGACTACTCCAATCGCTTGCAAAATGCAAGTGATATCGGATTGTCCTTGTGTCTTGCTTGGTGGCTCAACAATGCAGGCGTGCAAACCGGAGACACCATCATCGCGTGCGCGACGGCTCCGGGGGCTGGCGCGCGGGCCATCGTGCGAATGAGCGGGCCGGGGGCGTTCGAGGTGGTGGACCGGCTTTGCATCGGGAGTTCGGGGAAGAAAGAGCGGATTGTGCTTGCGGCGCGCGTGCGGATCGCCGGAGAGAAGAGCCTGCCGTGTCTGATCGCGGCGTTTCCGGCGCCTCGGAGTTACACGGGCGAGGATGTGGTTGAGATCGCGATGGTGGGGAATCCGACGCTGGTGGAGCGGCTGATCGCGGGCGCGATCGGCGCGATGGATGGGGTTCGGATGGCGGGGCCGGGCGAGTTCACGGCGCGGGCGTACTTGAATGAGCGATTGACGCTGGCGCAGGCGGAGGGTGTTGCTTCGCTGATCGCGGCGCAGGGCGCAGATGAGCTGGTGGAGGCGAGGCGGCTGCTTTCGGGCGAGCGCGGGGATCTCTATCGCGAGTTTGCGAGCGAGGCGATGACGCTTCTGGCGCTGGTGGAGGCGGGGATTGATTTCACGGATCAGGAAGATGTGGTGGCGATTTCGGCGGCCGATTTGAAGGGGCGGGCCGCGTTGCTTGCATCGCGGATTGAAGATGTGCTCGGGAGTGCGGCAGGAGCCGAATCGCGAAGCGAACTGCCGCGGGTGGCACTGGCGGGGATGCCGAACGCCGGGAAGAGCACGCTGTTCAATGCGCTGTTGGGACGGCGCCGGGCGGTGGTTTCGGATGAAGCGGGAACGACGCGTGATGTGCTGGAAGAGCGGCTGGATCTTTCCCGCGATATTTCCGGCGGCGGCGAGGTGATGCTCTGCGATACACCGGGAGTGGCGGAGGAAACTGCGGGAAGGATCGATGCGCAGGCTCAGGCGATGAGCCGCGGGTTTTTGGCGGAAGCGGACGTTGTGGTGTGGTGCGATCCGATGGGGCGGTTTGAGGGCGGAATGAAGACCGCGCCGGGAGGCCGGGTGATTCGCGTGCGGACGAAGGCGGATTTGCCGCACGGTCGGACGGGAGAAGGTGCGATCGAAGTTTCGGCGCTGGATGGGTTTCATCTGCCGTCGCTGAGGCGAGCGATTGCGGATGGGGCGTGGGGGAGGGCGGGATTGGAAGGGGGGGGTGTTCTGCCGCGGCATCGCAGGGCGTTGCGGGCGGCGGGTGCCGAGTTGAGATTGATTGAATTGGAGGTGCGGGGAAAGGGCGTGGGAGTTGCGGAGCCCGAGCTGGCGGCGGGCCGGCTGCGGGCGGCACTGGATTGCTTGGGGGAATTGACGGGGCGGATGACGCCGGACGATGTAATCGGACGTGTATTTGCGACGTTTTGCGTGGGGAAATAGCGGGGCGAAGCGGGCGGGGTTCTTCATGGAAGTTTGTCGATGCCAACCCGATGAACTTGATCGCCTTGGAGGATCGGGGCCGATACAGTTTGGAGTGAAGCCGGGGATCGCGTGCGGGCTGGAAGCTCGCGGAGGTCAGTCGATGAGCGATCGGGTTGTGAATCAGAGCACGGAAAGCCAGGGCCCTGCGGCGCCGGTTGAAGCGGTGCCGGAAAATCAGGGTCGCGTTGCGGTGGCCGAGAAGCCCGCGCCGACGAAGGCGCGTGGACCGGTGGACACGTTGCCTCAGTTCAAGGTGCTGCTGCACAACGATTCGGTGAACACGATTGATCATGTCGTGGATTCGATTGTGGAATTGACGCCCTTGGACCACGGGCGCGCGGTGGAAGTGACGCTGGAGGCGAACTCGTCGGGCGTGGCGCTTGTGCTGGTGACGCACCAGGAACGGGCGGAGCTGTACCGCGATCAGTTTCAGTCGAAGAAGCTGACGGTGACGATCGAGACTGGGGAGTAGCTGGCGGATAACTGCTCGAACTGGTGCCGATAAACGGTGGCGGATCGGGTTGAGTCCGGAAAGAACAATGGCGGAATATGAACGAGCGGCGTGCCACCCGGCACGCCGTTTTCTTTGAGGATTGCGGGTTCGCGATCGACGCAAGGCGGATTCGCGGCGCAATCGTTGTGGTGGCGCGCTGCGGGGCGGAATTTTGGGGAGAAGGGGCGATGGGGCGCGGGATGGGGCCGATGGTGGAGGACCACCGGCTGCTGGTGGTGAGGAATTCAGACACGGCGATGCGCTCGCGGGCGCCGTGTTGGTCTCCCGCGTGCGTGTCGCAAGCGCGGGGAGGTCGGCATGGTCCTTCGAATTGGCGATTTGCTGGTGCGTCAGGGCGTGCTGACCGAGCAGCAGGTGCAGGATATTTTGACCGAGCAGCGCGCGGTGGCGCGCCCGTTTGGCGAACTGGCCGAGCGGCTGTTCGGCGTTTCGCCTCAGGATGTGGAGCGGGCGTGGGCGGAGCAGTATTCGCAGATCGCGGGTGAATACAGCCTGCACGCCGCCAGATTCGAGAGCGATGCGCTCGCGAGCATCACGGCGAGGCAGGCATGGCAGTTCCGCGTGCTTCCGGTGCGGTTCAGCGGGGATGAACTGACGGTCTGCACGACGAAGGACCACCTGGCGAGGGCGCTGCGGTTTGTCGGCTGGAAGATCCAGAGCCCGTGCCACTTCGTGCTGGCGGGCCCGGAAGAACTGGCGCAGGGGCTGATGAAGCATTTTCCGCTGGCGGGGGCGAGCGTGGGGATGGTGACGGGGAAGACGATCGGGGCGGTGTAACGGTTGACCGAAAGGCAGACGAGAACGCCGAGGATGCGGAGAGGTCGGAGTTTCGCGGAGGGGAAGACGGGAGAGATCTCGATTTCGCTCTCGGCAGGTCAAATCCCTCTTTACTGGTTTGAACTCCGCAATCTCCGCGTACTCCGCGTTCTCTCGCTTGACGCGCCCAATAATCCCTCGTGCCCAAAGTCGCAGCCAAAAAGCGGAAATCGGACGCTGTCCGATCGGTGTCTCTCGTCAGCCTCGGCTGCCCGAAGAACCTTGTTGATAGCGAGAAGATGCTCGGCATGCTCGCCGAGAGCGGCCTTGCGCCGGTGAGTTACGACCCGACCGATGAGAATTCGGTTTTCCAGGGTGCGGACGCGGTGGTGATCAACACCTGCGGATTTCTGGAAGCGTCGAAGGATGAATCGCTCCAGGTGATCCATGAAGCGATCCGCGAGAAGGAAAAAGGGAATATCAAGCGCGTGGTGGTCGCGGGGTGTCTCGTTCAGCGGCATCGCGCGAAGATGCTCGAGTGGGCTCCCGGTATTGATGCGATGGTGGGCGTGTTTGATCGCGACAAGATTGTTGAAGCGGTTGTCGGAACGCAAGCGGTTGTGGCTCGCGCGGGATCAATGAAGGAAGCATCGGACGGGCCGAAGTACTGGATCGCGGCGAATGCGCTCGCGGCAGCGAAGGCTCGCGACATGAGCGTGACGGGATTGACCGTCAACGGCAAAGATGGCAAGGGGATTGGGTATTTCGAAGATGACTCGGCGCGCCTGCGCCTGACACCCCGGCATTACGCGTATCTGCGCATCAGCGAAGGGTGCAATCAGAACTGTGCGTTCTGCACGATCCCCAGCATCCGGGGCAAGATGCGGAGCAAGCCGCTGGATCGGATCGTCGAAGAGGCACGCGAGCTGATCAATGATGGCGCGTTCGAGCTCTTGCTGATCGGGCAGGACACGACGAGTTACGGGGATGACATCGGCGCGGGGCTCCGGGCAAATAGCCAAAGGGCCAAAGCGCCAAAGGGCCAAAGTGCGGACTTTGCGGCGTACGGCGGGTTGCCCATGCTTTTGCAGGCCCTTTCGGATGCGATGGATGATGCGAATCACGGGCAGGGCTGGCTGCGGCTGATGTACGCGTATCCGACGAATTTCAGCGACCCGATCATCGAGGCCTTTGCGAGCCTGGCGAGCAAGGGGCGGCTGCTTCCGTACCTGGACATTCCGCTGCAGCACGCGAGCGATCGGGTGCTGGAGCTGATGAAGCGGAACGTGACACGCAAGCAGCAGGGGGATGTGATCCGGAAGCTTCGCGCCAAGACACCGGGCATGTCGGTCCGCACGACGTTCATCAGCGGGTTCCCGGGCGAGACCGAGAGCGACCACAAGCAACTGCTCGAGTTCATCGAAGAGATGGATTTCGAGGCCGTGGGTGTGTTCGAATACAGCCACGAGGCGGGGACGGTCGCGGGGACGATGGAAGAGGATCGCAAGCTGGCGGTGCCTCAGGAAGTGAAAACCCGGCGGCGGAACGAAGTGATGGAGCTCCAGCAGAAGCTGGCCTTCGCGAAGGCGGAGAAGATGGCACGGGGCTTCGACGAGAAGAACCCGGAGGCGTCGATCCGGAAGGGCGCGACGGTGCTGGATGTGGTGATCGATGCCGGGCTGCGGACCAGCGGCATGAAAACCAGCGGCGTGGGCAGTGGCGGACGGCTCTATCAGGGCCGCACGCGGTTTCAGGCTCCGCAGATTGATGCGGTGACGTACGTCCAGTCACGCGAGAAGCTGGCGTCGGGCGAGGTGGTCCGGTGCGTGGTCGTGGGGAGCGACGGATACGACCTGATTGCCAAGCCGGTGGCGGAGATCGAGAAGCGGGTAGGGCTGAAAGTGCTGCGGTAAGAGAGGCAGAGTTGGGACTCTGCCGGACATCGTCCGGGCGATTGCAGGAAGAACGTCGGACAAGTCGATACTCTGAAATCGAGCCCCGCGCGGCCCGAGGTCGAGCCGCGCCCGGGGTTGAATCTTGGGATGGATCCCGTCGTTCATGATTCGAGCTGGCCATGTCATTGCCCTGTGCGCTCTGGCGCTCCTCACCATCGGTGTGGTCATGGTCAATTCGGCCGGCCTGGGTGTGACCGGGGTTGCCGGGCCGCTGGCTCCTGCCGGAACTCCGGTTCAGGCGGCTCCGATGACGCTCAAGGCGGTCCTGTTCACCAGCGCGACGGCGCACATGTTTGTGGCGATGGTGATGATGGGCGTGATGGCGTTCTTCCCGATCCGCCGGCTGGTGGGCGGGGCGGGTTCGGCCATGTCGGATCAGTACGACATCACCAAGGCGTGGACAGGGCTTGCGGTCGGGGTGATTCTGTCGATCTTGGTGCTGGCTCTTGTGTACATGCCGGGCATCGGGCAGTCGAAGAACGGCAGCAATCGCTGGATCAATATTCCCGGGCTGGGTGATGGGCTTTCGGCGCAGCCGAGCGAGATCGCCAAGTGGGGGATGTTGCTTTTGATCGCGTGGTACTGCGCGGTGCGCGGGCCTCAGATGAAGAGCTTTTTCAAGGGGCTGGCCCCGGCGCTGGTCGCGATCGGCGCGGTGGCCGGGTTCATCGTCATTGAAGACCTGGGCACGGGGCTGCTGATCACCACGGCCTGCTGCGTGCTCTTGCTGGCCGGAGGAGCACGCATCTGGCACTTCCTGATGTTCGTGCCTTTGGGTCTTGCGGGTGTTGCGGCTGCGGTCATCAAAAGCCCGTATCGCCTGACGCGCATCACGACGTTCCTTGATCCGTACAAGGACCCGGAAGGGACCGGGTATCACCAGGTGCAGTCGCTGATTGCGATTGCAAACGGTCAGGGTGTAGGGCGTGGGCTTGGATTTGGCCTTCAGAGCAAGGGCTATTTGCCGGAAGACCGGACGGACTTCCTCTTTGCGATCATCTGTGAAGAGCTGGGGATTCCGGGCGCTGCGGCGGTGATCTTCCTGTTTGTCCTGCTGATCTGGGCGGGGCTTTCGGTGGTGAAGCACGAGAAGTCTCCCGCGCTCAAGCTGTTTGCGCTCGGGGCGACGGTCACGATCGGGATACAGGCTGTGATCAACCTTGCAGTGGTGACGGTTGTTGCACCGACCAAGGGAATCGCGCTGCCTCTGATCAGCGCGGGCGGCACGGGCTGGATTCTGACGGCGATGTCGCTCGGGCTGCTGGTTGCGATCGATCGGACGAGCGATGAGGCGGAAGCCGTGGTCAGTCGCGATGTGCCCTTGCTCCGCATGGGCTCGCAGATTGGTTCGCATGGGGGCGCGGAGGCTGGATCGGTCGCGGCGTGAACCAATCGTGAATCAGGTTCGTCCATCTGAAAATGGGTTGCGTGTGGTCTTTGCCGGCGGCGGCACGGGCGGGCACCTCTATCCCGCGCTTGCGATCGCGGAGCAGTTGGCCGAACTGAGCGACCGAGGGGAATCGGTGTTTTTCTGCTCGACGCGGCCGCTGGATGCCCGCATCTTGACCGAAGAGCGCGCGAAGTTTGTTTCGATTCCGGCGCGGCCATTTTCGCTTCGGCCCTTGGCGCTGGCGGGCTTTGTGCGAACGTGGGCCGGCGTGGTGAGACGGTGTCGGCGGCAACTGAGACAAGAGGCACAGCAAGGCAAGACGATCGTGGTGGCGATGGGGGGGTTTGTGAGCGCGCCGGTGGTTGCCGCGGCACGGAAGGAACGGATTCCGGTCGTGCTGGTGAATCTTGATGCGACGCCGGGGCGCGCGAATAGGTGGGTGGCGAAGCGGAGTCGCCAGATCTTCACTGCGGCGGAGGTGAACAGATTTCCGTCGTGGAAGCGGATTCGACCGATCGTGCGCTGGGCGGCGATTGCCGATGGCGATCGGCAATTCTGTCGGCGCGAGATCGGCCTTGATCCGGATCTCAAGACGCTGCTGGTGACCGGGGCGAGCCAGGGAGCACGCACCATCAACCGGCTGATGATGTCGCTGATCGAACACCGGCGGGCGGCCTTCGACGGTTGGCAGGTGATCCACCAGTGCGGTCCGGTTGCAACGGCGAAGGACACGCTGGACGAACGGGGAATCGCGGACGCCTACGAAAAGGCGGGAATCCGGGCGATTGTGAAGCCGCTCTTTCGAGAGATGGGGCGGGTTTTCGGTGCGGCGGATGTGGCGATCGGTCGGTGCGGTGCGGGGAGCGTGGGTGATACATGGGCCAATCGCGTGCCAAGCGTTTTTCTGCCCTATCCGTACCACAAAGACCAGCACCAGCGGCTGAATGCCTTGCCCCTTGAAAAGGCGGGGTGCGCGATCATCGTTCAGGACCGGATCGAGGCAGCCTTGAACGAGGCCGATGCCGGGGCGGTGCTGCTTTCGCTGATGGCGGACGGCCAGAAGCGGGACGCGATGCGCGAGAAACTCCGAGAACTCGGCCCTGCGGACGGTGCGGGCGCTGTCGCCCGAGCGATTCTTGCGGGCGTTTGATGCCCGGGAGGGCAAAGTCCCGCGGCGCGGTACACTTGAATTGGCGAAACAGCCGCCCGTGCGGCCGTGTCGCTTTTCGGACCTTGGATGTATGGAGAGAGGCAGCGTAACTCCGGCGTGGAGCGGGACCGTGGCAATCGTTTGCCGCGGGAAAGATGTCGCGCCGCCGATGCTGAAGGACGCGCTGGTTCGACGCGGATTTGTCGTGGAAGAAGTGGAGACGACGTACGCCGCGATCGGGCGTGCGGTGCTGACGTCTCGCCACGATGCGAAGGGTCGTTCCGTGGTGGTGCTTGTCGAGCCGACGAAACTGGCCCGGCCGCACGAACTGGTTGTGGCGCTTTCCACCAGCGCGCCGAACGCGATGTGCTGGCTGTGCCGGCGGGTCGCGAGCGGGATGGAACTCAGGGCGGTGGTGGAATCGGACGTCGCGGCATGGCAATCGTCCGGAAAAATCGCCGAGGCATCCGTTGTAAGTGCTGCCGCTGTCGGGGCTTCTGGAATAACCAAATCCAGACCGTCGAACGACGCTCCGCACCATGCGTATGAAGAGGGGGGCGTGGGGGCGAAAACGCCTTCTCTGCGGCTAGCCGGCGATTGGCAAGGCAGCGCAGCCGAAGTGCCGCGGAGCGGTGCGACGGAACTTCCTCCTCCGGTTCTGACGGATGAAGAGTTGGCGATGTTGCTCGGAGACGACACGAGCGCGGCGGAGCCGGGCACCTGAATGTGTGGTTTGTTGTTGTGGCTTCGGCGGGTTGCTGTTGAAGGGAAGACATGTCGGCTCAGGACGGACAAGCAAGGCGCGTGATTCTCGTTGGCCGCACGGGCCTCGATGCGAAGCTGCGCCTCGATCCGGATATGGAGTTGCTGCGGGTGCGCAACCCGATGGAAGCGATCGCGGAACTTGCGGACCCGATCGATGATCAATCGCCCGCGCAGTCGGTGGTGGTGTTCGGCGAGGGATCAACGCCCGGCATCGGCGAGCGCATGGATGAGTCGATGAAGGCGGTGATCGACGGGCTTCGGCTGGTCGATCCGGCCGTGAGCGTGATGGCGACGTCACCCGCGTCTGATTCGATCGCGCAGAGCGTCGATGGGATTCTGGATGCGGGTCGTTCCGCGGAGGAGATTCGCGAGCAGATCAGAGCACCCAAGCAGGCGGCGCGTTCGGCGATCGGCGAGAACGCCATGAACGCTCCGCACCAGACACGAGCGGCGGTTGATTGCACGAACGATGAAGTGCTGGAAGATCCGGCCCGGGCGCTTGCCGCGGGGCATGATCCGGTCTTGGTTGTGCTGAGCGGGATCGCCAAGCAGATCGGTGTGGAAACGCTTCGGGTGGAGCGCGGTCTGGTTGAGCATGGCGCTGCGATTGTGTGGGGCGGGGCGGTTGTTGGGACGCTTGTTGCCGAAGGCCTTCGCCCCGAGCAGCTCGCGCCGCACACCGCGATGCTTGCGCCGTGGGTTGCGATCCGCGAGCAGATGCGCCGTCTGCGTCTCGCGGCGTATTCCGATCCGCTGACGGGCGCGTGGAATCGTCGGTATTTCGATCAGTTCCTTGCGGCGGCGTTGCAGATCGCGCAGGACAATCGGCACAGCGTGACGGTGCTGGTTTTCGATATCGACGATTTCAAGAATTTCAACGATCGATTCGGTCACGCCGCGGGCGACGACATTCTCAAAGAGACGGTTCGGCTGCTCCGCAGCGTGATCCGGCCGACGGATCGCGTGTGCCGCATTGGTGGCGATGAGTTCGCGGTGATCTTCAACGAGCCGGAAGGGCCGCGGGACCCGGCGAGCCGGCATCCGAAGACGATTTATCAGATTGCGGAGCGGTTCCAGAAGCAGGTACGGGAGGCGACATTCCCGAAGCTGACGGCGGAGGCGCCGACGACGCTGCGGGTTTCGGGCGGGCTGGCGACGTATCCGTGGGACGGATTGACCCCGTGCGAGCTTGTTGCGAAGGCGGACGAACGTGCGATGGAAGGCAAGAGGCAGGGCAAGAACGTGATCATGCTCGGTCCTGGCGCGGATGGCGCGGAATAAGTGATTGCCGGATCAGTGCTGGTAGAACGGCAGCAGCGGCAGCACCATCGAAAGCGCGATCAGAATGATAATGATCCACTCGAGGACTTCCATGCGACGCGTGGATTGCTGATCGTTGAGTTTCTGGTAGATGCTCTCGAGCACGCCGAGCTTGCGGAGGACCGAGGCGTCCCATTCGGGGTGATGCAGGCGGTCGGTGAGGCGGCGGTAGAAGCGGGCGAGGTAGTGATCGCCGACGAGTTTGATGGCGTTGTTGACGCCTTCGAAGAGGATCGCGGCATCGGCCTGGAGCATGGCGACGCGCCGAAGGCGGCGTGTGCCGGCGCGGCCCCGGGGCGTTTGCGAGAGACTGGGGTAGACCTCTTCGAGTGCATCGTCGAGGGCCTCGTCGAGGTGGCGCATCTCGAGGAGTTCGACGTTGGCGAACTCGATCAGGTCGAGCAGGTCGGATGCGTCGGGGCCGATGATGAAGCCCGCGGCAAAGTCGAGGATCGCGGCGTCGGACTCGGAGTAACTGATGCGGGAACTGAGGGCCTCTTCGATCTCCTGAGGGGAGAGCGCCGAGGTGTCGCCTCGGAGGATCTGGGCCATCAGCGGGCGGTGCGTGCGGAGCAGATCGTCGAGGTTGTCGGAAGGTTCGCCGAAGCGATCGAACTGGAAGGTGATGTAGTCCTCGGCGAGCGGATCGAATCGCAGCCGCGTAATGGCGGGTGAGAGGGATGGAAGAATCCCTTCCAGCTGCTCGCGGGCGCGTTGCAGCAGGGTTTCGTCTTCTGCGAGCGCGATGGCGAGGGCGACGAGATTGCCCAGGTTTCCGGCAATCGGGAAGGTGTAGACCACGCTCGCGCCGCCGAAGTCGTAGAGGGTGGTTTCGGACTTGGGCGCGAGTTGGAAACCGGCGCGGGTGACGGGTTCGCAGGTTTGGAGGAAGCGGACGGGCGCGGGATCGAAGTTGAAATAGCGGGGGGCGCGCCGGCGGAGCTGCAGTTGCTCGCGCTGCGGGCTGGGCAGTGCGCTGCTCCGGGTGAGGATGTCAGCGGCGGTGTTGAGGTCGATCGCCTGGCCGACATCAAAGCAGAAGCAGACCGAGCAGGTGCCTTGAATCACCGGGCCGGTCGATTGATCGAGCTTTGTTTGGGTTGTGGAAGACATGGGATCAGGGCACGTGAACGAGACGGACAGAATAGCGAAGACGCGCCGTGCGTGATACCGACCGCCGGCGTTGGCGCCGCCGGACGGAATGGGCGCAAAAAATGAGCCGGTGGCAAGGCCGATTGCGCCGATCAAGAGGGCGCACACGCGAGGAGCAGGGAGCCATGCGGCTTGATGAGCTGACAGCACAAGCCAATTCGAGATTGGGAAGCAGCGGGGCGGTCCGGATCGCTTCGGGTCTTGCTTCGGTGCGAATCTGCGATGTGACGGAGGACAGCCGCACGGTGCTTCCCGGGTCGCTGTTTGTGGCGCGCGCGGGAGCGAAAGCGGACGGGCGGCAGTTTGTCCGCCAGGCTCTGAAGGCCGGCGCTGCCGCGGTTCTTTGCTCGAAGGCGTCGGCGATCGATCTGAAGGCCGAAGGCGGCTCCATCGATCGGAGCGCGGTTGTTGAGGCGGACGATGTGGAGTTGGCGTCGGCCGTGCTGGCCGAGATCTTTTACGGCAACCCGAGTTCCAAGCTCCGCTGCATCGGCGTGACGGGGACCAACGGCAAGACGACAACGACCTGGCTGCTCTGGCGGCTGCTCAATGGAGTTGAAAAGCGGACCGGGCTGATCGGGACGGTGGTGATCGATGATGGGAACGAGACGGCACAGGCGGAGATGACGACGCCTCCGGCGATTGAACTCAGCCGCACGATGAGCGTGATGGTCGAGAACGGCTGCAAGTTTGCGGCGATGGAAGTTTCGAGCCATTCGCTCGCTCAGAAGCGCGTGGCGGGGCTGAGCTTTGGGATCGGCGTGTTCACGAATCTCACGCAGGATCACCTGGATTTCCATAAGACGATGGAGGCGTACGGCGCGACGAAAGCCGAGTTGTTCAAGATGCTGCCCGCGGACGGGCTTGCGGTGGTGAATGGGCAGGATGCTGCGGCGGAGCTGATGCT
>JAEUJD010000097.1 GCA_016793015.1 Phycisphaerales bacterium
ATCGTTCTGGTCTCAAGCCTTCTCTTCGCGGCACTCATTTCCGCCGGTTGCTCCAGCAACACCGTCTACGAGCAGCCCGTTGCCGGCGCGAACTACGAAGTCATCGAGTTGAAAAATTATCAAGCGCGTGCCGCAGTCCCCCAGGACAATGCCGAATCCTGTTGGGCCGCGTGCGTCCAGTCAATCCAGAAATACTCAGGAAGACCCGTGGAAACGCAGGAGCAGATCGCCGCTCGCATCCGCGGCAGTGCCAGAGAATCAAAGGCCGCACTCAATCCGACCGCAGGCATGTCGGAGTCCGACGATTCAGCAATAGCCGCCGCGGGCCAAATGGAGATCATGCGCGCGCTCGCGCCAGACGCCAAGTTTGGCGGGCTTCCCGACTGGAACAAACTCAACAAACTCTTCTACACCACCATCAAGTACAAGGAGTCGTACCTCGACCCCCTGACAAACAAAGTGAAGACAAGGAACGCCGAAATCGGCCAAGTCCGTTGGGACACCATCGTTCAGACATCCCTGAACGCCGCCGGCGTTGTCGCCGCGATGTACGAAACCGGTGCCGACCGTGTCGTGTCCGCGATCGAGAAGAACCAGCCCGCCGTCGCTGGCTTTTCGCCCGAATCGCAAGGCGGATCTGTCGGACACGCCGTCGTGGTCTGCGGCATCGAGCGCCGAGATACAACCAACCAAACCCTTGAAAGTGCGAAATCGGCTCTTGGCACGGTGGGCCTCAAGAGCCCCGAGTCAAAGAAGGCATACGCAATTACCAGGGTTTTCGTGATGGACCCTGATGGGGGGACGGTGAGACCAGAAGACGCACAGAAGTTTGAATCAAGCGTCAATTTCATCCTGACGGCAGCGGATTCCAAGGCGATCTTGGAAAAGCTCTATCACCTGCTGCCGGAGAAGTAGCGTCACGGACGCTCGTCCGAAGCCCCCGCCATCGCTTGCGCGCCGCCCGCAAGTTCCCGCGGGCGATCCGATAAATCTGCCGCACATGCCTTCGCAGGCGTTGAGTTATTCGTCCCATAGAAGCCATCGACTTTTCTCGTGTAAACCGCGTCCGTCCGCACGTGACATGTCATCACGCGCGGTACATTGAACTAGCCGAAAGGTGCTCGCCAAAATGCTGAATCCGTCCCACTCGCCAGCACGCGATATTTCTGCTATGCGTTCACACGCGCTCACTTTCTGCGTTGCGTCCGCGCTGGTAATCCCGACACTCTCCGCCCACGCCCAAGTCACAATCAACACCACATCTCAAACCATCACCGGCGACACCGATTTCCTCTCCTCCTCCTTCAACGGCACACCCTTCCGCACCTACCTCGACAGCGGCATCGCCGTCTTCGCCATCAAGGGCGATCTCGTCATCCCCACCAACCAGATCATCACCATCACCGGCTCGCGCCCCTGCCGCATCCTCGTCGGCAACAACCTCATCGTCAACACCGGCGCAGTCTTCAACGCCTCCGCAACCCTCTCCACAATTCCAACCCCACTCCCAGGCCCCGGCGCTGGCGCAGGCGGGCTCGGAGGCCAAGGTGGCCCGGGAGGCATCGCTTCCTTTCTCATTCCCCTCGGAGGAAATTCCACAACCGGCGGCAACGGCGGCAACAAAGGAACCTGCAATTCCTTCGCAGGTTTCTCCGGCGCGTCCGGCGCATCCGGCCAATCCGGCCAGCGCGGCTTCGATGGAAACACAGGCGGCCTCGGCTCACCCGGCCTCGCAGGCGCACTCGGCTTCGGCAACACCGGCCTCGGCGCATTCCAAGGCCTCGGAGGAAACGGCGGCTTCGCAGGCTCAGGCGGAAACCCCGGCCTCGGAGGCTCCTCCGGCTCTGGCGGCTTCGGCTCCATGTCTTTCGCAGGCAACGGAACCAACGGAAGCGCAGGCTGGCCCGGCAACAACGGAACCAGCGGCACCGCCGGCAACATCGGGATCTCCGGTAACAACGCAACCGCGCCAACATCATCCGGCTCCGAATTCCTCTTCATCGCAGGAAACGGCGGCGCAGGTGCAGGCGGAGGAGGAGGCGGAGGCTCAGGTGGTTCCGCAGGTGGGGGAGGCTCAGGAGGCTCAGGCGGCGGAGGCGGCGGAACCTCTTGCAATCTCGGAGGAAAAGGCGGCAACGGTGCGCAAGGCGGAAACGGCTCGCTCGCTTCAAACGGAGGAAACGGCGGAAATGGTGCGCGGGGCGGCGGGGGCGGCGGCGCGCTCGATGTGCTCGTGCTCGGCAGTTTGAGCATCCGCGGCACATGGACCGCGCGCGGCGCAGATGCGGGCTTGCCCGGCGCAGGCACAACAGGCGGACCAACGCGCTTCGAAGGCGGCGCTTCGCAGTTCGGGCTTTCCGGCGCGTTCGGAGTTTCGGGTTCCGGAAAAGGCGGAAACGGCGGCAATTCAGGCCAGGGCGGAAATGGCGGGGCCGGAGGCCCGGGTGCGCAGGGCGGAAACGGCGGCGGAGGAGCCGGCGGAACGATTCGTATCGTGGGCACGGAGTTTGATCTCCAGGCGGCGATCGATGTGCGGGGCGGATCCAGTTCAGATGGTTCGTCGCGTGCGGCAAACGGCAGGCTTCAGGTCGGCGCGCACACCGCGACGGCCTACGCCCCCGGCGAGGTCAACGGCGCGGTCGCGATCCTGAATGGTCCGACAGATGCGAACCCATATTTCTCGGGCTCGCCCCAGACACCATACATCGCGGGGCTCTTGAACGGGGCGGCAATCGCGGGGATCGTGCCCGGGTTGAGTGCGCGCAGCATGCTGGAGGGGTTGGATGTGCCGCCGAACGCAGTGGGCGCAGTCGTGTTCACGATCATCGACTTTCCGCCACTCCATTACAACACAGCAAACTACACAGCGCTGCTCTATCTGAATCTGTCCGGCGCGGGGCTGCGGAGCCCGAAGATCGGCGCGGGCGTGCCGAACCACTCGGTCCCGCTCAAGCAGTTTGGCTGGGCAAAGGATTCGCGCTTCAGCGGCCTGGGCCCAACAGCGCTGACCGAACTGCCCGCAGACGCCGTGTATGTCACGCTCACGAGCGGGCCGCTGGATGATCTTGCGAATCTGTCCGTTTCGTCCGTCGCTGGAAGTGGGTCGGTCAGCGTGGCCCGGGTAAACGAGGCGATCTACCTGAACGAGGTGTTGTTCCTCGAACTACCAGTTCCGGTGTGCCCGGCCGATCAAAACTCCGACCGCTTCGTGGACGATTCCGACTTCGTCGCGTTCGCGATCGCGTACGACCTCTTCGACTGCAACGCCCCGGACATGCCCCCAGGCTGCCCGGCGGATATCAACCGGGACGGCTTGGTCGAAGACGCCGACTTCTCCGCATTCGCCGCGGCATACGACGCATTCGTTTGCCCCTGACATCTACCCTGAAATCTGCCCGTGAAAGTCGCGGTTATCGGCGAACATTCGATAGTCCGGATGCGTGTTACACCCGTTCAGCAACCGGCGATTTCATTTGGAGATAGGCAAAAAGGCCGTAAAATAGACAGGTGCCCGGCGCGCTTCGTGCCGCATGTTTGGGGCTGGAGAATTCCATGATCAATCGTCTGAATGTCCTGGCGGGTGCGGTCCTGTTGTCGGCATGCGCGACGCTCGCGAGCGCGCAGCCGTTTCAGATCGTCGCCACCATCGCGCCCCCGGGTAGCGTTCCCCAGTCGCAGTGGAAGGATGCGCTGCGGTTTTCGCTCACAGGTTCCGGCAGCGCCGCGACGCCTATGGCGAGCATCCCCAACGGCGATGTCCACGACCCCATCGGCGTAGCGTTCCGCACGCCGACCGATCTCTTCGTCGGCAACCGGCACGGCAACGGCGTTCAGCCCGGGAGCATCTCGCGCTTCACGCTCTCAAACGGCGGCGCGACAGCGACCAAGATCGACGAGTTCAGCCAGCCGGGTTTGATCGGCGTCCACGAGATCGCGTTCAACCCGATCACGCGCGAGCTCTTCGCCGCAACCGTCTTCGACGGCATCTGGCGCTGGAAGTTCGACACAAACGGCGTGGTGAGCGCCAACGGCTCGTTCGTCCGCGGGCGGGCGCTCCGGGGCGTCTGCATCGAGCCGAGCGGAAACTATCTCTACGCGACCGCCGCGAGCGGCACGGTCTACATCTTCCGTCTCAACGGCGACGGCTCGGTGACCGAATTGACCGCGCAGAACATCCCCGGCGCAAGCAGCCTGCACTTCTTCGGGCTCGGCCCCGTGCAGGGCGAGATCTACGCCTGCGATTACGGCTCGAGCAAGGTCTACCGGCTCGTCACCAACCCCATCGACGGCTCGTTCACGGTGCTCCAGGCGATCAACTCGACCAACGCGATCGACTGCGCGTTCAGCCCCGACGGAAACGAGCTCTACGTCGCCCGCCACAACAGTGGCGGCATCGACCGCTTCACCTTCAATAGTGGCAGCAATACATGGACCTTTGCGTCCACGATCCCGACTCCATCCCTGGGCGGCTTCGCCGCATACGTCCCCGCCGCCTGCCCGGCCGACCTCACCGGCGAAGGCTTCGTCGACGATTCCGACTTCATCGTCTTCGTGCAGGCGTACAACATCCTCGACTGCGCCGACGGCAACATGCCGCTCGGCTGCCCCGCAGATTTCAACCTCGACGGCCTCGTCGATGATGCCGACTTCGTCATCTTCGTCGGCGCGTACGACGCACTGGTCTGCAGCTGAGAAAGCAAGCAGAGGCCACACCGGAGCTCCGAGCGCGGGGTTCGCAGGCGACTCCGATTGATCCGCCTCCGCGCACGCGCTCTCCAGCCCGAAAGGGCTGAGAGAATCGAGCCCATGGTGGAGCGAGTCTTCGAGCGACACCCTGCGTCCGCGTACGTGAGATCGTTCGTTCTCAGGCCCCAGCAACTCCGCCGTCCGCTCCGGGACGGGCACGACTTCGCCGGCGACACATCGGCACGCGATCGAGGCCGCTGCTTCCTTTTCGATTGTGCGATGGGCGGCCTTTGCCGCGGCCTCGACCGCGCGGACAAAGTTCTGTTCGGCTTCAGCCGGCAGGACGATCGGCTGAGTCAATGACTGTTCGAGCGTCAGGTGCTTGGGCTCCGATCGTTCTGAAGAAATTTTCGGTGGCGTCGGTACAGGCTGCGCCGCCAATACACGCCCGCACACAACGCCGGTCAACGCCAGAAGGATCACGATCTTCATAGAGGCTCCGCTTTGATCTCAGAATACCCGCAGAGAACGCGACTCCCTTTCGCGGATCGCGGGCCGCGGCCGATTCACGTTCTCGCTCAACACTGGCTGCGATCTCGCGATGTGCCCTCCCTCTCCCGCATCGGGATCAACCCGCCAATTTCGATTGCGTCGCTTTGGGCTGGTGCGCCGCCGTGTGCATCGGCTCGACCTCGACTCTGGTCACGAGGCGAACCTCGAGCGCATCGAGCACGCGCTTCGCACGGTCCACGGTGATTCCGTGGTATTCGTTTCGTTCATCGCGCGAGACCATCGTCTCGCTCACGCCCAGGCGTTCGGCGAGCTGGCGCTGCGTCATGCCGCGGGCGATGCGAAGCCCGATCAGGGTTTGTCCAAGCCCGTGGAGATTCTCGAATTCGTTGAACTGGCCACGCTTGAGGCGTTCATAGCTCTCGACTTCCTCAATAAGTTGCAGGTGGAACGATTCGAGGGGCTCGCGGAGCGCCGCCATCTCGTCGGCGCCGTATCCCTTGCTCTTCCAGTTGGCTTCGTACTGATCAAGCCGCGCCTTTTCCTCGGCGATTCGTTTGACGGCTTCCTGATATTCGGGTTCGTTGCGGATCATGATTCGCTCCTTCGGTCACTTGAGAATCTTGACGATGCCCTTGGCTTGACCATCTCCCCGACGCTGGCGGAACCACGCGGGAAACTCCAGTTGATTGCCGTGCGCGTCTGTTCCCGCGACCAGTCCGGTCCAGTGCGGGTAAAGCTCGACCCGGTACGCGTGCCACATGGGAAGCTGCTTCTTCGGATAGCCGCGAAACGCCCGTCGCGTCGTGTGGTCCCATGTCCAGCACTTGGCGGGGTCGATTGTGTTGAGGTCGCGATGAAGCGATCTCGTGCGGACCCGCTGTTCTTCGCACACGAAATATCCGTCGATGTCGTTCGGGTGGTCCTTGTCTTCAACGAACGAGCCATCGATGAAAATCTCGTCGATCCCGACTTGCCAGAGTTGCTCGACCATCACGCGCAGGTTCGTCACCAGTTGAAGCCGCCATGAGGCATCCCACACCGGGTGGTCTTTCGGTGCCCCCGGACCAAGCACCAAAATCGATTCACGAAGCTGCTCCAGGCTCAGCGCATAATCGCCGGGTGGAAGCACACCGTCGGGCGTGAAGGTTGGCAGCGTGGGTGTCGCCATCGTGGAAACCCTTGAATCGGCCTACGCGACACATTAGTGTAGCTTGACTTAAATGTCAAGTACATTGACCGTGATTCGCGGTATTCCACGACATTTTCGGACCTAGAGGCACAACTTGGGGCGGCATTCCCGCACCTTGCCACCGCCCGCACACCTGAGGTGTGCCGGGAACTCGGATCATCTCGCCCTCGCCCCGCACTCCGGACACTTCGCACCTTTCGCAATCCCCGCAAGGTCATACCCGCACCCGCGGCACATCCCCCTCCGCGCTCTCCTCGCCCCAATCACATCTAGCCGCCACGCAATCGTTGCCACCGCGCCAATCGAGAGCAGAATCTGCCAGATCGGAATCGCCACGCGCCGCCAGTTTGACTCCCATCGCACTTCGCTCTCCCAAACCAGCGGCCGGCGCTCACGAGCCATCCACTCGTGCGCGATATGCCACCCCGGTTGATACCCCGGCCACGGCACATCAAAGTCAATCACAAGCCGCCCCCGACTCATCCCGCCCCGCACACCGCTCGCGTCCCACCATTCCGCATCAAACCAGACGCTGAAAAACCAGACCACGGCCATCGCCGCGAACGCCCACAGGCTCGCCCACTTCAGTACTCTGCTGAATCGCCAAAGAGACTTCACGCTGCAAGTCTACTTCCTGGTTTCCGCCCCAGCGGGGCGCTGGCCTGTAGCCACGGGTGAAGCAAAGCGCAACCCGTGGCCCGCCACGCGCGAATCCTCTTGCCCCGGAGGGGCAAAGGAAGTTGCCGCACTCAGGACGTGACGTGGCTCTCCTGAGGTACGCTCTTCTCATGGAGCTTCAATCCCACAATTTGAAGTACTTGTACAAGTATCGCTCTGCGCAAGATGCTGAACGCATCTTGACCACTCGAACTATCCGCTGCAGTCACCCATCGGTGTTTAACGATCTGCTTGACGGTCAAGTAAATCTGAAGATCCCACCCATGGACGCCGAGCTTCGAGAAAAGCTAGCGAGCGAATATGTCCGCCTTGTCTTTCTTGAGCCGCCGGTGGAACTTCGAGAGGGCATCGGGCGCAAACTCGTAAGCTTGTGGCGCGAGTTCGCTCGAAAGATGCCGCGAGCGCAAGTCGAAGCTCACATTCGCGATGCTGTCTCTCAGATCGACCCGACGATCGAACACCTGGAGCGGAAAGCAGGCGATCTGCTTCGGTCGGCTCCGCGAGGTCCTCAAATGGTTTGTCTCTCAGAGAATGCGACGTCCATGCCCATGTGGTATCACTACGCGGATCAGTACAAGGGTGTCGTTCTAGCTTTTGATTGCCAATCGGATCCGCAGACATCCTTTTCTGGGGCCCAGCAGATCAAGTATGCAAGGTCAATTCCCTTGGTTTCCGATGCCGACGAGTGGGTTCAGGTGAGTACCGGCCAACTTGCTCAACCCCAAAATGTGTTGGAACGAATGTATCTTGTAAAAGCCGACCAATGGGAGTACGAGAAGGAATGGCGAGTTATCGCGAATCAAGGCCCACCCGGCTCAATGTCGGACATAAAGCTCGCTCCGAACGAACTTGGGGGAATGGTGATCGGGCCGAAGACGGATACGAAAGTTGCTGACCGACTCATTAGACTCGCAAGGACATGGAATCCGAATTGCGTGATTTGGGAAACGCGCCTCGACTACTCGTCATACGGCCTCATACAAACAATGCGGGCTTAGGGACGGGAACAGTCGGGCGGGCCGTTTCCGGCAGTAGCAGTCCCGCGCTCGGAGGATCCTGAGGAGCCCCGACTCGAACGAGCGCTAGGCCAACCACTCTCCACCCCGCAACAATCCGCGCTTCCCTCCTTCACATATGCGCCATCCATTCAGCATCCTCTCACTTCTCCTCGCCGCAACGACCAGCGTCGCCGCTCCGCCCCCCTCCTGCGCTCCCGACTCCGTCAAGCGACACAACGACGCCATCGACCTCATCCCGCCCGACAGGCGCGCCTTTCCCGTTCTGCTCCAGTTTGCCGAACTCATCAAGCCTCTGGCTTCCGATGAAACGTGGTCGCGGCTTGGCTCGGCTCGCCCGTGCGATCCTGCATGGCCCGAAGCCCTCGAACTTCTCCGGAACAATCAAGACGCGATCGCCACACTTTCCGCTTTCCGATCGTGCGAAGCCGTCGGTCAGTATCTCTCCGCCGATGATTCCGTCACGCGCCCGCCCGGCGACCCCGACTTCATGCTGCTGCATGCCAAGGTCCCTCACCTGGGTCCCGCGCGCTGCGCCGCGCGATTGCTCTGGATTCAATCATGGAAGCACTTCATCGACGGCAACGAACAAGCCGCGGCAGATTCGCTCCTTCTCGCGCTCAACCTCAGCGCCGCCCTTTGCGACGGCAGCACGACCGTGTCGATGCTCACCGGCATTCTTCTGCTCGGCGAAACTGCAAACAGAATCAGCCAGATGACCTCGACCAATCCCGCATTCTTCGGTGACGATTCCGCCGGCCGCCTTCAGAACGCGCTCGCGAACAGCGTTGCTCGACCCGTCTCGACCGAAGCCACCGAACGCGCCGTGTTCGACGACATATTCGCGCGGCTCTACTGCTCCGATGGCCGGTGGTCGGAAAAGGCAAACGAACGCAGCCGCGTTGTGGTCGTCGCGCTGCTCGCCGATACCGATCCGCCCCCTGAACCGGCAATGGGCACCGACGCGATCAAGCGCCTCGCCCTGCTTTCAAAGACCGAGCAACTCGCCACGCGCTCCGAAATGAATGCGAAGCTTGAGGAACTGCTCGCGCTCGGCCGCGCATTCATCGCCGCCACGCTCCGCGACGCCGATCCATCTGCGATGAGAAGGTTCGAGCGCGAAGTGAGTGACGCTCCCGGCGGCAAGTATCTTCCCATCGCGCTTCTTCTTCCCGCATTCGAGAAAATCTGGCTCGGCCGCGAAGTGTGGTATCAGCACGCCGATGCAGCGCGCATCGGACTCGAACTCGGTCGTCAGCACCGGCTCACGGGCCGCTGGCCCGATTCGCTTGATGGCCTGGCCTTCGGCGCGACGACCGATCCAAGCGATCGCTTCACCGGCGAGCGGCTGCGCTATCGGCTGATCGATGGTCGCCCGGTGGTGTACTCCGTCGGCCCGGACAAGGAAGACAGTCAGGGCCGACCGATCGCGGACATCAAGCACGGCGCAGTGCCCCGAAACCCCGAGCGCACTGGGGATTGGATCCTGTGGCCGACGCCAACGTGCGATTGAATGATGAGCGCCCATTCGCCTGGCGTCATATTCACTTGTCAAAGAATCCCCCCGCCTCTCCTCATTTAGCCCTTTGA
>JAEUJD010000099.1 GCA_016793015.1 Phycisphaerales bacterium
ACAGCCTGCTGTGCCCCTGATCGGTTAGGGCTGGGAACCCGTTTCGACGGCGAATCGGCATTCGGTTTCCAGCGCTTCGCCCGGTTGAAGCACAACGTTCCCCGTGCCGGAAACCCCCCTTGCCTCCAGATTGAACGCATCATTCACCTGCGTCTGAGGCTCTACGGCGATGAACGGGAGAGGCGTGCCGCTCTTTCCATTCGCGTGCGGCGCGAACAGCACGAGGTGAGTCATGTTCGCCGAGGCTTTCATGCGGAGCGTCACGCCGCTCGACGGCCAGCGCAGTTCCGCTTCGCCCTTGAAACCCGCAAACACCGTGTCGATGTGCTCATCGGGTAATGTCGCGAGCGTTGCGAGCCGGCGCGACAGATCTTCCGGCGCCGCCGGCCCGATCGCGCACGCATTCTTCAGCGGATATCGCCCGCTCACCGGCGCTCTCAGTTCAATGACATCCAGGTCATCCCACAGCCGACGCGAGAAGTACGGGTGATGCCCGCACCCTGTCGGGAACGGCGAAGTATCCTCGTTCTGCACGCTCAATCGCGCCACCAGCGCCGTTTCCTCCAGCGCATACTCCACGCGGCAGCGGAACTTCCACGGCCAGTTCGAGTCCGCGTACGCCCCGCTCCGGTACTCCAGAGTCGCCGATGTCGAATCCTGCTTTACCACTTCCCACGGACGCTTGCGCACGTCGCCATGCTGCGCGGTTCCGTCGGCCGTGTTGACTTTCAGCGTGATCTCTTTCCCTTCAAATACAAATCGCGCCCCGCGAATCCGATTCGCCCACGGAGCCATAATGAAAGATCCGAGCAGCGAAGCGTTGGCTTCTTCCGGTGCAGCACGCCTCATCAGCGGGTAGTAAAAGCCACTGGGCCCCTGCACGGCCAAGTCGGCGATGCCCGCTCCCAATTCCGGCGAAATGGCCGCCCGCAGTTTCCCCTTCGCGATCACGATACTTGCCATCCAACGCTCCCTTTTCATGCGATCCCGAACCCGCTTCCGGGCATCTTCACAATCTGGCCAACAGGTTATTGGCCCAAAACAACTATTGATCCACAGCCTGCCGCGCGGTACGTTGGAGGCCAGTCAACCACCGGCGAACCGCAGTCGCGGCACGCGCAGTCCAATCAGGCGGGGAAATCACCATGTCGCTTCTGTCTCGCGCTGCGGCGCTCGTGACCGTTCTTGCAGCCTCCGCCCTCCTTGCGCCCTCCATCGCGCTCGCCGAAAACCCGTGCTACACCGGCTTCATTCCAAGCGATGGCTTCCGGGGTGTGAACGGCGTTGTCTACGGCAGCACGATGTGGGACCCGGACGGCGCGGGTCCGCGCACTCCCGTTCTCGTCATCGTCGGCTCCTTCGATTTCGCCGGCACCCTGCACACCAACAACGTCGCCTCGTACGACCCGGCAACCGGTGATTGGGCGGCCTTCGGAAACGGAATCGGCAACTCAGGCGGTTCGCTCATCTACAAGGCGACCGTCCTTTCCACCGGCGACCTCGTCGTCGGCGGCAGCTTCGATATCGCGAATGGCGCCGTCGCCAATTCCGTCGCGCGCTGGGATACCTCAACCTCTTCGTGGCAGCAACTTGGGAACGGCATCACCGGAGGATTCGTCACCGCGCTGACCCCGCTCGCTGACGGTGGCCTTGTCGCCGGCGGCAATTTTTACGCGCTGAACGGAGGCCCTGCCGGACATATCGCCCGGTGGGACGGCACCGCCTGGTCCAACATGAACGGAGGCATGGCCGCGCCTTCTTCAATTCAGGTCTTTGCCCTCACCACGCTCACAAACGGCGATGTCATCGCCGGTGGCTTCTTCACCTCTGCCGGCGGAGTTCCTGCGCAGAACATCGCGCGATGGAGCCCCGCGGGCGGCGGGACATGGTCTGCGCTTGGTTCCGGCGCTAATGGCCTTGTCACAGCTCTCGCGCCCCTCGACAGCAACGGCTTCGTCGCCGGCGGCAGTTTCAGCAACATCGCCGGCAACGCCATCTCCGGTATCGCGCGCTTCACGACCGCCGGCGGGGGAACGTGGTCTTCATTCGGTCCCGCAGGCCCCGGCGGGATCGCTTCGATCGTCCCGCTCCCGGGTGGCGACATGCTCGTGGGTGGCTACTTCACCGTTGCCGGTGGAAACCCCGCGCCCTATATCGCACGCTGGACCTCTGCTTCTTCCTTATGGAGCACTATCGGGGGAGGCACAAACAACGTTGTCCGTTCCATCTCCGTTTTCAGCAATGGCAGCTTCGCGGCCTGCGGCGACATGACTCAAATCAACGGCCTTCCCGGAAAAGGAGTCCAGATCTGGGACGGCTCTGCATGGCTCAACTGGCCCGGCTTTGGCGGGCAGATTCGCGCCGTTGCCAGTCTTCCCAACGGCGATGCGATTGCCGCGGGATTTTTCGAGACCGCCGGAGTCGGTGCGACGAAGCGAATCGCGCGTCGAACCGGCGCAACCTGGCAGCCCATCGGCGATGGAATCGATGGATTCCCGTACGCGCTTGCCGCACTCCCAGATAGCGGCTTTGTGGTGGGTGGCGCGTTTACGATGGCCGGAGATGTCGCAGTTTCAAACATCGCATCGTGCTCCAGCACGGGCGAGTGGTCCGCGCTCGGCGATGGAGTCGACGGCGAAGTTCTTGCCCTGTGCCGCACTGCGGACGGCTCCATCATCGCGGGGGGCTTCTTCAGCAATCCCGGCGCGAATATCGCTCGCTGGGACGGAGCGTCATGGACCGCGCTCGGTGATGGACCTGGTGGCGCAGTCAACGCAATCGTCGAACTGCCGAACGGCAACCTCGTGGCCGGTGGCGACTTCTCCGTGAGCGGCGGGGGCGTTGCCGACCGCATCGCAGTCTGGGACGGCGCCTCCTGGTCGGCGCTCGGAGACGGATTCGATGGCGAGGTGCGCGCCCTCGCGATTCTGCAGAATGGCGACCTCATCGCTGGCGGCTCCTTTGAGTTCGCGGGCGCGACCGCGGTGCTCCACATCGCCCGCTGGGACGGCGCCTCCTGGCAGCCCCTCGACACCGGAACCAGCGGAAATGTCTACGCGCTGTCCGTTCTCACCGGGGGTGATCTCATCGTCGCGGGCGAGTTCACCAATGCCGGTCCCGAGTATTCCGTCGGCATCGCTCGGTGGAACGGCCTCGAATGGAAGTTCATGGACTACGGCGTAGGCGGTTCGGTCTACGCGCTTGCTTCCGCGCCCGGCAATGCTCTGCATCTTGGTGGCAGTTTCCTGGGTGTTGGTGCGGGGCCATTCCCGGGCGGGTATTGCTCCCCCTATTTCGCTGATTGGCAGGACGGCGAACTCGTTGTCGTGCAGCAGCCTCAGCCCGCTTCCAACTGCCCCACGGGCATCGCCACCTTTACCTTCACCGTGACTTCCGGTGCACCAACCTCGTACCAGTGGTTCTTCAATTCCAACCCCATCGATATCAACGAAAATCCCACGGCCTACGACGGAACGCTCGTCCTTGATCATCCAACCGTCTTCCAGTCCGGCTTCTACTACTGCATCGCTTCCGGCGACTGCGGCGAGGTCTACAGCGACGCTGCAGAACTCACCATCGAATCCTGCTGCCCAGCCGATCTCAATTTCGATGGGCTTGTTGATGACGCCGATTTCCAGATCTTTGTCGTTGCGTACAACGAACTGCTCTGCCCCGATTTCCCGAACACGTGCGAGGGCGACTTGAATTCTGATGGCCTCGTCGACGATGCCGACTTCCAACTGTTTGTTCCCGCGTACAACGCGTTGCTCTGTCCGTGATCAATCCTTGCTGCTTCTCGGAGCCTTTGTCGTGACTCGATTGTTCTCCTCGGCGCTCGCTGCATATCTAGTGGCCGGTTCGATCAGTGCGATCGCCGGCTGGACGCCCGGCGATATTGTCTGCGTGACCGGTGCATCCGGCGTCGGCCCCGGCGTTCGCCCCGCCGTGCTGGTGATCCGGACTTCCCCCCTCTCCGTTGCCTCCGTGCGCGTCGACAGCGGAATCACGGGCGACGGCGCGTTCGATCCGTTCCGCAACCGCGTCGTCCTCGCCCGCACCGAGCCTTTCGGAAGAAAGATCTCGCTCCTCGATTCCGACGGATCGCTCTCGGATCTTTCGTACGCCGGCAATCAGGATGCGCTGATCGTTGCGCCCACCGGCGACGCCAGGATCTACTTCCTCCGCCCCAACAAGATCTCGTACCTCGACGCTGCCGGCGTGACCCGCGACGTCCTCAATACCTCCGGACCGCTCGCGTTTGTCCCCGCCCGCGTCTGGCAAAGGATGTACTACGACGCGCCTTCGAACGCACTCTTCATGGGCGGCAGCAGCGGCATCAACGCCATGATCACCAAGCTCCCGCTCACGCCCGATGGCACGCGCCTCGCCTCCCCACCCATCGACAACAACTTCGTCACGGCAAACCTCACCTCGCCCACCGTGGTCGGGTTCTCCCCCGGACCCGGCGCAAACGTGTTCATCAAGATCGACGACAATTCCGGCAACACCGCGCCCAGAATGCTCATCATGGAGCCTCACTCCATCGATATCTCCGCCTATGCATTCAGCGGGTACTTCGGTGTCGGAGGCGAGATCGCGGGCTGCTACAGCGCGGCTCTGAACAGGGCCGTCGTCATCGACAGCCTGGGCGACAACCTCCGGCTCTATCAGCCCGAGCAGATCGGCGCGGGCTCCGTCGTCAGCGCTCCCCTGATCTCCGCGCCCGCCAGCTCGGGCGAGAACGCCGTGCTCTTCCCGATCACCGATTCCGCCGGCGTGTGCCCGGGCGATTTCAACCTCGATGGCCTGGTCGATGATTCCGATTTCATCGTCTTCGTGCAGAGCTACAACATTCTCGACTGCGCCGATCCCGCCATGACGCCCGGTTGCCCGGCGGATTTCAACCACGACGCTCTGGTCGATGATCTCGATTTCATCGTCTTCGTCGCGGCGTACAACACGCTGGTCTGCCCCTGATTTCCGACCCCGCGGCCAAACGTGTAGATACAGCTTTGGCGGGCCAAAGGCGCTCCACAAAGCGCGCCCCAAAACACGATTCGAAAGTTTTTTATCTCCTTGCAGCGCAAGCACTTCTGAAGAACAGCGCCCGGCCAAACGCGCAACTGCGCGGCCATTGGCGCACACCCGCCCCTTTATAGAGCATCCCTCTTCCGTCGCGCCCGCCTCCCGGAGCCCCAATATGCAACGCCCCGAATCCCCGCGTCCTCAGGCCTTTGTCCCCTCCAAACAGTCCCTATCCGATTGCGGCGCTGCGGGGCTGTTCACGCGACTCCATTCGTCCGTCGATCCGGCCAATCCGCAGTTCCGAGAACCACACCGCCTCGGCGGGTCTCCCTCCCCCTCTCCCGAGCGCCGGCGATCGCCCAGCAGAGGGCATTCCGCCCGAACAATCAGCAAAAAGCCTTGCGGCGAGCACCCGAAAGCGGGTACTTTGATTCCGCCCTAAGCACTTTTCTCCGTGCGCAGGACGCGAAGGGCAGCTCCAATTTCCGTTTGAATTCCGTGGGAGTGGGTTCAATGCGATCAGCGTCCACATTGTTTCCGGGAAGCCTCGTCGTTGCGGCTCTCGCTGCTTCGCTGCCTTGCACGAGCGCGTTCGGCCAGGTCTTCACCTGGGCAAACGGCTTCGGCGGGCCGTGGAACACCACGACAAACTGGAATCCGGTCGGCGTTCCCGACGGCGCGGGCAAGAGCGCGCTTATCAACCTCGCCGGAACATTCGCCATCACGCTCTCCGGCGGACCGACCCCGGATTCGGTGCAGTTGCTCAGCACGGGCGCGACTCTCAATGTCACCAACAACTCATCGCTCGGCATCGGGGGCGCTGCTGGCCTTGTCAACAACGGAACGATCGTCGTCAACCAGACCGCCGGTCTGAACTTTACCAGCCTGCGCTACTTCGCCTCCGCGCCGCTCTCGGGCAGCGGCACCCTGCGGCTGAACGCCGGGGCAAACCTGGACACCGCATACATCGAGACCAATGGCGGATCCGAGATCTCCCACGAGGCTCCGCACAGTATCCGCGGCACCGGACGCATCCCGGCGAAGATGACCAACGCCGGCGCGATCGTCGCCGATGTCGCCGGCAACAAGCTCGAGATCACCGGCCAGTTGACCCAGGCTGAGTTCGGCCAGTTGATCGCCGACGCGGGCATTATTTCGCTGGGCAGCAGCGGCGCTCTGACCGGCGGCACCATCAACAGCGCAAACGGCGGAACCTGGCAGGTCGTGGGCGGACCATCGATCAGCGCCGTCACGATCAACGCGCCGGGTCAGGTGCTGAACAATTCAACCCTCCGCCTGCTCGCCGGCGGGATGGTGAACAACGCCGTGCTCGAGGTGAACAGCGGGGGTCTCAACTTCACCAGGATCCGCATCGAAGAGGCCTCGACGCTCGGTGGCATCGGCTCGATCCACCTCCGCGCCGCTTCAAACTTGGACACTGCGTATCTCGAAAGCCTCAATGGCGATGCGATCCTCACACAGGGCGCTTCGCACTCCATCACCGGGGGCGGACGCATCTACGCCACGATGATCAATAAGGGAACGGTGCGTGCAAACACCGTTGATCGACTCCTCGAAATCCGCGGCACGTTCACCCAGCAAGACGCGGGCAAGATCGTGGGCGACAACGCCGATGCAGCCCTCGGGTCGGGCGCGATCGTCAGTGGCGGAAGCATCCAGACCGTCGGCATCGGGCGCGTCCGCGTGACCGGCGATGCGCGCCTGGGCGGAGTGACGAATTTCGGCGTCATGGCGGTCGATAACAACAACCTGCTCAGGCTGCTCGCCGGCGGACTGAACAATCTCGGCACGCTGACCGTCAACACGACGGCGGGCCTCAATTTCACGCAGATTCGCATCGACGAATCCTGCACGCTCACGGGCGCGGGCAGCATCGTCCTCAACGCCGCAGCGAACACGCTCGACACCGCTTATATCGACACACTCCCTTCGATGATGCTTACCAACAGCTTCCCTCACAAAGTCCGCGGCACCGGACGCATCTACGCCAAAACCACCAACGCCAGCGAGATCATCGCCGACGTTGCGGGCAAATTGCTCGAAATCCGGGGCGAGGTCACGCAGGACCCTGCGGGCCGCATCACCGGAAACCCCGGAATCGCTGCGCTCGGCGCAGGCGCCGTCATCACCGGCGGCAGTTTCCAGTCCGGTGGCGGGGGGGTTGTGCGAACCTCCGGCGGTGCCCGGGTCAGCGGCGCTTCCAATCTCGGAACTCTTGAAGTCGCGAACAACACGCAGCTCCTTCTTCGTTCCGGAGGGCTCAACAACGTCGGTAGCGTCGTCATCAACCCGACCAGCGGCCTGAACTTCACGTATCTCCAAGCGGAGCAGACGTGCACGATCACCGGCGCCGGCACGGTAACGCTCAATGCGACGAACAACAACCCGGACACTGCCTACATCGACGGCGGCACGGTTGGCTTGACGTTTGGTGCCCAGCAGATAGTCACGGGCAATGGCCGCATGTACGGAACCCTCACCAACCTCGGCACCATCCGCGGAAGCACCACGGCGGGTCAGATTGTGCGCATCCGCGGCGTTGTCACCCAGCAGGGTGCGGGAACCATCATCGGACGGGTCGGCGCGGTTGGGCTGGACTCGGGCTCGATCATCGGCGGCACATTCCAGAGCGATGGGGGACCCGTCCGGGTCATTGGCAGCACCAACACAGCGACCGGTGTTGAGAATACCGGCGACCTCCAGATCGACAACAACGCGCGGCTGAGCGCCTCGTCGTTCATCAACAACGGCACGATCTCCATCAACGACGGCACCGGCCTCAACTTCACCTCGCTGGCCTTCCCGGGCGT
>JAEUJD010000112.1 GCA_016793015.1 Phycisphaerales bacterium
ACAAAGGCACGGAAGATTGAAACGGAGTCCGTGTCGGGCGCGATTGGAGGATTGGCTGCGTGAACACGAGACCCTCCCTTCCCCACCCCTCCCCCACTTCCCTCGGGGAAGGGGCTGCTTAGACCTGTAGTTTCTTTCCGAACTCGCCGGGCTCGAAGTAGTGGACGAGGTCCATGGCGACTTCGAGGGTCATGTCCTGGCCGGCGGGGGGCGGATTGCCGCGGGCGGGGAGACGGGCGACGAGGAGTGGTTGTTTTGCCGTAGAGAAGGCGACATCGACGGTGTCGCCGAGGGGTTCGACGACGTTGACGCGGACGCGCATGGTGGCGGGGCTTTGCGCATCGGGCAAGATAAACATCTGCGGGCGGATGCCGAGGACGATGGGCTTGCCGACGTGGGCTGCGAGCGCGGCAGCGCGGGCGGGATGCGCGGGGAGTTCGTAGGGCTTGCCGCTCGGGTCGTTGCTGCCTTCGACGAAGACGACTGAGCCCCCCCGCTGCTGCAACTCGCCTTCGAGGAAGTTCATCGGGGGTGTACCGACGAAGGAGGCAACGAAGCGATTGACGGGGTTGCGGTAGACCTCGAGGGGCGGGCCGGCCTGCTGAATGAGGCCGTTGCTCATGACGACGATGCGGTCGCCGAGCGTCATGGCTTCTTCTTGATCGTGCGTGACGTAGATGGTGGTGGTCTTGAGGCGCTGGTGGAGCGCTTTGAGTTCGGCGCGGGTGGTGACGCGGAGTTTGGCGTCGAGGTTGGAAAGCGGTTCATCGAAGAGGAAGGCCTTGGGCTCGCGGACGATGGCGCGGCCGAGGGCGACGCGCTGGCGCTGACCACCGGAGAGCTGGCGGGGTTTGCGGTCGAGCATGTCGGTGAGGCCGAGAGTCTTGGCGACGCCGTTCACGCGGCGGTCGATCTCAGCCTTGGGCACTTTGCGGAGTTTGAGGGCGAAGGCCATGTTCTTGTAGACGCTCATGTGCGGGTAGAGGGCGTAGGACTGGAAGACCATCGCGATGTCGCGGTCTTTGGGATGGACGTCGTTGACGACACGGTCACCGATGCTGATCGTGCCGCCGGTGACATCTTCGAGGCCGGCGACCATGCGAAGTGTGGTGGACTTGCCGCAGCCGGAGGGACCGACGAAGACGACGAACTCGCCGTCCTTGATGTCGAGGTTGAAATCCTTCACGGCCTGGAAGCCGTTGGGGTAGGTCTTGGTGACGGATTTGAGAGCGACGAGGGCCATGGGGGGAGGGTAGCGGGAATGAAAGAGCCAAATGGCAAATGAGCAAATGGCAAATTCGGAATGCGGAGTTTGGAGTGCGGAGTGAAGACGGAGAAGGCGGAAGAGATTTACCACAGAGAACGCAGAGAGCACAGAGAAAGGCACATGAGGCGAGTGAATGCGGAAGGGAGAATTGCCTGTTTCATGAAGGCGCGGGGTGTTTCATGGAGCGGGTGTGAAGGCGCGATTTACGGTTCGGTGGCGAGTTCGAATTCTTCGCCGGGTAGGGCGGGCGGGAGTGCGAGGCGTTTGCGCATGGCGTCGAACTCGACCTGGAGGATCATGGGTTTGGCCATGGTTGCGGCGAGTTCGTTGGCACGCTTCTGGAGCTGCGCGACGATGTCGGGGTGCTGGGCGGCGACGTTGTCTTTTTCGGAGGGGTCGGTCTTGATGTTGTAGAGCTCGATTGCCGCGGGAAGCATGACGCGCCAGATGAGTTTCCAATCTCCCTGGCGGATGCCGGCGCGGAAGGGCTCGATGTTGTAGACGACCTCGGTGCGGGCGGAGGGTTTGCCTTCGCTGATGGTGGGCCACTGGTTGACGCCGTCAAGTGGCTTGCACTTTTCGGTGGATGCGCCGGCGAGCGAAGCGATGGTCGGGTACATGTCGGTGACGTGGATCATCTCGTCGATGGTGGTACCGGGCTTGATGTGGCCGGGCCAATTGGCGAGAGAGACGACGCGGGTGCCGCCTTCGTAGACCGAGGCCTTGCCGTTGCGGAAGGGACCGTTGTCGCAGGGGATGACGACTTTGGACGAGTCGATCTCGCCGGCGAACATGGCGTCGCGGGTGCCGCCGTTGTCGCTTTGGAAGACGATGAGCGTGTTGTCGCGCAGGCCCTTCTTGTCGAGCGTGGCGAGGACCCGGCCGATTTGATCGTCCATGGCGGTGATTGCCGCGGCGTAGGCGCGGCGGCTGGGGTCGGCGATGTTCTTGTATTGATCGAGGTATTCCTGCGGGGCCTGATAGGGCGTGTGCGGGGCGTTGAAGGCGAAGTAGAGATAGAAGGGATTGGCGGCGGATTGCTGGTTGATGAAGCGGACGGCGTCGTTGCCGAGGAGCGTGGTGGAGTAACCGGCTTCTTCAACGACTTCGTTGTTGCGGAACCAGTCGGTGATGCCGTGCTGCTGGTGGGTGAAGTAGTCGATCTCGCCGATGAGCGGTCCGTACTGATAGTCGAAGCCGCGCTGATTGGGCCAGTACTTCTTGTCGGCGTGGCCGAGGTGCCACTTGCCGATGAGCGCGGTGGAGTAGCCGGCGTCTTTGAGGGCCTGGGGGAGCAGGAACTCGTCGGTGTTCAGGCCGTAGAGGTGGCTCGACGGGATGACGGCGGTTTGCAGGCCGTAGCGGAAGGGGTAGCGGCCGGTCATGAGCGCTGCACGCGTGGGCGTGCACATGGGCTGGGCGTAGAACTGTTCGAGACGCGCGCCGCCACTGGCGAGCTTGTCGATGTTGGGGGTTTTGATATCGGAGCCGTGGAAGCCGACATCCTTCCAGCCGAGGTCGTCGGCGACGATGTAGAGGATGTTGGGGCGTGCGGCGTGTGCAGTGGGTGCGACGAGGCCGAGCAACCCGATGAATGCAAGAACGAACGAAAGCACGGTGCGTTGCGAGTTGCTCATGGTTTGATCCCTGGGAGGAGACATCGTACCGGCGGTGATCGCGGCAATTCTTCTGGAAGACATCTGTTCTTGCGAAGTTGTGTTGAGCCGGACGAAGGGAGTTCCGAAACCCCCCTCGCGTCAATCGCTCCGCATGCGCTACGCGATGACACCTCCCCCTTTGAGAGAGGGGGAGGATTTTTTTTGAGGGCGTGCGGTGGTGTCGAACAACATCGAATTTACTTGTTCGGTTCGGCGCTGTCGAAAGGGAAGATGCGGTTCCAGTCGTCTTTCATGCTGACGACGGTCCAGCCTTGTTTAGGGGCGGCATCGAGGGCTTTGTCGAGTTTGCCGATGTGAGAATCGCGGTCGTAGGCGTATTCGCGGACGGCGTCGGTGTGGTGGACGATGAGGCCGAGGCGGTTGGGAGGAGGATCGCGCCGGAGGCGAAGACCTCCGGATAACGTGGGCCAATCGACCATGGTGGTCCACTGGAGCATTTCTAGATCGCCGTCGGAGTTGCCGACTGCAATGACGGGGCGGCGGCCGATCTGTTGATTGATGCCGACGGGTTTTCCGGGGCCATCGTCAACAAAATCGACTGCGGGGAGTTTGTGCAATTCTGGTCCGGAGTCGTGCATCTCGAATTTGGTCTTGCCGCGGGAGCCGATGACTTGTTCGGGCGGAATGCCGTATGCGGTTTCGGTCCAGGGGCGCATGAACTCGACCCCGCCACCGGAGACGATGTAGGTTTTGAAACCGTTCGCGCGGAGATACGCGGCAAGCTCGACCATCGGCACGTAGATGCACTTCGTGTACGGCTGCTTGAAGCGAGGGTGCTTGGCGGCGGCAAGCCAGTCGGTGACGATCGTTTCGAAATGTTCGACCGTCATGCCGCTGTGAGTGGCCATGATAAGTTCGAGGATTGCATGGTCGCCGCCCGCAAGCGCTTCTTTGATGTTGCCGGCAAGAATGGATTTGAAGGGTTCCTGGTCCTTCCACTTGGGATGCTCGGGAGCGAGTTGCTTCACGCGGTCGATCGCGAAAACGCCTTGCACATAGAGCGGTTGTTCGCACCAGAGCGTGCCGTCGTTGTCGAAGGTGGCGATGCGGTCTTCGGGCTTGACGAAAAAGACAGAGCCTTCTTTGGTGACTTCGTTGACGAAGGCGAGGATTGCTCTTTTGGGAGCGGTGTCGTTCCAGGAGGGGAGAGGATCGGCGGCACGCGAGAGAGGAGCGATGATGATGATGAGCGCGGCGAGGAGGATGTTGCGCAGCATGTGAGGCTCCTTGTTGGCTGAGGCCCGCGAGTTTACCGTGCGCGCGAAGCGGAGTATGCGGAGCTGGTTAGCGCGGAAACGGAGCGATGAAGTGTCGCCGCGTTGCGGCTAGAGGGACTTGGTTCGGCATGCCTGGGACTGATGCCCCAGGCTATAGGCTTTTGCTGCTTCGCAGCATGAACGCCGAGATGTGGACGCTTTCGTCGTGGGGAGAGCTAGGAGGAGTTTTGGGGACGTTGAGTTGCGCGACACTGACGTCGCGTGCGGGTTGGGCGCGCGCGCTGGCGTGGCTGAGCGGGACGGGTCTTGAGTGTGGGTGCGCTTTTTGTGCGAGAGACTTGTGAGGGGATGGCGTTTGGTGGAGCGGACTTCACGGGATGAGCGGTGCGAGCAGCGTTGCTGGTTGAAGCGGGAGTCGGCGCGTCGGGCTTTGGCGCGGGTTGTTTGGCTGGTTCGGTGGCGAAAGGTTTGGAGGTGGGCGGGAGTTGAGTCGGTTTGGGACGTTCTTTTGCGCGAACGGGGGCGCGGCCTTTGGGAGTCGTGCCGCTGAGGATGGCGGTCGCGGCGCGGCGGCGTGCTTCGATGCTGGAGTGGCTGGAATCGCGGCGCTCGGTGATGGTGGTTTCGAGCGTTTGGATTGCGTTGAGGCGGCTGCGGAGATTCTGGCCGACGGCGCGGAGGTGCAGG
>JAEUJD010000129.1 GCA_016793015.1 Phycisphaerales bacterium
ACGGCCGCTGCTTCTTGCCCGCAGCAAGGTCCTCTGCGCTCGGCGCTGAAAACTCCACGTCGATGAAGAGTCTGCCATCCCTGATCGCGTACCGACAGAGTGAAATCTCACCCGTATCGCGGAGCGCATCGAACCTGAGCAGCGTCGGCGTTTTCTCCGCGAGCGTGAACACAAGAGGCTTGTCTTTTTCCTCCCACGCCACGCCGGCAGCGTTCTGGTGCCGCAGCCGAAGCACAAGCGTCCCACCTTCTTCCGTGATCGTGAGCAGCTCCTGGACCGAGGCAGTGCCGTCGGGCTTGTTCCATCGGAACATACCGATCGCGTTGCGGCCGTTCGGTCCGCTCCACGTTTCTTCGACAAACGAGTCCTTGTTCTTGCCCATGACGCCCTGCCAGCGACCGGCGAGAAACGCGATGTCCGCGATTCCCGCGGCAAGGCCCGTTGAGGCGGTGCCCGCGTTCTCCGGAGCGGAAGCCGGTGCTGGTTCACCTGCACCGATCATCAGCCCTGCCGCGGCCAGTCCGGCGGCGGCAATACCCGTCCACAGCTTGCTTTTCGCGTTCATTCCGAAACTCCTTGTCCGACCGAGAAACCAGCGCACCGTCAGGCCTTCTGCAAATCCTGGAACAACATCAACGCGTTTCCGTCGAGATCGAAAAAGGTTGCGAGCTTCACCATCCCCGGAATTTCCTGGGTGGCGCCGTCGAACTTCACGCCCTGCTTCTCCATCTTGGCGCGGGCGGCATCGATATTGACGACCCCGAAGGTCGGCACCGGCCCGGCGCCCACCTTGGGCTTTTCCACTTCCGACAGGCCGATGTTCACCTTCGGCACCGCCGTCGCCAGTTCGCACCAGCCGATCTCCGCGACGTCATACAGGAACTTGAATCCGAGCACTTTTTCGTACCACGCGGCGGCCTTCTTCCGGTCGGCACACTGGCAGGAGAGCGTCAATCCGCCATCGAATCCGAGTGACTCGCCTGCCGCGGCCGTCTTTGACGAACCCATCGTGCTCATGCTTCGCGCTCCTGTTGCTGAGAAATGACCGAAACACTGGAATCACCATCGACAGGTAAAATATATCGACTATACTTTCTATGTCAACCCGAGTTTCGACATTTCTCCGATCATGACGCAGATCTCCGAAACCCTCTTGCATCTGTTTGCGCGCCGGTGGAGCATCCCCATCCTGGCCGAGCTCAAGCGGAGCGATGGAAGCAAGTTCGTCACGCTTTCGCGTCGGCTCGGCGCAAGCCCGGTTGCGGTGCGCCAGTCGCTCGATCATCTCATCGCCCTCGGGCTGGCGCAGCCCAATCCTGGGTACGGCCACCCACTTCGACCCGAGTATATTTTGACCACATCGGGCGAATCTCTGGGACCATCATCTGTTTCACTCGACAACGCGATCACGCGGTTCGAGTTGCGTGAGTCGGCTTTGTTGAGGTGGTCGATGCCGGCTCTTTTCATCATCGGGCGGTCTGCCCCCGCCCGGTTTTCCGATATCGGGGCGGCGCTGGGGCCCGTGACAGACCGGGCACTCGCCCAAACCCTCAAAAAGCTGCAAGCCGATTCGGTGGTGAAACGCCGCATCGAAGACACGTTCCCGCCGAGCCCGAGGTACACCGTCGATCGGCGCGGCAGGCCATTACTTGAACCGCTCATCGAACTGGCGTCGGCCTGACACCGGACACGGGCTCATGCAGTATTCCATTCGTACACCCGGCACGACATCCGCGGCGCAAGCCCGCGGCGCCGAGAATTCGGGAGCGAACGATCCGCCGCGTTTGCTTCGGCGGCGCTCCCTTTACCACCGAGTTCCGCGACGCGCCGAATACCGGCGCTGATCATTGCGGATTGCGCAGCCTCAACGCGAAAGAACCCGAGAACGCTAGGATTGCGACGCCCGGATTGAGCATTTGTGCAGAAACCCCTTATCCGCCGCAGGCACATATCGAATCCACACTATGGTCACACTGCTTGCCTCATCTTTCACCCGCATGTTGACCTTTGTCGTGATAACGCTGCTGGGTGGCTGCAACCTCATGAACCAGATCCCCAAGGGCGGCCCGCCGCCCGCGCCGCCTGAACTGGTGCAGGTTGTTCGCTTCCCGACGACCGACAAACTCACCCTCGAAGGCTGGTTTCTGCCCGGTGCCGCGTTGATCGCAAACCCCGGCACGCGGCAGCCCGCGGTCCTCTTTTGCCACGGCGTGCAAGACTCCGCCGATTCCAACATGGCCGACTTCATCAAGGAGGCCGGCTACACCGTCTTTTCGTTCGACTATCGGGGCTTCGGCAATTCGAGCAAGGCCGACCTGACCGCGGAAGCTCTGGCGGAAGATTCATGGGCCGCGTTCGAGTATCTGAGGTCGCGCCCGGATGTCGACCCGGACAAGATCGCTGTCTATGGCCACAGTCTCGGCGCTTCGATGGCCCTTGGCGTCGGCGCTCGCGCGTTCAAAGAGAACATTCCGGTGGCGTGCGTAGTGAGCGCATCGGCCTTTTCCACGTATCGGCGCGTCATGAACGATTTCGTTCCGGTCGGCGGATTCCTCATCGGTGGGACCGATGCGCCCGACCCCGAAGATTGGGCCGCGGCACTCGGCAATACGCCCCTGCTCATCACGCACGGCAACGACGACGACATCATCCCGGTCTATCACGCAGAGCGAATCGCGCGTGCCGCGAAAGAGGCGGGCGTTCCGACAGAAGTGGTGATCAGCAAGCGGGGCGGGCACATCGTCGCGTACATTTTTGGCTCGCAGTTGCCGAAGGCGATCCTCGCATTCCTCGCGAAGCACATCGGCCCGCCGGGTACTCCAATGAGGGGAGTACCCCCGGAAGATCGGCCGTAGAGCGATTCCTCTTGTAATTTCAAGAAAATCTTGGAATTGGCGTCACTAGACAGACTTGTCTACATCAAACCTTCGCCGGGGCAGGTTTCGTACGGAGCCGCGCCGTCGAGCAACATGGAGACTCACAATGTCACGCCTTCCAACTGTTTCACCCGAGACCGCGACCGGAAAGACCAAGGAACTGCTCGACACGGTCAGACACAAGCTGGGGCTGGTGCCCAACATGACAAAGCTGATGGCGAACTCGCCTGCGGTGCTGGACGGTTACCTCGCGTTTTCCGGCGCATTGAACGCTTCCAGTATCCCGGCGAAGCTTCGGGAGCAGATCGCGATTGTGACTGCGCAGACCACCTCATGCAACTATTGCCTTTCGGCCCACACCGCCATTGGCAAGATGCTCGGATTGAGCGCGGATGAGCTGGGCGCGAGCCGGCAGGCCGGCTCACCCGAAGCCAAAACGGCCGCGGCACTTCAGTTTGCGCGCCGGCTCGCGCAGACGGGCGGCGGGGTGTCGCAAGCGGACTTCGATTCCGTTCGCGGGGCGGGCTGGTCGGATGCCGCGATCGCGGAGATCATCGCCTCGGTTGCACTCAATCTATTCACGAATGTTTTCAATAAGAGCGCCGACACCGAAATCGATTTTCCTTTGGTGAAGGCGAGCTGAAATCGCAAGTACTGCTCGTATGGCAAATCGGACCTCTCAATCACGTTCCGCCCGTGCGAACCAGGGTTCGCGCGGGCGGGTTTCTGCGCGTGATCGGCTTTTGAAGGCGGCGGATGAGTTGTTCTACGCCCACGGCATCGGCGCCGTGGGTATCGACCGGGTCATCGCGACGGCCGGCGTTGCAAAGATGTCGCTCTACAACCACTTTGATTCAAAGGACGATTTGGTTGCGGCGTGGCTGGAGCACAGGCACGATCAGTGGATGGGGTGGCTGCGAGGATGCGTCGCAAAGGCACCTCCCGCTTCGCGGCCCTTGGCAGTCTTCGATGCCCTCGATGAATGGTTTCATACCGATGACTTCCGGGGGTGTGCCTTCATCAACGTCGCGGCGGAAATCAAGGACCGGCGCTCGAAAGCATTCCAGATTTCCGCGGCACACACGGCCGAGCTCAACTCTGCGATTCGGCTTTGGATTGCAGAATCGCAGCCGTCGCTTTCGGATTCGTCCCTCGACCGATCGGCGCAGGAGTTAACCATGCTGGTGGCGGGAGCGATCTTGTGGGCCGCCATGCACGGGCCCGACCAGGTGGCTGGCCGCGCAAGGGCATCCGCGAAACGCTTGCTCACGGATAGGGCGCACTAGCACCCCGCTTGCTACATTTGCGCATCGTCAGAACGGAGGATTCTCTTGCCTACACCGATCACCTCGGACCCGTACGACATTCTCCTCGCGCACAACCTCTGGGGAACGCGGGAGATCCTCAAGCTCGCTCGAAAGCTCTCACCCGAGCAGTTCGTGAGGCCGTTCCCGATCGGACCGGCCGAGAAGGGCGGACTCCACGGCATTCTCGCGCACGTTGTGGGCGCGATGGGACGGTGGTCGGATCGAATCGCGGGCCGCTCGCCCCGCCCGCCACTCGCACCGGCGTGGACCGGCTACTCCGGCCCGATGGATGAGCGGGGCAAGACCGCGGACGAACTCGATGCACTTCTGCAGATCAATCACGACGATCTCGCGGCACTCGCACCATCAATCCGCAAAGACCCGGGTCGCCTCGTTCACCTCGATTTCGGGGGCGAGCCGCACACCTTTACCGCTTCCTGCGCGTATATCCATGTGCTCACGCATGGGCATTACCACCACGCACAGTGCGTCAACATCCTGCGGCAGTTTGCCATTCCGGGAGTCTCCGACGCCCTGCCCGAACTGGATGTGACCGACTGGCAGGCGACTTCGGACATGCGCAACTAAGGTCCCGTCGTCGCGCTCTTTGTTGAGTCAACGCATGTCGAATCGCACCACCGTCTCCGCGTTCGAGTCCGAGTTTCGTCGCTATCGCAGGCTTTCTGAAGGAGCGGTTGAGCAACTGACCTGGGACCAACTCCGCCAGTCGCTGGACCCGGAAACAAACTCGATCGCTGTCATCATGAAACACGTCGGAGGCAACCTGCGCTCGCGCTGGACCGACGCGCTCACAACGGACGGCGAAAAGCCGTGGCGGAATCGGGATACGGAGTTTGTGGATGATTTCGCCGATCGCGTAGCCCTCATGGCAACGTGGAACGCCGGCTGGGATGTGGTCGAATCGCAGCTTGCATCCTTCACAGATGACAATCTTGCGAAGAGTCTGACGATCCGGGGCGAGCCGCACACGCTCGCGCTCGCGTTGTCACGCTCGGTTTCGCACACCGCCTATCACGCGGGACAAATCGTGCAGATTTCCCGGGTGCTCGCCTCCCGCGCGGGGGTCGATTGGAAAACCCTGACCGTTGCCCGCGGCAGAAGCGCCGCGTTCAACACCCAAATGGGCTACGACGCCAACGCACAGCCTCGTTGATTGCGCCGAGGGCGCCCGACTTTCTGTGGGCCATTTGGCGGTCCGAACCTACACTCCGGCTTCGCTCGGGGCGCGTCGTCCATTCGGGGCCGGCGCTGAGATGCACCCGTAGAACCTGATCCGGTTTGCACCGGCGGAGGGAAGCGACCTGGGAATGTTTGACTGGTACATCCCTGAACCCGGCATCGCTTGCCCGAAGTGCGCACGTCTACTTGACGAGTGGCAGGGAAAGGACGGCGCATGTGCTTTGTTTGTATTTCGCCAAGGGATTGCCGGCGCCGTTGACCAGCTCGTTGAGAGTGAGTGCCGGGTCTCGAAGGAAGTGCTCGAGAGCGCTCGCTTGCCCGAGTCATTCTGCATTAGTTCTTGGTGTTGTGACTTTCGATTCAATGCGGCATGCACCGCAATTTCAGGTATTTGGAAAGATACGAAACTCGATCAGGCTCGCGGGCTGACGCATGAAACGTCGCGTGGGCAGAAGAAAACCGACACATGGGCGCCTGCAGCAGGCGTGAAAGCCCCATCCAACGAGAGCAAATCATGACCACCATCTCCCCCATCTCGCGCCTCGGCCTCCCCATGCACGGCGCTGCCAATCCCGGCATGACCCCCGGCGTCACCACTCCCGGTTCGTTTGCCCTCAAGAATGACGTCGGCGGCCCGCTCATGTTCGCCAGCCCCGACACGCCGGGCATGCCCGCCCCAAGCACCAAGACCGCGTGGGATTTCCTCCCCGAAGGGTGGAGCATGGCGAATCTCGGAAAGGTTGAGGGGCATTCGGTATTAGGCATTGGGCGTTCGGAGAAGGCATCCACCAATGCCGAATCCCGAATGCCGAATGCCGCCCCCTGCACCAACTGCGTCGGCGACAAAAACGTCGTCGAGTTCGCGACGGCCAAAGGCGAGCGCCTCCGCATCATCTACCCCGGCAACTTCAAGCCGATCACCCAGCTCGAATCCGCCCGCCTCGGGATCGTCACGCCGCAAATGAAGCGCGTCGCCGAGCGAGAACCGCATTTCGACACTTTGTTCCCCGGTCAGGGCGCAGTCGCTGTGCGCGACGAAATCGCCGCGGGCCGCCTTGTCATCCCCGCCAACATTAACCATCTCCAGCACAAGCTCGATCCGATGGCGATCGGGCGCGCGAGCAAAACCAAGGTCAACGCCAACATGGGCGCTTCCCCGGTCTCTTCCGGCACCGACGAGGAAGTCGAAAAGCTCAAGTGGGCCGAAAAGTGGGGCGCGGACACGGTGATGGATCTCAGCACCGGTGGCGATCTCGATGCCTGCCGCGATGCGATCCTTCGCAACAGCACGGTTCCGATCGGCACCGTCCCCATCTACTCGATGATCATCGGCAAGAAGATCGAAGACCTCGATTGGCCGACCATCGAAGCCTCGCTCCATCATCAGGCCAAGCAGGGCGTGGATTACTTCACGATCCACGCTGGCGTCCGCCGCGCTCATCTCAAGTACGTCAAGAACCGCCTCATCGGCATCGTCAGCCGTGGCGGCAGCCTCCTGGCCAAGTGGATGCTCGTCCACAACCAGGAAAACATCATGTACACCCGCTGGGAGGAGATCTGCGACATCCTCCGCCAGTACGACGTGACCTTCTCCATCGGAGACGGCCTCCGCCCCGGCGGCCTCGCCGACGCGACCGATGATGCGCAGCTCGCCGAACTCGAAACCCTCGGCGAACTTACCGAGCGCGCCTGGCGCAAGGGCGTGCAGGTCATGATCGAGGGTCCGGGCCACGTTCCGTTCGACCAGATCGAATACAACGCCAAGATCCAGCGCACGCTCTGCCACGGCGCGCCCTTCTACGTCCTCGGCCCGCTCGTCACCGATATGTTCCCCGGCTACGACCACATCACGTCGTGCATCGGCGCGACCTCGATGGCCTATCACGGCGCCGCAATGCTCTGCTACGTCACACCCAAAGAACACCTCGGCCTCCCGAAGAAGGACGACGTCAAACAAGGCTGCATCGCTTACAAGATTGCCGCGCACGCAGCAGACATCGCCCTCGGTATCCCCGGCACGCGCGATCGCGATGATGAACTGACCAAAGCCCGTGCCGCGCTCAACTGGGAAAAGCACTTCGAACTCTCCTTCGACCCCGACACCGCCCGCGCGTATCACGACGAAGACCTCGATGTCGACACCGACTTCTGCGCCATGTGCGGCCACGACTGGTGCAGCGTCCGCATCAGCAAGGAAATCCAGGAATTCGCCAGCGGCAAGGCAGATGGCTTTGAACGCATGGGCGGCGCGGATGGCGATAAGCCGGGGGCGCCGAAAAAGTCTGCCGCACTGACGACGGAGCAGCAGGAAATCCTTGCGAAGCGGGGCGTCCTCTCCCCCGATGAGATCCACAAACTCGCGAGCAAGACGAAG
>JAEUJD010000164.1 GCA_016793015.1 Phycisphaerales bacterium
CGGCTCGCACATCAAACCCTACGACCCCCGTTTGAGTCCGGATCGGCCAATTGGTTGCGTGGAAACTCGGGATTATGACTCGCCGCCAAACTTGCTCAAACACCCATCCATCCGCACGAGAGCCGAACGCTTCCCCAGCACCGCGAGCGTTTCGCCAAGCGGGGGGCTGACCGCGACGCCGGCAACCGCGAGCCGAATTGCCTGCGAGATCGGGCCCATGCCCGTCCCAGCCTGCTGTCCGGCCTGCTCGATGAGAGAATGGAGCAACTCGGGCTTCCATTCTGCATCCGAGACGGACTCGAATCGATCGCGGATGGTGCGAAGGAGCTTCAGACCGGCACGGTCGGAGGCGAGGAGGTTCTTCTCTGCCGCGGCAGCATCAAAGTCGGTTGCCGAGTCGGCCCGTACAAGAAAAGCGGATGACTTGACGCCGTCGCGCAGAGTCTTCGCTCGTGGCTTGACAGCGCGGGCGAGGACAAGCCAGCGGTCGGCTGAAGTGCCCACGGCCTTTGCAAATTCCGGCTCGAACTCTTCGCACCACGTGCGCCAGCGGGAAGCAAAGACCTCGTCGGGGAGCGCGTTGATCGCGTCGGCGTTGAAACTCAGCAATTTGGCGCGGTCGAACTTCGAACTCTGCTTCCCGATGCGCTCGATGCCGAAGTGCGAGGCGAGGAACTGCATGTCGAACTTTTCGAGGTCCTTGCCATCGGGAGTTTTGAGACCCGGATTCCAACCAAGGAGCGAGACGAAGTTGGTGATCGCCTCGGGCAGATAGCCGTTCTGGCGGAAGTCCCAGACTTCGATCTCGGGGAGCGGCACCTTGAAGTGCTTCGCGAGGGCCTGCGCGATTTCAAGGCTGTCGTTGTCCGCGCTCAGGAACTGTGCAATGAGTTTCTCGTCCTGTCCGGTCGATGCGGAGAGCGAAGCGGCAGTAATCGTCTTGTCCTTCGCGATCGCATCCTTCGCCGCCTTGCGGGCGAACTTCGCCTTGTCGCGCTTGCTCATCTTGCTGTTGTCCATATTGACAATCAGCGGCATGTGCGCGTAATTCGGGGTACGGAAACCCAGCGCCTTCTGGAGCGCCACATGCCGTGGCGTGTTGTTCAGATGCTCCTGCGCTCGCATGACGTGCGTCACGCCCATGGTCTCATCATCGATCACGACAGCGAAGTGATAGATCGGGAAACCATCGGCCTTGCGGATGACGAAATCGTCCATCTCTCCCGCGGCATACTTCACATCGCCCAGCACTTCATCCTGCACCACGATCTCTTCGTTCGGTGCCGCGAATCGCATCACGTGGCGCTCGCCCGACTGCGCCCGCTTCCAGCGGGCCTCGAGCGCGGCATTGAACTTGCCAAACTCGATCTCGGCGGGACGCGGATAGCGATAGGTTTGCTTTGCTGCGACCGCGACTTTCCGCTGCGCATCGATCTCTTCGTTGCTCTCGAACGCGGGGTACGCCCGACCGGCTTTCACGAGTTGCTCAAGATATCTGTTGTAGATCGGGACGCGCTTGGCCTGGAAGTACTCACCGACGGGCGGATGGCCGCTGCTTGGCTCCCAATCGTGCTGCCCGACCGAGCCGTCCGCGGCAATGAACGGGCCGAGATCGTTGACGATGCCGAGCCAGTGCAGATCTTCGATGATGCCGCGGGCGGATTCAAGGCTGCTGCGTGCGGCATCGGTGTCCTCGATGCGGAGCATGAAGCGGCCGCCGTTCTTCTTGGCAAAGGCCCAGCAGAAGAGGGCGGAGCGTGCACCGCCGATGTGAAGGTGGCCAGTGGGAGAAGGTGCGAAGCGGGTGACGAGGGGGGCTGAAGGCATGGGAGGCAAGGGTAGCGGCGGCGCGCTCCATTGCCCTGGACCGCTTCAGGCCGCGACTGCGGGTAGAACGGGCTGCTTCAAGTCATACCCGCAGATTTGGCACGCCCCGGTCCTTGTGCGAACGCGCGATCGGTAGGACAACCAGCAAATGCGAAGCAGGAAAACCGCCGCGGGAATGGCGAGCACCGTCCCGAAGTCGATCGCGAGCCTCGACAACCAGACGGAGTATCGGTTGTAACCGGCGGCCGTCGGGATGGTGATCCACTTGAATCCTCGTCCGCCGTCTGAAACAGCGAAAGCAACTCGATTCGAGTCGGAGCTTGATTGAAACTCTCCTTTAGAGATCGTAACTTGGTCCAGGGACTTCCATTCGTTCCCCGCAATCCGCGTCGCTCCGCTGCTTTCATGTTCCCGTGGTAAATACAGCGCGAATACCGGCGTGGCATCCGGAGGCAATTGATCCGCGCTGGCCTTGCCCTTGGTCACCACGCCTTGGAATTGGGGATACGGCTTCGCATGGCTCAGTCCAGTGACCGGCTGGTAGTCAAACCGCTCCTGGCTAAGCCGAAGAACGCGCGTCGCAAGCTCGCGGCGACCGTCTCTTGTCGCCGCGAGAGCATCGAATTCCGCAAGTGAAAGGCCGAAATCGGTTGTTTGATCCAGCGAAAGTCCGATGGGCGCTCGAATCGTTTCCGTGCGCTCAGGCCACGCGAGCACGGACAGAAAGACTGCTATGCAAACGAGTGCGGCCCCGACTTTCCAGTGACGCCAGCGATGCAGCAGCGCAGCAGCGATCAGAAACCCGAGCGCGGCGAAAGACCACGCAACCCATATCGCGGCCCACGTCACAATCACAGTGAACCCGCGCTCAGGTTCCGCCCATTGACGAACAAGTCCGGCCCAATATGTCTGGTTTGAATTATTTTGCCTTGAATAGTTCGGCCGAATCGACGACTCCGCCAACCACACGGTCGACGAAACCTCCCAATGGAGCGACGGAGTGGGCCAACCGAACGACCATATCAGATTCCGATAGAGATAGGGCGAGCGCGCAACACCCATCCGCACATGGATGTTCTTCTTGGTTTCGGCGTCTTTGCTCGAGGCGCTCGGACCGAACGACCTGCGGGCGTCCGCGAGCGAGAATTCAACATCCGTGCGACCTTCCGCACTGCCGCGGATCGCTTCGAACGTTCCATCACGGCCGAAAACAGATAACGATCCGAGGAACGGCGAAGACACCGCGGCGCTCGGCGCCGGCACGGTCGCAAGCGTGCGCTGCCCCGATGTCACCAGCCGCAGTCCCAGCCCCAAAAGCAGAACCACGCCCGCGATGATGGACAGCCGAATCCACCCATCCGACACAAGAGATGGCGCACGGGTTTCCGCGGCACTCCCGCATTCCGGACACACCGCCACCTTCGCACTTTCGATGCTCATTGACTTGACAAGATACAACGCGGCCCGGTTTCCCGCTGTTCATCCGCACCAGCATTCCCCCACAAAAACATTCGCCTTTGACCTTCGCCCCGGATGGTTTAGACTGGAGCGCCGGAAGGCCGCGCCCCGGGACACCCCGGGGCACCCCCTCACGAGCAGACATCACCGGTCGGAAGCGTCCCCGAGTTCAACCACTTACGGAGGAAAGCACCCATGACCACTCAAACCCACCCCATTCATTCGGGAGCCCAAGGTTCCCGCTCCGTCGCCGACGTGAGGAATATCTGCCTCGTC
>JAEUJD010000170.1 GCA_016793015.1 Phycisphaerales bacterium
GGGGCCTCGCTGCCACTGCCGCCACCTGCACCAGAAGGGCCAATGTTCGCCATGAATACCTTTCGTGAACGCACCACAACTTCTGCGGCGTCGCGTGTGAATGCTAAGGCGACGATCGGCGTGATTCTTGCGCTGGCGGGGCTTGGGGGGTGTTCCTCCGGTTCGGGCGTCGCCGGGGCGACGCGGCCGGCGACCAAGACGATCACGGCGGCGGAGTTCAGCGCACCGGCTTCGGCGGCGGGGCCTCAGCAGGCGGCGAAACCGAAAGCGGATGAGCCATCCGAAGAGGTCGCATCGACGCGGCCGCTGCGGACCGGGCCGTTCTCGGCGAAGGAGGGGCTCCTCGATGTTGACGTCGAGCCGGGCGAGCCGGCGCTTGGGGCGAGAACGCCCGACCCGGTGGGGCAGCCGGTCTTCGTGGATGCGAAGGTGGGCGATGTGAACAACCGGGCGATCTATGCCTCGGCGTTCCTGAACGACATGATCGACCGGCTCAAGGCCAAGTACGAGGAAATGCACAAGGCCAATCCGAAGATGGCGAAGGCGGCGTGGCGGCAGTTTGCCCGCGACCAGATCGAGCAGAAACTGGACGGCATCATCGAAGACGAGGTCCTGCGGGCGGAGGCGCTGAACGCGCTGCAGCCGGAGCAGAAGGCGGGGTTCTTCAACTGGCTGCAATCGGTGCGGAGCGAAGTGGTCGCGGAAAACCGGGGCATCGAGGCGGCGGCGAACGAGAACTTGTCGGCGCAGAACGGGACGTCGCTCGATCAGACGATGAAGAACCGCGAGCAGCAGGAGCTGATCAAGTTCGTGCTGCAGACGAGGATCTACAGCCGCGCGAACGTGAGCTGGCGCGATATCCAGTTGGCGTACGAGAAGAACTACGACCTGTTCAATCCGCAGCCGGTGGCGTCGTTCCGGATCTTTACGGTGCCCGAGCGCAACGTCGAAGAGATCAAGCGTGTGGTCGCGGAGCTGCAGGGCGGCAAGGACTTCGACGAGCTGGCGGACGAGAAGGTGAAGGTGGTCGACGAGAAGGATCGGTATCTCGACCGGCCGTATGAGGGCGACTACGACAAGGCGGAATTGCTCGGGCCGAAGGAACTGAACGAGGAAGTGCGCAAGCTGGTGCCCGGGCGCTGGGTGGGCCCGATCATGTTCCGGGGCTCGGCGTACTGGATCAAGCTCGAGCGGATCTGGAAAGTTTCGGAAGATCTGTACGAGGCGCAGCTGTATCTGGAATCGCGGCTGGCGCAGAGCAAGAACGACTATCAGAAATACAGGTTCGTCGATCGGCTGAAGAAGCGGGCGAGCTACACCGACGTGGCGGTGATGACGTCGAGGCTGCTGGCGCTCGCGGAAGATCGGGTGTTCGGGATCAACGCGGCGGGGACGATGACTACGCGGCCCCGTTAGATGTCGGGACGGACCGGGGCGATCGGTAGCGGTGAGCGGCGTGGGCGGGGGGCGAGCGATGCTGGGGAAGTGGCTGACGCGGTTTCTCGGGCGGGCGGATCACGACACGGCGTTTGTCGGGCGGCGCGGAGAAGACGCGGCGGCGCGGTACGTGCGCCGGAGGGGACTGCGCGTGCTCGATCGGAATGTGCGGCTGTCGCGGGGCGAGATCGACATCGTGTGCGAGCCGGATGATGAGTCGATCCTGATCCTGGTTGAGGTGAAAGCGCGGGCCGTGAAAGACGGCTGGGACGCCCCGTTCATGCCCGCGGAAGAAGCGGTCGATCGCGAGAAGCGCGAGCGGCTGGTGGAACTGGCGCTCGAGCTCAAGCGGAGGCATCGCAGGCTGGACCGGCCGGTGCGGATTGATGTTGTGGGCGTCGATCTCTTCGAACCCGGGACGTGGAAGGAGCGGGTGAAGCTGCGGTACTTTGAGGGAGTTGTAAGGTTTTGAGGATTTCGGGCGTCGATGTTGCGGGCGATCGCGGAATCGCGGTGGGTCGGCGTCGCCATCGTCCCGTGACATGCTGAACGCGCGAAGCGCGCTGCACAAGAACTAATCCGTGGAGACCGTCGCGCGGCGGAGCGCGCCGCGGAAGCGGGCTTCGGCTTCGGTTTCCTTCATGCGGCCCGGATCGGGATGCATGGGGAGGATGAGGCTGAACATGCTGCCCCGGCCGATGTCGCTGACGACCTGGATTTCGGCTTGGAGGACGCCGGCGAGTTCTTTGCAGATGGCCAGGCCCAGACCGGTGCCGCTGTGTTCGCGGGCGTGGCCACCGGAGAGCTGCTGGAACTTATCGAAAATGCGGGCCTGATCTTCGGGGGCGATGCCGGGTCCGTTGTCGATGACGCTGACGCGGACGCGGTCGGAGTGCGGGCTTGACTCATCGAGGTGTGAACCGACGAGGCGTTCGGCGCGGAGGGTGATTTCGCCCTTTGTACCCCCCGGTGAGCCGGAGCCGGGCACGAACTTCACGGCGTTGGAGAGGAAGTTGAAGATGATCTGGCGGAACTTCTTGATGTCGGTTTCGACGAGAGGCAGATCGGAGGCGATGTCGATGTTGACCTTGATGTCCTTCTGCGATGCGAGCGGGAAGATGAGACCGGCGAGGGCTTCGCAGGTGGGCTGAAGGTTCATCTTTTCGATGCGGAGTTCGTAGCGGCCGGCCTCGATCTTGGCCATTTCGAGCAGGCCGTTAATCATCTCGAGCAGGTCGCGGGCGGCGTTGAGGATGTTCTCGAGGAAGCGGAGGCGCTTGGAGAGTCGCGTCGAATCGTCGCCCGCGGCGAGTTCGGACTGGGCGACCTCGGTGAGCAGATCGGCGAAGCCGATGATCGCGTTGAGGGGCGTGCGGAGTTCGTGGCTGACGTTGGCAAGGAAGTCGCCCTTGAGTTTCGCTGCTTCGTAGAGGGCGGAGTTCGATTGCTGGAGTTCATCGACCTTCAGGTTCATCGCGGCGTTGAGCGCGCGGAGCTCGACCTGGCGGTTTTCCAGATCGTGGAGCATGAGGTTGAAGGTGTCGGCGAGTTCCTCGAATTCGTCGCCGGTGGTGATCTCGGAGCGGGCGGTGAGATCGCCCTGTCGGACGCTCTCGGCGGTGGTCTTCAGCGTGCGGACGGGCTGAAGGATGAGATGGTGCGTGATGAGATAGAACATCAGCACGGCGAAAGCGGAGACGAAGAGGCCGGCGGAGAAGAGGTAGGCGGTATTGATAAGAAGGAGGCGCAGCGGCTCGTGACTCTTGCGGTCGAGGAGGACCAGGCCGATCAGTTTCTGGGCACCGTCAATGTCGGCGCGGACGGCCTTGGCGTAGCGGTACTCGCGCTGGGTGCCGGACCAGCGTGCCTGCTGGAAGTCTTCGCGAGCGGGATCCGACTGGAGTGCGGCGATCGCGCGGGCGACGAAACGGTCGGTCTCGGCGATGGTTCCGGCCTCGGTGAGGCCGATTCGTTTGGCGGGAACGCCCGCGTAGCCCTCGGTGCCGGGGCGCGGGTCTTCATCGTTTGCGACGTATCGACGCGGCTGCCGGGGGCGCGATGTCAGAACGGAGGGGTCGAAGAGTCCGTATGAAACCGCCTTGATCTGGCGTTCGGCCTGCTCCCAGTGATCGACCATCTGGCGGGAGAGTTCGAGTTGGCCCTCGTCCACCAGCGAGTTCATGCGGAAGAACGGGAACATGAGCGCGGCAAGAACGATGGCGGCAACGGCGCCGCCGAAGAGGAGAAGGCACTTGTTGGCGAGGGAGATGCCGCGGAACACGGGGGAGGGTATGGAAGACGGACGGGGGATACGTGAGGAGGGTTGCTTGAAGAGGGTTGCGTGAGGAGGAGAAGAGGTGAGGGAGAGGGGAGGTGCGTGGGCCCATCGGCGTGGCGCTCGCGCCAGGTTGTTTCTTCACCTCCACGCCTCCCCACCTCCCCACCTCCCCACCTGCCGACCGCAGCACCTTTCCCGTTCTGTGCCATCCGATCCCGGGGCGATCGGTGCATGCGGCTCATACCCTTGCGGTGCATGGGCTCTAAACGTGTGTACATCGAGACCTTTGGCTGCCAGATGAACGAACTCGACACGGAACTCGTGACGGGTCAGTTGCGCGCGCTCGGATATCAGTTCACGACCGACCCCAACGGAGCGGAGGTTGTGCTGTACAACACGTGTTCGGTGCGCGAGCGGGCGGAGCAGAAGGTGTGGTCGAGGCTGGGCGAGATGACGCTGCGGAAGAAGGAAGATCCGTCGCTGGTGGTCGGGGTGCTCGGGTGCCTGGCGGAGCGGGACGGGGCGGCACTGATCAATCGGATGCCGGTGGTCGATGTACTGGTGGGCCCGGCGGAACTGGACAAGCTGCCTGCCCTTCTTGATAACGCGGTGCGAACGAATACATCGCTTGCCGCCAACCCGATCATCGACTCGAATCTGCCGGGCGAAAACCGTGTGATTTCGGCCAGGCAGATCGCGCTCCAGGGCAGCTCTTCGCGTCGGAGCGGAACGCTTGCGGCGGCGGAAGATTCGCTGGAAATGCTGGACCTGTCGCGTGCGGTTTCGCCGATCGACGCTCATGATGCGGCGGGCTCGAGATCGCGGAGCGCGTACGTGCGGATCACGCGCGGGTGCAACAAGTTCTGCACGTACTGCGTGGTACCGTTCACGCGCGGGGCGGAGATTCACCGGCCACCGGAGCACATCATCGATGAGTGCAAGCGGCTGGCGGATGCGGGGGTGATCGAGGTGACGCTGCTGGGGCAGACGGTGAATCACTACAGGTTTGAGCACGGCGCGGCGGTGAGTGTGAACGGGCTGGTGCAGCCTCAGAAGGGCAGGAGTTTCACGGGCGGGCACCGGCGCGATCCGTTCGCGGGGGAATCGACGACGACGTTCGCGGATCTGCTGTCGGAGATTCACGAGAAAGTGCCGGCGATCAAGCGGCTGCGGTTTGTGACCAGTTATCCGCGCGACTTTGGCGACGATGTGCTGGAGGCGATGCGGGATCACCCGAGGATCTGCCGCTATCTGCACGCACCGGCGCAGTCGGGTTCGGACCGGATTCTGAAACTGATGAATCGGGGGTACACGGTTTCGGAGTACCTGGAGTTTGTGGATCGGGCAAGGTCGTTTCTGCATCAGCCGGAGATCGGGAGGCCGCTCGGTCTTTCGGGCGATTTCATTGTGGGTTTCCCGACCGAAACCGAAGAAGACTTCCGCGCGACGATGCAGTTGCTCGAGCGGTCGCGGTACAAGAACAGTTTCATCTTCAAGTACTCGCCCAGGCCGGGGACGGTCGCGATCGACAAACTGCCGGATGATGTGCCGGAGAGCGACAAGCGTCGGCGCAATACGGAATTGCTGAGTTTGCAGAATCGGATCGGTGAAGAAATTGCACGCGAGAGCGTCGGGAGCGTGCTGGAAGTGTTCGTTGAGGGCCCGAGCCAGCGCGAAGAAAAGAAACGGAAGCGTGCCGCGAAACCGGTCAATCTGGTGACGCTGACGATCGGCGGGCAGGAGAGCGACGAAGATTGCGGGTGTGGGGAAAATGGCGCAGGAGCGAGCTGCGCAGCGGAAGCGAAGATGGACCCTCCGGCTGGGGCAGTTGAAGCGCTGCAATTCGGTGGACGCACCGATACCGACCTGATCGTGCTGTTTGATCGGCGGGCGGGTACGAGCGATCCTTCCGGGTCGTTCCTGAACGTGCGGATCGAGAGCGTGCGCGGGCTTTCGCTGTTCGGCACGGTGGTCTGAACCTGACGAATTCGGCATGGCAATGCGGGAGAAACCCGGCGGCTATCGCATCGCCCCGGCTTTGACGGCCTGATCGTGGTGGGCCTCGCGCAAGTCGGGACCGGAGCCCAGGAAGCTCTGGAGATTTTCGAGGTAGAAAGTCCAGCCGCCCTCGTGCTTGCTTGCCCAATCGCGGCCTTCTGCATCCGTCGGCCAGCCGGCATGGACGAGTTTGACATTGGTGCCGTCGATGCCGTTCACGCGAGCGGGCGTGAGCGTGATTGTCACGATCGTGTTCTGAAAATCACCCATGCCGAGTTTCTGCGATGGGTTGCCCTTCCATTCGAAGACGACCTTGCGATCGGGAACGAGCTCGAGGTAGGTGCCGAAGCGATCGTGATCGCGGGAGGGATCGAGCCTGGATCGCCAGCGCATGCGGTAGGTGCCGCCGGTGCGGGGCTCGGTGGTCGCATCGGAGAAGAACCATTTCTCCAGTTCCGACGCCACGGTGAGTGCGCGGTACACGATCGCGGCATCGGCGGCGATGAAGCGCTCGACGATGACTTCGAAGGTTTGCCTGGGTGCGTTCATGAGGCGGAGTCCTTTCGGGAGGGAGCGAGCGGTGAGCGGGAGGGGCCGAGCGCATGGGGTGTCTGCGCCGGAGCCGTGACGTGCGCCGCGAGCGCATCGAGTTTGGATTCCCAGAATGCGCGATAGTGCTCGATCCACGCGTTGGCGGCGTGGAGCGCAGCGCCATCTAAAGAGAGGATGCGTTGCCTGCCCCGCTTCTCTCGCCGGACGATGCCGGCGCGTTCGAGCACGGCGATGTGCTTGGTCACACCCTGGAGCGACATGTGGAGCGGCCTGGTGAAGTCGCTGGGTGTGCAGGGGGTGCTGGAGGGCTGTGCGAGGCGTTTCACGATCCAGCGGCGGCCGGGATCGGAAAGGGCCTCGAAAACGTGGGAAAGGCGGCGTTCGGCAAGATCAACCATGTGGTTGAGTGTACGAAGCCAGCAAAGGAAGTCAACCGTTTGGTTGAGTTTTTCCGCGGAATGGCCGGCGTGTGTCGCTGCGGGCGTTGTGCGCGGCGAAGTCGGCAAAATCGGAACATTTTTGTCCGCTTTGCTGGCATCGAGAGATTCCTGAGGCATGTTCTGATTGGAGCGACTGCAGTGCGCGGTCGCGGGGTAATCGGTCGTAGCTGCGCGATGTTGGCGCGTGCGATCTGCTCCAAGGTTTAAGGGAAGAGAGGTTCGCTGTGAAGAACGTATTGAAGATTTCGGCTGCTATGGCGGCTTTCGCGCTCGCGGGTGCGGCGCAGGCTGATTTGGCTTTCTCGTTCGCTGACCCGGGTCTGGGCATTCGTCCCGTGACCAACGTCGCCAACGGCGGCGGTGCGGGCATCGGACTCATCTCGTACAACATGGCTGTGCCGATTTCGTTCATCGTGGACGGATCGTCTGAGCCGGCTGCGTTCACGCAGACCTTCGCCAACGCCCACCTTGAGCTGAACCTCAAGATCAGCCAGGCCGTGACGGCTGGCGGCGTGACGACCGCGAACGTTGACGGTTACTTCATTGTGACCGACTCGGGCGGCGGCATGATCCTCCGCGGCGATTCGATGACCGGCTCCTTCGTCCGCATCGGCGGCACGAACTCGATCCTGTTCTCGGATCAGACCGGCTTCGCGTACACGTTCGGCGCTTCGCTGCTCAGCCTTCTGGCTCCGGGCCGCAATGCCGCGAACCCCCAGGAAGCGGTGTTCACGCTCACGAACATCCTCACCGCTGGCGGCGCTTCGCTGATCGACCCGATCACCAAGGCCTTCAACGACTTCTCGGCGAACAGCTCGTTCACCGGTAACACGGCCGTGGTTCCCACGCCCGGCTCGCTCGCCCTCGTCGGCCTCGGCGGACTGATCGCCGCTCGCCGCCGTCGCGCCTAATCGCCCGACGCTGTGGTGTAGACAGCGTTCCTTAAACTTCCGACGAGCCGTCCGCAACCCGGGCGGCTCGTTTTGTTTTTGCGTTGCCGGCGCGTGCCGGCGCTTCGGCTGTGCCACGAGCTTCTCTTTGGATGACCTGCGTACAACGGACGGTTCATCGGTTGCCGTCGAGGGGACGGGGCCGGTGAAGATCAGGGCTGATTTTCTTCGAACCGTTCACGAGCGCGGCGCTTTGCCGCGAGCAGCGAATCGCCCCCCGCCTTTGCTGCTTCGGGATTCTGCGAAGAAGTGGGCAAGGCGACTGGAGGCGGAGCGGGGGCCGAGGCGGCGATGCGTTCGGCTCGCCGGCGGTCGCGTGCCGCGGCGGCAAGCCGCGATGCATCGTCGGCCGAGAGCTGCATTCCCTGATAACCGGAGTCGGAGTTGGCGGGCGGATCTTGACCTTCAGGGACAGGCTTGCGAATTGAAATCGCGCCCGGAACCGCGATGGTGGATTCCTGGCGGGGCACCAGCCAGCGATCCCAGGCGATGCGCCGCACCGCGACATCGAGCAAAAACAAAATCGGGATCCAGGCGAGCAGCACGGGCCAAAGCGGGGTGCGTGAGCGATGCGGCGGGAGACCCGCGCGATCAAAGAGCGAGTGGGGTCGTTCGGCATCGAGAGAGCGCACTTCGGAACCCGAGAGCCTTGCGAGCGAGGCGAGCCACTCGTCGTTTGAAGCCAGATCGCGCCACTCGCGCCCGGCGAAGAGCGACGCGCCGGTGATGATGGGCGGGGAAGCACCGGAGCCGCCGGGGATGATCGGACGCACGACGGCGATATACGCGCCCTCATCGGCGACACGGGTGCGGCCCTCGAAGACACCCGGAGCGATCTCGGAGAGGCGGAGGGGAATCTGCGCGCCCGAGGGCGAAAAAACGGTGGCGGCCAGCGCTGCTGCGCCATCGGACGCCCCGGCGTTGCGTTCGGCGTGGATGACCAGTTCGCTGGAATTGATTTCTGCGCGGGCGGAGTATCGGCTCGCGTTCTGGCTGCGTCCGATCGAACGTGCGAGCTGGGTCCACAAGCGCCGGTAACCGGGCCAGTCGATCCAATTCGCGGCCCAGTGGCCGGCGTCGGATGTGAAGGCTGCGACCTGGCCGAGTTCGACGCGCCAGTGGCTGAGGACGGGTTCGCCGGTTGGAGCGACGATCGCGTTGATGACGGTTGGATCGGGGCGGGGCTGGGTGAGGCAGAGGCCGAGGAGTTCGGGCGGAGTGCCGAGGCCGATCGTCGCGGGCGACCCGGAAGGGAGCACGACCGGCTGGAAGGGCTCTTCGCGGATCAGGGGCGAGCGGATGACCTTGACGGCGCGCATGAAGATGCGGGGCAGCACGGCGGGGTTCACGACCTGATAGAACTTGCCCTCACCGATACGGGACATTTCTTCGAGGCTGGAGACGTCGGCATCGTCGCCGATGGCGATGCTGGAGAGCCGGATATCGCGCTTGGCGAGCGAGCGCGCGATGTCCGGGAGGCTGTCGCGATCCTGCGAGACGCCGTCGGTCAGAACGATGATGTTTTTGTTTTTGGCTTTGACGGCATCGAGCTGCTTGCCGGCTTCGACGAGCGCGGGCGCGAGGTTGGTGCCGCCGCCGGGTCCGATGGAGAGGATGTTGCTCGCGGTAGAAGCCGGATCGGTGTTGGGGGAGAGAGGCTGCACCACTTCGTAGTTGCTGTTGAAGGCGATAACACCGACGAGATCTCGGCGATCGAGCGCACCGAGCGCCATCGCGGCGGCCTGATTGGCGATTTCCTGCTGGCTGCGTGAAGAGCCCATGACCGGTCGGCGCATGGAGCCCGAATTATCGAGAATGAAGACAACGGCGGCTTCGGGTTCGACGAGGCGTTCGGGCAGATCGAGCAGGACCGGGAGCACGGATTCGAGCGGTGTATTGCGCCAGCCGCCGGCGCCGAAGGAGTTTGGCCCCCCCACCATGATGAGGCCGATGCCCATTTCGCGGACCGCGCTTGCGAGAAGTCGCTGCGTCGGCTCGGGCAGGTCCTCGGCGCCGACGTTTTCGAGGATGATCAGGTCGTAGTTCTGGAGTGTGAGGGGATCGGAGGGGACGAGGCGTGCGGCGAGCGTGTCGATTTTGAGGCCGTCTTCTTCGAGCGTGCGAGCGAGGGGCGAAGGCTCGGCGTTGTCGGCGGAGCCTTCAACGACGAGAACCGATCCGGTGCCGGGCGTGAGCGTAAAGGCCGTGGCGGCGTTGTTTTCTGAGAGCGTATCGCCGAGGGGCTTGCCATCGTCCCCGGATTGCGGCTCGAACACGGCGCGGAAGCGGTGGACGCGCCCCGGACCGAGCGGTACTTCGAGCGTGCGGACGTTCTCGCCCGGCCCGAGTTCGATGCGCTGGGCGTGGAGTTGCTGCTCGCGGGCATCGGACGAAAGCACGCGGAGAGTGCCGACAGTGCTGCCGGTGCTGAAGAGCGTGACGCGAAGGCGGACGCTCGATTCGGCCGGCGCCTGCGAAGGGGCATCGACATTGGCGATGTACACCTCGTTCTCGAGGCGGTATTTCAGCGGAACGACTTCGACGGGGACGGGACGCGTGGACGATGCGAACTCGCGAACAGCGGATTCGGCGTTGCCCCGGGTCTGGTTGCCATCGCTCAAGAGAACAAGACGCCCCGCGGCATCGGGCGGCACGATCGCGCGTGCGAGGCGGAGCGCGGATTCGATGTCGGTGCCTTCTGCCCCCGGCGGCTCCAGCGAGAAATCACCGAGCCGCGCGGACGTGGGCGCGACGGAGGCGATCGCGCGACCATCGAAGACGACAACACCCAGAAGATCGTCCGCGCCGCGGGAGGCGGTGGCGCGACGGAGGTAGTCGCCGATTCGAGCCGAAAAATCAAGCCCGGAGAGAGCACCGAAACGGCGGACGGAATCGGACGCATCGACCACGGCGATCGCGGCGAGCTTGTCGCTGGTGCGGACCAGGCCAACGCCGGCGACGCACGCACCGATGAGCAGGATGAGCAACACGCGAACCATCGCCGAGACAACGCGCCGTGGCGCGTTCATCACGCCGAACATGCGTGAGAGCAGTGCCATGAGGAGTGCCGCGAAGATAAACGACGCGAGGAGCCACGGGCGCTCGATGGAGATGCCGGCGAGATCGAGCCAGCGATCGAGCGCGTTTGCGAGTGAAACCTGAGAGATCGGGGCGGCGGTCACTTCTTCTCTCCCGCGCTGCTGTTGCCGGCGGGAGCCTGAGCTGGGGGTGGGGAAGGGGGCGGCGTTTGTGCCGACTCGGCGTAGCGCTTGAAGACGCGTCGAACAAGATCGGAATACTGAGGCGGGATCGACTGCTGTTCGATGGCCTGATTTGCGCTCTCGCTGGCGCGGCGGATCGGTTCCTGCGGAACCGCGCCGGCGGGCGCTGTGCCGCCGGGCTTGGGCTCGCTCAGCCATTCGGCGATGGTGCGTTCGGCGGGGCGGCGATCGTCGAGAGGGGTTGAGTTTGGGTCGGGGCGGGCGTCGAAGGTTTGGGTCGGGCCGCGCCACGGCGCGGGTGTGTTGCGCGGAGCGGCGCGGTTTGAATCGGCGAGGCGCTTGGCGAGTTCCTGGAGGCGGGCGCGTTCCTCCGGCGAGGCGTTTTCGAGCATCTGTTCGGCGCGATCGCGCATGCCGCGGGCGGTTTCGCGCTGTTGTTGGGCGTTCTCGCGCTGGCGGGAGAGATTGCGGAGGTCTTGCGCGAGTTTCTGTGCGCCGCCGGAAGGGCCGGCATCGGGGCGCGGGTTTGACTGGCCGCTTTGGGATTGGCCGGGCTGCTGTTGGCGGGTTACGGATTGATCCGTTGGCTGCGGCTGTGAACCGGACGGCTGCTGAGAGCCTTTGTCTGCGCCGGGCTGATTCTGTTGTTGCTCGGGCTTGCCGGATTCTTTGGGGGATTGACTCCCTGACTGTTCCGATGGGCGAGTGCCGGGTTGCTGCTGGGGCTGGCGTTCTGCGCTCTTGGAATCTTGGCCCTTGTCGCCGGGCTTTTCATCGGGTTTCTGGTTGGGCTTCTCGCTCGGTTTTTCGCCGGGCTGGGGGCGTTGCTGACCGGGGGCTTGCTCTTGCGGAGCGCCTTGAGCCGGGGCGTTCTTCTTTTCGCTGCCTTTGTCTTGCTGCTGGCCCGGCTGTTGCTGACTTGGCTGCTGCTGTCCCGGTTGCTGGGGAGCGGGCTGTTGGCCGGGTTGTTCGGACGGGCTCGGTTGATCGCCTTGCTTCGACTGGTCGGGCTGCTTTGACTGCTCCGACGGCTTGGATTGCTCTTGTTTTTCGCTGCCACCTTGTGGCTTGGGCTCACCTGAAGGCTTGGAAGCGTCCTGCGAGCCGGGTGGTTTTGAAGGGTCGGGTTGCTGTTGCTCGCTCGGCTTTGGCGATTGAGCCGGATTCGGCTGCTCGCGTGGATTTTTTGGCTGGTCCTTCGGTTGGTCTTTCTGTTGGTCGGGCGTTTTCGGGTTGCCTTGTCGCGTATCGGTTTCGTTCGGCTTCGGAGTTTGCGACTGCGAGGGCGGCTGTTGTGCGGCCGGTGGCTGGCGCAGGTCCTTTGCCGCCTGCTCCGCTGCATCGCGCAGTTGCTCGGATTCTGATTTCGGGTTGGGTTGCTCGCCGCTTTGCGGTGCAGAATCCGCAGGGGTCGATGTCTCCGGCGAATCGGCCTTGGGATCGGAACTCAGATTCTTAGCGAGGTTGTCGAGTTCTTTCGCTGCCTGCTCACGTTCGGCGGTGCCGGAGGATTTGCTGAGGCGCTCGAGCTCTGCCGCGGCGGATTCGAGATCGCCTTTACGGAGCGCTTCGGACAAGCGGGCGGCTTCGGGGGATGATGCCTGACGCGAGCGAGCGGCGGCGCGGGCGAGCGCGCGGCGGGCCTCTTCGACGGTTGCCTCGGTCTGGCGAGCCTTGGTTTCGGTGGATTCGGCGCGTTTGCTCAGCTCTTCGGCGGTACGGACGCGGGCGTCGTGCGCGGTCAGTCTGCCGGCGGCGAGTTCTTCTTCTATTTCGGAGAATTTCTGATCGAGCGGATTCTCGGGCTGGTCGGGCGATGCCGTTGTCGGAGATTCCTGCACGGACTTTGCGATTGCGCGGATTTCGGCGACGGCTTCTTTGTTCTCTTGTGCGCGCTTCTTTGCCAGCGCCTCGGCACGGAAGGAGCGATCGGGGATCCACGCGAAACAGGCGAATGCGATCGCCGCAAGGACGGGCCAGATGTACCACACGGGGCCTATGCGGACGTGCACAGCGCGGCTTGGATGGGCGGACCCGGCCAGGTGTTCGGCACGGGCGGCGAGTTCGGCGATGAATGGCTGCTCGGTTTCGCGGCTGGAAGCACGGAGTTCGAGCGCGGAACCGAGGGTGTTGTTCAGACCAAGCGAGCGATCGAGTTCGCGGGCGGATCGTTCGGGTGACCACTTGCCGCGGTATGCGAGGATGGAGGCGGCGACCGTGGCCACCACGGCGAGTGCGGCAAAGCCCCACCACGGCATTGGTGGAATCCACGCGAGCTTGGCGGCAAGAACGAGTGCGCACGCGAGAACCGAGCCGGCGAGCGCGAGAACGCCGAGCCGGGCTAGAAAATCAGCGACGAGGCGACGACGGGCGACCTTTGCGGCGCTCTTAAGTGTCTTCTCCATCGCGAAGGCGGATTCGCGGGGTTGCATTCCGGAGGATGGTACGAACGGAAGGAAGCGTGGGATCGGTGGGTTGGGGTGGTACCGGGCTTCTGCCCGGCGGGGCTTCATTGGTGAGAAAGAAGAGGAGACACCGGGCGGAAGCCCGGTGCCACGAAAGCCGGTACCGTGAAATCTGGAGACACCGGGCGGAAGCCCGGTGCCACGGCTATCTTGTAGCCGTGAGCGATGCAACTATTTTCATCCATGCCGCGCTTGCCGATTTGGCGCAGGGGCGCGGGCTGTCGGCATCGACCTCCGAAGAGATCTTCGAGTACATGCTCCGGGGGATGCTCGATGCGGGGCAGATCGGGAGCTTGCTCTCGCTGATCGAGGCCAAGGGGGCGACGGCGGATGAACTAGTCGGCGCTGCAACTTCGATGCGCCGGCACGTGATGCCGGTTCCGCTGACCGAAACAACGCGGGCGCGAGTGATCGATACCTGCGGCACGGGCGGCGCGCCGAAGCTGTTCAATGTCTCGACGATCGCTGCGCTGGTGGCGGCGGGCGCGGGCGCGAAGGTTGTGAAGCACGGGAACCGCAGCCGGACGGGCCGGGGCTCGGCGGAGATCATGCAGGCTCTCGGGGTGCAGGTCGAGGCATCACCCGAAGTGCAGGCCAGGTGCGTCGAGCACGCGGGGCTTTGCTTCTGTTTTGCGATCCACCATCACCCGGCGACACGTGCGGCGGCGCCGGTGAGGAAATCGCTCGGGTTTCCGACGATTTTCAATCTGCTCGGGCCACTCACAAATCCGGGGCGGGCGTCGAGGCAGTTGCTCGGCGTTTCAAAGGCCGAGCATGTGCGCGTTGTGGCGGAGGCGCTGTCACGGCTCGGCTGCACGCGGGCGATGGTGGTGCATGCGAACGACGGGTTTGATGAGCTTTCGACGACGTCGGCGAATCTGGTCGCGCATGTTGAGGGGGATTCGGTTCGCACGGTGACGTTGCATCCGGAGCAACTCGGCATTTCCACGGCGACTCGGGAAGCCCTGCAAGCCGACACGCTCGAAGAGGCGGTCGGCATTGCACGTGATGTGCTGCACGGCACGCCGGGCGCGAAGACCGAGATGGTCGTCTTCAACGCCGGTGCGGCCCTGTATGTTTCCGGTGAAGCGGAAGACCTGCGTGAGGGCGTCGAGAGAGCGCGGGAAGCGATCGAATCGCACAAGGCTCTGGAGAGGCTCGAAGCGCTTCGGGCGGCGTCGAATCAGGGGTCGTGATGCGGGGTGCGGGTTTGAGGTGAACGCCGCGTCGTGCAGAATCATAAAAGTATAAGACCAACCCACCCCCAACCCCTTCCTTTTGGGAGGGGGCCCCGGAGTTGCTACTTCTGAGTGCGAAGGGCTGCCGCGATTGCATCGCGGGCGGTATCGCGCACCGCGTCGCTCGCCTGCTGCGCCGCGATGACGTACGCGATCGGGGCTTTGGTCACGTCGGGCTTGCCGGTTGAATCGAGCTGCGGGCGGAGCCAGACAACAACATCGAGACCCTTCTCGTTCACCCAGCCGACCAAACGATCGCGGAACTCGTTGGAGGCGACTTCGACGCCGGAGACCACGACGCGGGCTTCGGCGAGACGGTTGACGGTTTCGGTATCGCCTTCTTTGGCATCGGGCGTGTCGCCGGTCAATTCAAACCCGCTCGTTCGGAGGCGTTCGACGACTGCTTCCACGCGGGCGCGGGTGTCGGCCGTGAGGGGCGCGGGGAAATCGCTGACAAACAGGGCCTTTGCGCCATTCTCGAGAACGGGGACGGGCGCGGGTTCGGTGCGGGAAGCGGCTTTGGTCTTCTTGGAGTATTTCGTCGGCGCGGGCTTCTCGCTGGCTTGCGAAGCGAAGCGAATCGTCTCCATTGCGCCTTCGCGGGTTGCTGCGGGAGCGGGCGCGACGGTCTGACGAGCATCAATCACGGTGGTGGACGAAGATGAGCGAGAGCCGTTGCCCTTGACCATCATGAAGACAAAGAAAATGCCACCGATGACGATCAGCGAACTGACAAACGACCCGGCACCGGGCTTGTTCGAGTAGCGGCCCAGGGGCTTCGCGCACGAGGCCTTCCGGGCTTTCATGCCTTCTCGCTTTGCCTGGATGCGGGCGCGGGCGGCCTCGACTTGTTCGCGCGCACTGCGCAGGTGAACGCCGGCGCGTCGGAAGCGGACGTCGTTTACGACGGCGTTTCCGGCGATGCCTGCCGCGGCAAACGCGTGATCCACCGCTTCTTCAACCTTCTGGCCCGCGTTGCGGGCAACTTGCTCCCACGGACCAAACGTCGCGTTCGGCGCGGCATCCGGAGCCGGTGCCTCGGGGACGACGACATGCTCGCCAGTCCACCAGTTGAGCAGGCGGATATCGGGGCGGGCGCGCTTCGCGCCGGCGTTCGGCGCGGGATCGGCGGGAAGAGGAGGGGGCACGGCCTGCGTGTAATCGCGAACATTGGCCCGCGCGCCGACGAACGCGGCGTGCTGTTCGGGGGAGAAGTCGGGCTGATGCTGGGGAATCTCGACCGGAGAGGCCTGCATGCTCGGAAGGTCGATCGGCCTGAGCGCGAAGGGATCGCGTGCTGCCTGCACCGTCGCCAGGTCGGCGAGCATCTGGGCAGCCGAGGAGTAGCGTTTGTCGTAGTCGGCCATAGCGCGCCGGATGATCCACTTCACGGCTTCGGGGCAGCGCCGGGTGACCTGGCTGAGCACGCCGTGCGCGGGGAAGCTGTTTTCCATCGCGGCAAAGAGGACCGCTCCGGCGGCGTACACATCGAACTTGGAGCCATCGACTTCGTGGACCTTCACGCCGCGCAAGGCGAGGCGGACGAGTTCCGGATCGCGGAAATACTCGGTGCCGTGGGTAGTCAGCGTCATTGCGCTACGGAGCGGGGTGACAAGTCCGAAGTCGACCAAGTGGGCGCGGGGCCGGCCGTCGAGCTGCTCGACGATGATGTTCTCGGGTTTGACGTCCTTGTGCCAGAGACCACCCTTGTGGTACTCGTCGAGCATGCTCACCAGATCAGCGACATAGCCGAGTGTGCTGCGGAGGCCGCGATCGTCGAGGCCTTGGAGGCTCGGATCGCTTTGAGCGTGCAACTGCTGGATCATGACGTTCAGCGGCTGACCCGGCACGTACCGCATGACGTAGTAGAACTTGGACGGGCTGAGCTCGTGATCGAGCACGAGGCCGAGTTTCTTCGCGGCTTCGAGCGCCCGTGATTCGCGAACGATGTTGGGCAGGTTGGAGCCGTCATCGACCGGGAAGTTCTTGATGACGACCTGATCGACGCCACGGAAGCCGCCCCGCTCGAAGGAGGCTCGCTTGATGGGGTCGGGCTCGGCGATGTAGAGCTTCGAGCCGCTGCCGCCGGTGGGGAGAGAGCCGACGATCTTGTAGCCTTCGAATTGGCCGGCGCGACCCGAGGGGCTCTTCCCGCCTCTGGGCATATCCGCGCTCGGAGCCTGGGCGACAGCCTGCGGGAAGCGCTGTTCGATCCCTTCGACCAATCCGCCCATGCCGACCAGACGTGCCGGATGGCCGAGGCAGATTCGATAGAGGCAAGCGCCCGCGATCGCGAGTTCACCCTTCAGTGAAGAGGCAAAGTGTGCCGACGCCGACCAGCGCCCGATGAGGATGTTGAGCAGGACCAGCGGCGCGAAGAGGATCATCGCGAGCAACGCACCGATCATGCGGACAGCGTCCGCGAGCATTCCGATGATGAAGTGGAAGATGCGGGCGATCACCCACGCCACGCCCCGGAAGAGCGGCACAAGCAGGTGCGTGATCAGCAGCACGGCGATCGCAACCGCGAGGATCACCCCCACGAGTCCGGCTATTCCGATTCCGATATCACTTGGGCTCATCGTTCACCTCGATGCCGGCGATTCTGGCGTGGCACCGGCCTTGCGGCCGGTGTGTTTGAAGAACACCGGCCGGAAGGCCGGTGCCACATTAGAACCCGACTGTTTGTGCCCTTCGCATTTCCATCTGCCGGTGGTAGATCTCGGAGATGGAGTCGTCGAAGAGCACATCGTCGTCCGGCCCGGGAGTTCTCTTGGGATTCAGGTCCAGCCCGTTTCGGTTTGCCTCGGTCAATTCCTCTTGTGTGAACGAGTAGGTCATGATGACCTCTCCCAGCCGCCGGCGCAGCACATCCCGGACCTTGGCCAGCCGGCGGCTGACGGTGGGCTCGCTGATCCCCAGGGCTTCGGCCACTTCCTTGCCGGGCTTGCATTCGAGCACCCGCATGGAATAAATGGCAAAGTCGGTGAAGTCGCTTTCTTTCTGGACCATGCGGATGGCGGCTTCGACCTTGGCCCGGAAAACCGCGGCCTCGTACACCTCATCGGCGCCGAGCGCGGAACGGGCGGCAGCCATCCAGGATTCATCGAACTCGCCGGTTTTCTTGCCGCTGCCTCGCTTGAGCGCGCCGCGACGGTCCATCTCGTCACCCAAGACATGCTTGGCGATGGCGAGCAGCCACGTGGAGAATCGGGCACCCTTTCGGGGGTCGTAGCGATCGATGGAATCGGAGAGTGCCGCGAGGGTTTCCTGCGACAAATCCTTCACGGTTTCAGGCCCGATTCGACCCTTGCCCCACTTCATGAGCTGGGCGCGGATGACGGGGCCGAAGGTCTCCCACAATTCAAACCACGCCGCCTGGTCGTTGGCGCGCAGGCGATTCACGAAGCCGGTTGTGAGAGAATTCAGCATCGGCGGCAGGGTTCCGGGTGGAACGTGGGGGCATGAGGGAGCGGCACGTGACGGATCGGATTATTTTATCAGGGGTTTCACCGAAAACGCTGGGGAATCCGGGGACTTCAAAAACGACAACAATTGCCCTGAAATCCGGCGCGGAAGATTCCCAATAACTGATTTCTAGGCAACCCGCTATGAACACACCAGTTGGTTGTAGGCAACGACAAACATCTGAAAGTCAGCATCATCCACCATGCCGTCACCGTTCATGTCGCCGAGACACCTTACGTCCATTTGACGCGAGTTGCAGTCCAGCAGGTTGTAGGCGATGACAAAGCGCAGGAAATCCTCGTCGTCAACAATCGTGTCCTCCGTCAAATCACCCGCACAGCGGTTAACGTTGACGGAGATCGCGTTTCCGCTGGTGCGAAGACCATCCGCAGAGAACCACGCCGAGACGCTGGAGTAGCCTTCCGCAATCGCCTTGAAAGTGCGAGTGACCGAACGCGACTCGCCGGGATTGATCGTTCCGAGACTTACTTCATCGCGTTCTCGCGTTCCGTCAATTGGTGTATTCGTTCCGCCCGAAATCGTGAAAACACAGTTTTGGATTGGATGGCTCAAGGGATTGGTGCAGGCGACCGTCGCGTCGAATACGGTTCCAACCGGAATATTCGCCAGAGCAGGCGAAGAGATCGTCACGGCGAGGTCGAACACCGGCGTGCTGCTCGCCAATGACCAAGTCTCACCAGTACTTACCCGAGTAACAAAACCAGAGACTTCAATGTAACCCGCATCTGGATAGTAAGATTTGAAGGTACTCCATGGACAGGAGAGCGGTACTGAAGTAGCACCACCAGGCAGCAATGTCACCGTCGCGTCGACCGGTTCGCTCACGATGGCTACGGGGCGACCCGTGTAGGTTGTCGCCGCCAGCACCCGGCGTACAACAAAATCTTCGTTCGTGATTGCAGAGTTTGTTAAAACAACTTCTCCCGCGAAGTTCTCGCCAAGGTTTATTTTTGAAGGAACAACAAGTCTCGATGCTGGTGGCTGCGCCAAAGGTGCTGGGGCAGCAAATTCCGGCGTTTTGTACGCGACCGTGATGCTCTCAATCATATTGCTTCCCTTTAGTTTGGTCACGACTCCTTGCCCGACAAACGTGGTGTTCAACTGAGCGTTCGCGGGCATAACACAAGGCGCATTTGGCGGTCGCGGAATCTTCGGCCCGTGCACTCGGTCGCCGAGTTCATCCCACACATCGGCGTCTACCTCTGAGATCACGAAAGGAACGTCGAAAGGCGTGTTCACACTGCGCGCCTTCACAGCCACAACAGGTGCCGGTCCGAGTTGATACAACCCATCGCTCGTTTCCTGTGGCGTTGAGTCAATGGCGCTCCAGCCGCCGTTCAGCCATGCTTCGACCCAAACATGAAAATTCCAGACGCCAGACAGCTTCCAACGGTATTGATTTGCTTTCTTATCGTAATACTTCACCCAGCACCGCGGGATCTTGAGGTCATACGGTGGCTCCTCATGACCCGAAAGGAAGTTTGTAACGGGTCGAGCCGGAATTCCGAGCGTGCGGCAGGCGGAGGTTAACGTTCCCGCAAATACCCAGCATTGACCGAATGACACCGACCCAGACTCCACGTACTTGCGGAAAATAAGTTCGCTTCCCCTCCAAGTTGTAGGGTGAACCTCACTTGGCGAGATATCGCCCAGCTCCTTCTCCCAATCACCCACTAGAAGGCCCCGCGCCGAACTGCTGGAGTTCCCATAGGCAGAGAGATATCGGGCGGTCATCGTGGAACTTCCGCGGGTTTCAGAACTCGCGTTTCCCAGCAATTTCATCGTCCCACGAAACACATCGCGAGAGAATTGTGAGTATGCCCACGGGTAGGGGGCTTGGTCCGTAAAAATCAAGCCATCCTTCAGATGCAGGTACTCTTCACGACTAACTCGCTCCGGCATCGCTGGATCGCCGCCGCTCAGTGGGTTGAACAGCAGTGCCATTTCACACCCAAGTCGGTACGTTTCCTGTTGCCCGACCGGCCCGGCGACGATGCTGAAGACGTACTCGCCGACGGGCGCATTGCTCGGGGTGTACACCGCGAGCGAAACTGTCTTCACCGGCTGCGTACCCGCATCGTTCGGATCGATCGGGCCAAGCCTCTCGTTCAGAACCCGGCAGCCCCACTGTGTTGGGCCGGGCGTTTCCGTGAAAAGGGGTATCTCGATGGTCGTGGGAACCGGCTCCGAGTCTGGGTCGGAACCGGGCGCGAGGTCGAACCGGTGAACCGCTTGCATCTTGAAGCTCTGAGCAGTAACCTCGAACGGATCGAACAGTTCAACGTCAATCTCGAACGGCCTGCCGCGACGGACGACTTGCGCCTCCACGACTTCGGGCTTGTATTTGTCGGTCTCGTGCCGCAGGCCGTTGAACTGAACCAGTGTGTCCACCTTACGAATAATATTTCCGACCCGAACAACGAAGTATCCAATCCCGCCGTCATGTTCGCCCCAACCAGCGATCGTCGTCCCGTCACGCGAGACGCAAAGCGCTGTGCGAAGAGCCCAACCGGAGAAGTCGATACCTTTCTCGGTCAGAACCTCAGCCAAATCTCGCATGCCGGATTGAGGTGTCCAGACAAATGCCTTTGTAGTTAAACCTGCTACGCCGCAGTCACCAACCACCACATTTCCATCGCCGCTCACCGAATATGCGATACTCCGCGTCGTTCCGGGCAGCATCCCAAGTTCGACCGGATTTCCACTGCTTCCCCATCGCAGTGCCACGCCGTTCCACCCGACATTCTCTTGCCACCGCTCTCCCACTGTTACGGAGCCGTCGTGGTTCGTCGCATTGGGGTAGAAATACACATCGTCCCCCGCTTGGGGTGTAGGCATCAAAAAAGGACCGTCAGAGCCGATCCACTTCGCCGGTCCTCTGTAGAACCAATCACCGTGGCCGTCTGAAATTTCTGCCCAGCCGACAATGCAATTGCCGTCTCCGCTCATCGCAAGTGGGGTCGCATAGCCTTGTTCAACATCAAGGGTTTGAACGCTGCCAGCGGATCGATCCCAGCGCAGAATAGACTTTGGATATTCGTAGTTATCGAATGCAACGAAGTTTCCGCTGTCGCTCATGGCCATTGGCACACAAAACGTCGTATCGATCGCCGGCACCTGCACTTGCTTCCACCCCTGGCGTACCCAAACGTATGTCGTTTTTAAACCGGTATCGAAATTGTGATCGTAAGTGATAATATTTGAACCGTCTCCCGACGCATCCGGGGTGTAAAACTGGCGACCGACGGTGCCGGGAACCGGGAGGAGCTCAAGTCCGGCGCAGGCGTCCCAACGAAAAGGAACTCTGTTCTGACCAACTGGCCAGAAATCGCCCGTAACAACAGCGCCGTCCGCGCTTATCGCGAGGATGTCAAGCCAGCTCGTATTCGCGGGCACTTTTATCTCACGAAAGGGCGAGGTGGCGCTTTCCGCAAGGGCCGAAGGCCCGGAACAAGCGCCATCGCCATGAACCAAACAAACATCCAAATGCGAGAAAGGACCGAGCGGCTCATGCCGGATACTCCATTGTGACCGTTCTAAGGGTACCAGATTCATAGCCGGAAACGCGGACGGACCAAAAACTTGGCCCAGCGCGAAATCCGCGCCCGCCACTTCCCAATGACCTGATGCGGGACTCAGTTCCGTCCGGCCTGAACGGGAAAACACAGGCCGGGGCACCAACCCCATAAGGGAGGCTCGGCCATGTGCTTTGTTAAAGGACTCGTTCGCTACGGTTTGATCGCTGGTTTGGTTGCCGGGGCCGGCCTTGTTATCGCCGGGCCGGATCGGGCGTTCGCGCTCGTTTCCCAGACTCGTGACTCCATCAACTGCCAGATCGACAAGCACGTCAAGGACCCTGTGGCCCTGCGTGCGCAGCTCCGCAAGCTCGAGGCTCAGTATCCGGCCCGCATCGCGGATGTCCGGGGCGACCTCGCTGAGCTTCGCACTCAGATCAGCCAACTGAACCGCGATCACGATGTGAATCAGCGTGCCGCGGAACTCGCCATGGCCGACCTCACGTCCCTCAAGGGAATGGTCGCCAAGGCGGAATCGCTCCGTTCGAGCACCAACGGCATGTTGACCTCCGGCGGCAATGAAAACGCCCCCGTGTTTGCGGTCCGCTTCGCCGGTGAGACGCTCGGCATCGACCAGGCGTACAGCAAGGTCACGACCGTCGAGCAGCACGCCGGTGCCTTCGGCCAGCGCGTCTCCGACATCGAACGCGACCTTGGCTACCTCACCCAGCAGGAAAGCCGCCTTGCCACTCTTCTCGACCAGCTCGAAACCGAGCAGGGCCAGTTCCAGAGCCAGCTTTGGCAGCTTGACCGCCAGGTCGATGCCATCGCCCGCAACGACCGCATGATCGAGATGATGGGTAAGCGTCAGGCGACGATCGACAAGCACAGCCGCTACCGGGCCGAGAGCCTCGATCAGGTCAATGCCCGCGTCTCGGATATCCGGGCACGGCAGGAAGCCCAGCTTGAGTCGCTTGCCAAGACCACCAGCGTCAACGGATATGAAAACCGTGCCCGGATCGAGCTCGACGGCCGAGCCGGCGCGGCCAGGTTCACGACCGCTCCGCTGCCGAAGGCCAAGCCTCCGGTCATCGAAGTGAAGCCCGAGGATGTCAAGTCGCTCCCGGCCCCCGCCGCGGCGGCCCCGAGCGGGAACTCGGCCAGCACCGGCAACACGCCGTCCAGCTTCGCGCTGAACGGCCGCTAAACCGGCAACGAAACCCTCGAGAATCTCGAAGTACACCCTTCGCCCCCCGCCCCGTGCGGGGGGCGTTGCTTTCGGGCCAAACCAAGTTGAAAGTGGTGGCGACGGACCGCCCCCGGTGCCGATAATATGTGCTAGATTTACGGTCCCCAGAATGGTTTCAGAAGGGGACAGGCCGGGGCAGGAAGCTCCGGCCCTACCGACGCTTTTTCTCTATCTACCTCACCCACCATCAAACGCCGGAGGCGAAGTTCAGGTGCCAATCTTTGATCGACTACTCGGCCTCTTCAGCGTGGACATGGGGATCGACCTCGGCACGTGCAACACTCTGGTGGCCGTGCGCGGGCAGGGCATCGTTCTGAACGAGCCCAGCGTGGTCGCGGTCATCAAGGGCACCAACAAGTTGCTCCGGGGCGACGCGGTGGGCTGGCGCGCGAAGGAAATGCTGGGCAAGACGCCCGGCGGCATCACGGCCGTTCGTCCATTGAAGGACGGCGTGATCAGCGACTTTGAAATCACCGAGGCGATGCTCAAGTACTTCATCATGAAGGTGAACGGAAAGAGCAAGATCTTCGGACCCCGGGTGGTCATTTCGATTCCGTCGGGCATCACGGAAGTGGAAAAGCAGGCGGTGCTGCAATCGGCGGAGAATGCTGGCGCGCGCCGGATCTTTTTGATTGAAGAGCCGCTGGCTGCCGCGATCGGCGCGGGGCTGCCCTTTACCGAAGCGACGGGTTCGATGATCGTCGACATCGGTGGCGGCACGACCGAAGTCGCGATCCTCTCGCTGGGCGGCCTGACTACCTGCGAGTCCGTCCGCGTCGCCGGCGACGACATGGACGAAGCGATCATCAACCACATGAAGCGCACGTACAACATGATGATCGGCGAGCAGACCGCCGAGCGCATCAAGATCGAGATCGGCAGCGCCTCGCCGACCGGACCGGAAACCACGATGGAAGTGCGCGGCCGCGACATGATCAGCGGGCTTCCGCGGAAGACTGTCGTGACGAGCGAGGAAATACGCGAGGCACTGCAGGAACCGGTTACGGCGATCATTGAGGCGGTGACGCGGACGCTCGAGAAGGCCGAGCCCGAACTGGCGGCGGACCTTGTCGACAACGGAATCATGATGGCCGGCGGTGGCTCGCTGCTGCGGGGGTTGCCTCAGAACGTGCAGAAAGCGACGGGGCTGGAAACCAAGTTGGCGGACGATCCGCTGACGTGCGTCGCGCGGGGCACGGCGGTCTTCCTCGAACACATGGACGAGTGGAAGGACGCGCTCGAGGACAACATGGCGCGTTGAGCGGGTTTTGGACGACCGATCGCATATTCACGCCGGAACGGATTCTGGCGGAGCACACTTTTTCGGAGCTCTTGACAGGGAGCATGTCGAGACTGCCCCAACAAGCCGGATTGGGTCGCGTGCTGCTGCCGGGCGTGGTGCTGGTCCTCATTGGGCTGAGCCTGTTCCCGCTGCATTGGATTCGCTGGGTGCAGCCGTTTGGAAATGTCACGACCGCGCTGCTGACGCCGGGGAGCGCCGTGGTCTCGACCGCCTCGCGCTGGCTGCTGCCCAAACGCAAGCAGGACGGCCAGACCGAGCTCGAAAAGTCGCTGCTCGAAGAGGTCGAGCACTACAAGACGCTGTACTTGCGGAACAAGCAGCTGACCGAGAAGCAGCAACGCCAGATCGAGGAGTTGCAGCGCGGGCAGACGATCTACACGGAATTGCCGGTGCGCCAGGTGCTGGTGCCGGTGGTCGGTACTTCGTCGGATCTTTCGAGCGGGCTGCTTCGGATTCGCGCGGGCGAATCGCTCGGAATCTCACCGGAAAATACGGTGGCGGTCGCGGGCGGCCTGCAGATCGTCGGACGGCTTTCGGGCGTGACCGGGGCGACCGCGCTCGTGCAGCCGATCACCAGCAAGGCAGCGGGGAAGATCGCCGGGCGGCTGATGGTGGATGAACCCAACGGGATCGGTCTCATGTGCCTGCTCGATCCGCTGGGAGATGGGCGTTTGCGCGGGCAGGTGGAATCGCCCGCTTCAGGCTCCTCGGCTCCCGCGCCCGAAGCAGGCCAAACAGTCCGCCTGTCGGACGATCGCTGGCCCGCCAGTTCGCAGATGTTCATCCTGGGCAAAGTCGAGAGCGTCGAGCAGGACGCCGCCAGCCCGCTCCGGACCGTCATCACCGTCGTCCCGACCGTCAGCATCGAACGGCTCAGTGAAGTCACGCTTCGCATCACCGAGAGCGGGTTGCCCGCCACAGGAGACAAGCGATGAACATTGTCGCGGTCATCGTGGGTGGTTACATCGCCTTCTCTCTCGAACTGGGCCTGCGCAACGCGCTCGCAATCGGATCCGGCGGAGCGGCCCCGAGCTTCGTGTTCGTGCTGTGCATGATCCTGGCCATCGGCTCGCCTGCGAACCTGGTGCTCTGGACCTGCCTCATCTTCGGCCTGATCACGGACCTGACGTGGCCCCACGAAATCAAGGGCGGCGCCGCCAGCGTTACTTTGGTGGGCCCGTATGCACTGGGCTACATGATCGCTGGCCAGTTTGTTCTGCTGCTGCGTTCCCAGATCATTAAGCGCAATCCGTTCTCGCTCGCCTTCCTGTGCCTATTCGGGTTCGCGGTCGCACAGATCATGGTGGTGTTCATTTACACCGCTCGCTCCGGCTACACCAGCGTGATCGTGTGGGAGCCCACGCATCAGCTTATTTCGCGGATGGTGAGCGCTCTTTACACGGGCGTGCTTGGTCTGCTGGTAGGCCTGGTAGCGGGGCCGATCTCGGCGGCTTTAGGCCTTCATCAGCCCGCTCAGCGACGGCATGCCCGGCCTATCTATTGAATGCGTGCACGCGGATGGGGCGCGAGGCTATTGGATTGCGTGCAGAACCCGATCGAGCGAAAGTTCGCGGGTCGTGACCGCGAAGTCGGAGATTTCCGAAGGGAACGCCGAGCGGGGAAGCGAGTGCCCCACCGCGATCACACGGACTCCGGCCCCAATCGCAGCGCGGCACCCCGTGGGCGTATCTTCCAAGGCGACGCACTCCGCAGGCTGCTTCCCCAGCGCCGCCGCGGCCTTGCGATAGCCTTCGGGATCGGGCTTGCTGTTGCGAACGTCGTCGGCGCTGACGATCGCCCCAAAGTGCCCGGCGATTTCCAGCGATTTCAGCACCATTTCGATCTCCGGCCGGATGGCCCCGGAGCAGACGGCGAGCGGGATGGAAGTCTGTGCCTCGCGGATAAGCGCCAGCGTCCCCGGAAAGCCCCGCGCTTCCCCGCGCTCGAGCATCCCGTGCACCAACCGCTTCTTCTGGGCAAAGTACTCGGCGTGCTCGTCCGCTGTCGGGGTGCGACCGTTGAGCTGGTACAACACGGGCAAGCAATCGCGATCGGCGAGGCCGATCAATTTGGTCATGTACTGGTCGTGGGTGAACGACATTCCCCGTTCGCGGGCGCACTGCAGCAGCGCGGCCTCGTGGAGCGGTTCAGAATCCACGATGACGCCGTCGAAGTCGAAGATGATCGCGGGCAAGCAGGTTCCTCCGGGGCGAGTGTAGAGGATGGGGTGCCGCGGGCTCCCGCTACACTGGGATCATGACCCCGGCGATCGTTTTTGATGATGGTGGCGGCAAGCTGGCTCCGTTGACGGATCTGCGTGCGAGCTTTGATATTCGTACGGGCGCGCTGACAACTCTGGAGCGACTGAAACTCGCGCTCGATCTCGATGTGATCGCGCTGCGGACGCCGGAGGGGCTCGCGCAATTGACCCGCGAGCGGCATCCGGGAATTAACGTGAATGCGTGGACCGGAAAGTCCGGTGCGCGCGGTGTGCTCCTGATCAACGGCCGCTGCCCGATCAGTTACGAGCCGATCGCGAACCTTGAGGTCGGGCAATCGGTGGTCGAAGAGAGTTCGGGCGACATCATCGCGGCTTTGGTTTCGGCGGATGCCGCGAAAGCCTTCATGGAATCGGGCAAATTGCCGCCGACCGGCCCACCGATCGCGAAGATTCCCGGCGTTGCGATGCTGAGCCGCCCATGGCACGTCCGCACATTCCGAGACGACTCCATTGCGAGCGATCTTGAATTACTCGGTGATGCCGAACCACCCGATGTTCCGCCGGGCGTCACGGTCTTCGGCGATCATGGCCTCACGATCGATCCGAGCGCGAAGGTCTATCCGGGTGTCATTATCGATCTTGAACACGGCCCCGTCGCGATCGGACAGGATGTCACCATCCGCCCGGGCGTCACCCTCATCGGGCCCTGCGCATTCCTCCCCCACTGCACCGTACTCGACAAAGCTCTTATCAAGGGCAACACGGCGATCGGACCACACTGCAAGGTCGCGGGTGAAGTCGGAGGCACGATCTTTCAGGGTTACAGCAACAAGGGACACGACGGGCACCTCGGTGATTCGTACGTGGGCGAGTGGACGAACCTCGGCGCGGGAACAACGAACAGCAACCTGCTCAACACCTACGCGGAAGTGATCTC
>JAEUJD010000184.1 GCA_016793015.1 Phycisphaerales bacterium
GCATTCAGAATCAGGAACAAGATCCCCAGGATCGTCGCGTTGTTCAGAAAGTGCGCCACGATGGGCCCGACGATGCTCCCCCGCCACTCGCGGATCAGCGCGAACACAAACCCGATGGCGATCACCGGTCCGAGCAACTGCACCGGGTAGCCGTGCATGAACCCAAAGATCAGCGCGCTCGCGATCGACGCCAGCACAAAGCCCATGTGCGCCCGCATCGCCCGGAACACGCCGCCCCGGAAGACCGTCTCTTCCACGATCGGCGCCCAGATTGTCGCGAGCGTGAAGAGCAGCACAAGCAGGATCGTGTCGCCCCGCCCGGCAATCTCAAGGATCGGGTTCTCAGGAGTTTCGACGTCCTTGCCGCTCCAGAAATGGATCAGGAAGTTGAGCAGCAGCGAGATCATCAACCCGCCGAACACGATCGGCAGCCCGGCGAGGTACCCGAAGATCCCCGCCCCGATCTCTCGGAAAGGCCCGCGCTCCGCCGTCCAGCCAACCAGTTTGCGATACTCGCCAAGCTGCACGCCCCGCATCAACGGAAAGAAGATCGCGAGCGCCACCATCCACTGTCCGCCGAGCACGACGTACGGGAACCAATCCGGCGGCGATCCCGCAGTGGAGATTGCAGCACCGAAGATCGACGCCGCGATCTTGAACCCGAGAAACGCGAACAGGAACGCAGCCAGCATCTCCCAACCGAAACTGCCACCCGGTGCGGGCGCGACAAATCGCCTTCGGATCTTGCCCGTCGCGATCAGCACCACCATCGCGATCGAGCAGCCGATCCCGCCCATGACCGCGCCTAGCCCCGCGCCGACCACCAGCAGAATCCCGCCGATCAGCGCGCCCCCGCCCGCCAGCAGCTGCGCACGCTCCGGGTCGTTGTTCGGCTTCCCGAATGTGAGAGCGACTTTTGCAAACCAGCCGTGGCGCGCAATGAGCCGCTGACGCTGCTCGTCCGTCACCGCATTCCCATCGCCCGCGTACACCTGCCTCAGCAGGGCGATGTCCTGCTTCGCCGCGTCGATGTGCGCGCGCTCATCCTCGTCAAGCGCCCGCGCCAGCCGATCGGGCCGATCCGCGAACTCCCCTTCCATCTGCTGAAAGAGCCGCTCGGCCTCCTTGACACCATCCTCACCCTTCAGAATCTCCGCGTGCACGATCGCCTCGCGCACACGCTCCACCTCGGCCCGCTTGGTCGCATCGGTCACCGGACTCTGCGCCTGCGCCAACCAAGCTTCACGCGAAGCCTTGTCCTGGCTGTCGAACAGGTGCGCGAGCTTGACGACCATCTTCAAAGCCAGCGTCATCGGATCCGAGATATCCACCGTCTGCTGGGTCGAGACCGCCTTCGCCGCCTTCTGCGTGGATGACGGGGCGTGCGAAACTTGATTCAGATACACCACCGTCCCGAAGCAAATCAGCGCGATCAACCCCGCCAACCACGCCATGCGAGGCGTTCCCGGATCCGGAACCCCCGAACGCACCGGCGTCACAACAGGTCCCGGCTCGGGCGGAAAGCGGCTAAATGGGTTCTGTGTCATGTTTGAGCGTGTTTCTTATCACATTCACCGGGCTTCCGGTGCTGATTCCGGTTCGGTCCGGGTCATTTCCACCCACTGCAAGGCCGGTTCTCCCGGTCGCCTTTCCCATCGACCCGCGACCGGGTGCCGGCTATACTCCCCCTGTCCCATTTGGGAAATTCTGCCGCGTGCCCCTGAAAAGGCCCGCCCGGCCCGCCCCACCCGGTAGGTGGCGAGACTGTTTCGGACGCCCTGTCGTCCCGCGGCATTGGCCCCTTTCGCCACTGTTTCGGGAACGCCAGACTTGCGGAGGTTCGCTATGCATCGTCGGCAAACAACCAACCTGAAGCCCGGCTCGGGCTCCAACACCTGGCGCGTCGTCGACGCTGCCGGGATTCCCCTCGGCCGCCTCGCCAGCGAGGTCGCCATCGTCCTCATGGGCAAGCATCGCCCGGATTACACCGCTCACGTCCACTGCGGCGAAAACGTCGTCGTGACCAACGCCGAGAAGGTGGAACTCACCGGTCGTAAAGCCATTCACCGCCTGAAGATGCGGTACACCGAATACCCCGGCGGCCTCAAGACCCAGACGTACGGTCAGGTCCGCGAAGCCGACCCCGAGACCCTCGTGAAGGATGCCGTTCGCCGCATGCTTCCCAAGAACCGCCTCAGCCGCATCATGCTCCAGAGCCTGCACGTTGTGAAGGGCTCGGCTCACCCGCACGCCAACCACAAGCCCAAGGAACTCAAGGTTTCCTAAGCCCCGACACACATTCGCAAGTGCCTTGAGATTCAGCGAGAAATACACATGACGACCATGCAGTCTGGTTTGAACATCCCCGCCGGCCTCAGCGCAACCGCTGTCGCGCCCGTCGTTGCCCCCATCGTCCGCCCCGTCCGCGCTGCGAAGCCCGCCGATCGGCACGGCTGGTGGTGGGGAACCGGCCGTCGCAAGACCGCCGTCGCCCGCGTCCGCCTCAAGCCCTCTAAGGGCGCTGAAGTGGGCGTGATTTTCGAGGTCGACCGCGAAAGCCGCGCCGGCAAGAAGGACCCGAAGAACGCCAAGCGCATCACCAAGACGGTCGAAGAATACTTCGCCGAAATGCGTGACCGCAACGACGTGCTCGAGCCCCTCAAGGCCGCCAGCCTTCAGGACAAGGTCACGGTCATCTTCCGCTGCCACGGTGGCGGCACGATGGGCCAGGCCCAGGCCTGCAAGCTCGCCGTCGCCCGCGCCCTGCTCGGCTACGACCCGACCCTCGAAGCCCGCTTCCGCGAGATGGGCGTCCTGACCCGCGACAGCCGCGAAGTCGAGCGTAAGAAGTACGGCCAGGCAGGTGCCCGCCGCCGCTTCCAGTTCAGCAAGCGTTAAGTGGGCTTCGCCCTTTCGGGCGATGTTCATCAAGCCTGCGACAACACAGTTTCTCACCAAGCCTGCGAGCAATCGCGGGCTTTTTTTGGGATAAAACCTCGCGTTCTGGTTTGAAGCTCGACGCATTCCTAACAGACCACAAGCGGCTTTACTTGACAGATTCTCAAGACCCATGTAGTCTCGAAAAACTTCTGGCCGGCTGGCCCATGCGGCCAGCATGTTCCATGCGGCCGGGCACATCGCATTGAAAGTTCAAGGGACAAGAAAGGGAAAAGCGGATACATCAGTTCTACCAAATTGCGATGTTCTCGATCGCACTAGTCGTCGCACCTCTGACCGGACTAGCAGAACCGAGCGCGGTGCCGTCACCGTCCGCCGTTGTTCTTCGGGCAGATGGGACGTGCTCTATAGAGTGGCAACTCGGCCCGATAAGAAATGAAGCCTTGTCGGTGCCGCTCTTTTCGATTGGCGAAGGCACGGGTGCTGATCGAATTCAAGGAGTTCGCTGCCGCACCGATGCGTCGGGACGCCCAATACCAACGCGCTTCCCAAGATATTTGTCGCCAACACCCGGGGGAGACTTCGAAGTGCTGTGGGCGACTTACAAAATAGAAGATGGCTTTGGCTACCAACCGTCCCTAATCGCCGGAACTGAGCAAGTTTTCGTTCTTCCGTCCGGCTGGCGGCAAATGGGGCGCCGCGCCATGGCACCTCCTAGCCTGTCTCTCACTTACGATCACGCGGGCGCGCCCGCTGGCGTTTCTCAAAACACGGTTGTCGCAGCCGCAAACAGAGCGCTCGGTCGCTACTCAAAACTTTTTAGGATAGACTCGTTCAATGTTCGCTTCTCAATCAAGTGGGATCCAACGCTGCCGACCTCGATTTGGGCAATATCAAACACATTTTCGACTGAATTCCCTTGGAATTCTGTACGTTCGGCAATCCTTGGTACGCACCAGAATTTCCTTGACTCTGATTCCGATGAGTACGACTTATATTTAGGACTTCCGGCTTCCTTCTTGCCTTTCTTTGAACAAGCGTTTGGCGGAATCGAACGCTTGAACATAGTGAACGTCCCCCAGCCATTGATCGCAAAATGGTTTGCTCCGATCGACGATATGGTTATTAGGATGAATCCGAATCGATCGTTTGATTTCTCCGCGGATGAAGGAACACCGCGTATCTTACTTGGCGCAGGCGATTTCGAAGGTATTCTTGTTCATGAGATGGGTCACCACTTTGGATTTCAGTCTTTCGCAAATTTAAGCATCCTGAATCCTGAACAACTAGATCGCCTAACCATATGGGACATCTTCAGATTCCCAACAGGAACGCAGATATTGTCCGAGTTTAATTTCGCCGGCTACTTTAGACAACTTGCGCCAGATTCCACCGCCGATGCAGTTTGCGCGATAAATGATCCGTTCAAGATTTTTGAATTGTCCCCGTTCGGTCCAAGTTCGAGTCATTGGGCAGACTATCCAGCAGGATCGCTGCAGTACATCGGGCTTATGGCTCCCGCCATTCCGGTGGGGGTGTCCCTTTCGCGAAACGGCTATTTCCAGACAGCGGACGTTATTGCGTTCGACCTAATCGGATATGAGATAAATCGATCGGGCATGATGCTACTCGTTCAGGCGCCGGCTTTACTTGTGCCGGCCCCTAACGCTAGGGTGAATGCGCCTCCCACTCTTACTTGGTCCAATGTCAGCGGCGCTGAGAATTACTCTATTACAGTCGAGGATTTGGGCATCTCGAGTATTTCAAATCCAAACATCGCGAGTCCTGGAACAGTCGTGTATCACGAAGTCACCGCCTCGACGAACATCGTGCCGCCGCCCGCGACATTTGCGGGGGGGCATGTTTACCGATGGTACTCGGTTGCGCAAAACTGGAATGGCTACGCATCTTCCTTTGATCGGGCGTTCTTTGTCAGTTCGACGTGTCCGTCCGATCTAAACGGAGACGTTGCGGTTGATGATTCGGATTTTCTGCTGTTTATGGTTCACTACAATTTGCTGGCCTGTGCCGATCAATCCATGCCAATTGGTTGCCCGTCTGACTTCAACAATGACGGGAATGTGGACGATTCGGATTTTCTGATTTTTATCGCAGCCTACGACGCACTATTGTGCTGAGCTTCGCAAGGGTTATCGCGCGTGCGATTCTTCAAGCAAACCGCTGCAAAGTCGAGACCGCCTCGCCTGCTGCGCGGTGCTAGTAGCATTGCGACCGTATCGATTGCATTCGCGGCGCTGTTTGCGATTATTGACTTATTGTCATGCTGGCATGGATTTCAGTTCGCGTGGAGTCGCTACAGCTTGACGGTGTATAACGGTGGATTGGAGATCAGCAGGCTCCGGCCGGAGTATGGCTGGAGATACATTCGCGTGGGCGATGTTCCGGGTAGCTCAAAGTTATACTATCATTTTTTCCCGCTCGTTTTTATTAGCCTAGTGTCGATTCAATGCAGGTTTGTGACGCTTATTGGTTTGTTCTCGTTGATCGGTATTCTCGCCCTGATGCGTACGCATCGTCGCTTTAGCCCTGGACGTTGTATCAAGTGCGGTTATGACTTGAAGGGAACGGGTGGGTTTTGTCCCGAATGTGGTACTACGCACCGTTTCGCGTCTTGAATGCGGCCCGCCTCGAAGCCGCGAAGGGCAACGATGCCAGCATCGCGGTCGAGGTCGCCTCGATGATCCGCGCCGGCAAGAAGGACCCGAAGAACGCCAAGCGCATCACCAAGACGGTCGAAGAATACTTCGCCGAAATGCGTGACCGCAACGACGTGCTCGAGCCCCTCAAGGCCGCCAGCCTTCAGGACAAAGTCACGGTCATCTTCCGCTGCCACGGTGGCGGCACGATGGGCCAGGCCCAGGCCTGCAAGCTCGCCGTCGCCCGCGCTCTGCTCGGTTACGACCCCACGCTCGAAGCCCGCTTCCGCGAAATGGGCGTCCTGACCCGCGACAGCCGCGAAGTCGAGCGTAAGAAGTACGGCCAGGCCGGTGCACGCCGTCGCTTCCAGTTCAGCAAGCGTTGATTTGTGGCATCGCCCTTCCGGGCGATGTTCTTCAAACCTGCAACAACTTGCATTCCCACCAAGCCCGCGAGCAATCGCGGGCTTTTTCTTTGTTACCGCACTGATTCCTAGGTTCTGTCTGACGGATCATCCGGAGCGAGAATTCGCAGGTACCGGCGGATGATCGCGAGGTTCACGAACGCCAGGAAGCTCGACGCGAGTTTGTCGTAGCGGGTCCCCACGCGTCGGTTCTCCTTCAGCCAGCCCACGCTGTTCTCCACCTTGGCCCGGCGTCGGTACGCGGCACGGTCGAATCTTCGATAGCCCTCGCGTGCGATCTGGTCGCTCCGCTGCGGGATCACCTGTTGGATGCCGCGTTGCGCGAGCCATCGACGCACGTTCGGATAGCTGTACCCCTTATCCCCCGCCGTCTGCAACGGCCAGCCGATCCAGCGTGGCGGCCGC
>JAEUJD010000187.1 GCA_016793015.1 Phycisphaerales bacterium
TGAGTGATCTCGCGCTTCTGCGGCTTCATGATCGTGGACAGGATCGTGAATGGATTGGCCGATGCGAGGTCCACTTCGTCGCGTGCCGCGATCAGCGTCACCGTCTTCTGTGTTTCCAGCCCGCTCTTGCTCGCCACGTGCTTCACGAGATCGGGCAGGTCGAGCTGGGTGTCCACAAGGCCCACCGCGATCGCGTCCGTCGAGTCGGCCATCCACGCCTTTTTCATCGCCTCGTCGAGCTTGGCATCATCCATCGAGCGACCGGTCTTGATCGTCGATCGCTGGTTGGCATAGAGGCTGTCCAGCAGCTGATCGATGTTCTCGCTCCAGGGCTTGCTCGGAGAGGAACGCGTCATCTGCTCGTTGGCGCCCTTGAACTCCCCGACCTGCACGAGATCGGCCTTGAGGCCCGCCCAGCTGAGCGTGTCGGCAAGGAACATCTCTTCCATGTGCATGCCCGGGAGCGAAACCGGCCCCGCGGCCTGGATGATGATCTCATCCGCATAGCTCCCCAGCAGCAGGTCGGTGGCGTCGTAGCTCTCGCTGAACACTGTCACACGCTTGCCCGCGCCGCGGACCCGCTTGATCGCCGCGCCAAGCTCTTCCGTCTGCGACATCGAGACCTGGGCGTCCTTCAGTCGGATCAGCACCGCGCCGACATCTTCCTTCTTCGCGGCAGAATCGATCGCGTCTACAAGCTCGCGGAGCGTCAGGCTCCGCTTCCCGCCCAGGAACGACATCGCCCCGGGACGCGCCGACGGCGAGCCCTTGATCTCGATATTCCCGATTTTGGCCTGCTTGTCCGGCACGCGGTTCTCGGCAAGAGAACCCGCCGCGATGGAACCGGCAAGAGCAAGGCTGGTAAGGACGGAACGACGTGCGAGCGCCATAAGCAACTCCTTGAGCGGTGCGAGACGAATCTTTGGAGGGTGGAATGCGCCGGGTGGTACAAGGCGACGCATCGTGATACAGATTGTAAAGGAAACCGCTGCGGATTCGCCCGCCCCCGCAACCGCAATCTAGGCGTACCCGAGCCGCTCCAGATCGTCCTCATCGAGGCCGAATTCGTGGCCGATCTCGTGGAGCAGCGTGACCATGATCTCTTCGTACACGATGTCATCCGCCTCGGGCTGGCCGAATCCGCCCGCGAGCTCGATAATCCCTTCGCGGAAAAGGTGTATATCCGACGGCAAGTCGCCCGAACGGTCCACGGATCGCTCGGTATTGGAAACCCCCGAGTGCAGCCCGCAGAGCGACGTGGCCTCCTCTTCGTCGTTCGGATCGATGCCCAGATCCCGCAACATCGACGCTGTCGGGCGATCGAGCGCGACCACCGGCACCTCATCGATCAGTTTGCGCAGCGCGGGCGGAAGCTGGTCGATGGCTTCCTCAAGCAGCTCATCAAACCGGTCTCGATCACGGGAGTTCAGCACGGTTCAGGGTACGCGCGAGCTTGATGTGCTCAACATCGATCCGGAAAACTCGCCGCCGGTGACCGATTCGAGCGAGACCGGCGCGCTGAGCACCGCGGGCAAAATCCGGAAGATGTCGACCAGTACGCCGAACATGCCGATCGTGAGGAACATCGAGCCGACCGCGATGAGGACCGTGCCGAGCACCTGCGCGATCTGCTCGATTCCCCCCACGGCCTGCGCTCCGAACAGGTGGGCGAGATCCCCCACCGCGATCACCGCGAGCGCGCCCACCATCGCGAGCATGGTCTGCCGGTCAACCCGGCCGGATCGCAGCAGCATCGATCGGTGAACGAACAGCCTCGCATTCGGGCGAAGGCACGCGATGATGATCATCATCAGCAGATCGCAGACCAGCCGCACGGCCGACCGCTCGGTGCTTAATTGGCCGAGCGCCGCAAAGGGCGTCGGCGCGATCGTGTCCATCCGGTTAATGACGATATGAAACGCCAGGGCCAGGGGCAGATACAGCAACACGCCCACCGCCGCCCGCGCGATACCGTCCGCCGCGATCTGCGCGTGGGGCTTGATCAGCGCGATCGCCCCAAGCCCCGAGAGCAGCGTGAAGAGCACCGCCCCATCCGCAACCCACGCCGGCGCCGGTCGCCCACCCAGCTCAGATGCACGCACACACCAAAGGCACAGCGCCGCCACGATCCCCGCCAGCGGCCACACCAGCAACCCAAAGGCAGTCAGCCGAGGAAAATAAATCGGCTGCAATTCCGTTGCGTGCGGATCGACCTTCGCCAGAATCGTGCCCCGGATCGACATCCCGCATTCCGGACACCGTGCGCGAATCGACAGCCCGCGAAGGTTGTAGTGGCACCGCGCGCAGCGCAAATCGCCCGTCAGCTCCTTCGCCAGAAGGGGCTGCACTTCCGGTGCCGCGCTGAACGCGGCAGATTGATTCGGATCGAACGTGCTGTCCAAACTACCCGCGGCCTCCTGGATTCCGCACCCGCCCTCACTCCCGCGTGCATCCTTCACGACATTCTAACGAGATTGTAAAGGACCGCTCCACCCCTAGCATTGAAATCCCCGGAGATTCGCATGGCAAGGCTGGTCCGATTCGAGCAGACAGGTCCGATCAAGATCGACCCGGCAACATGGCCGCGGGACGAAAAGGGCAATCTCAAGACGATTTTCGTCTGCGCCTGCGGACTTTCAAACAAGTTTCCGCTCTGCGATGGCACCCACAAAAGCTGCCGCGAAGAGCCTGGCAAGCTCTATACCTACGACCCGGTCACGAAGGCCGTCCTGGACTCGACCGAGGAGAGCGAGGCTTAGCGCACCGATTGCATCCACCGGTCGATCAATTCGATCGGATGAGACGCGTGGTGCGAAGTCGCATCGTGGATCTGGTGTCGGCAAGAAGTGCCGGGGGCACAGATCGGTGTTGCTGCGTCGACGGACTTCGCCGCCCGAACGGCGGGTGCGAGAGCGAGCTCGCAGATTTGCATGGATAGCTGGAATTTGTCCTTTGAGTAGCCAAAGGAACCGGCCATGCCGCAGCAGCCGGTGTCGAGCGTTCGGACACGGGCGCCTGCAAAGAGTTTGAGGGCCGCTGCGCTCGACTCTGCACCCCAGAGCGCTTTTTGATGACAATGTCCGTGGAGGATGACCGGGGATGACTCGGCGGCGGCTGCCGCGATGCCATCGCTGATCGCCTGCTGGTTGGGATGCGACTTTGCCTCTTTGGCCAGGAACTCCTCCGCGAGAAAGCACTTCGCGGCGATCCGGCGGCGGAGATCAAGCGGACTCTCGAGCTTGAGTTGGAGCCAGTCGTCCTTGATTGCGGAAAGACACGACGGCTCGATGACGAGGATCGCCCGGACAGCGGGATCGTCCGCGAGCGGGCGAAGCTGTTCGATGGTGCGATCGATCTGCGTGGTCGCGTCTTCGAGCAGGCCGGTGGAGATAAGGGTTCTGCCGCAGCAGCCGGCGTTGGCGAGCGTGACGCGGTAACCGAGACGCTCGTAGACGCGTTTCGCGGCAGCGCCGATTCCCGAATCGAGATACATCGTGAAGCAGTCGCCGAAGAGGGCGACCGTGGACCGCGTGCCTGTCCGCAGTGGTTCATTCCCGAACCACTGTTTCAGACTTGGGGAGAAGGGCGGCACGGTGCGGCGCGTATCGAAGCCCATCACCGCATTGATGAGCGTGCGCCCGAGCGCAGAGGAATTCACCCAGTTGGAAATGCCATGGGTGAGCGAACCGAGCTGCGCAAGCGGGCGGAAGTGACCGAGCAGCATCGCTTTGAGCGGCGCGACACCGTTCTGACGGAAACGCTGCGCGGTATATTCCGCCTTTAGTCGTGAGATATCAACGTTGCTCGGGCACTCGGTCTTGCACGCCTTGCAGGAGAGGCAAAGGTCCAGAGTCTTGATGGTCTCGGGATCGTTCCACGCCGGCTCGCTGCTGCCCGGTGACAGTTGGCCCGTGATCGCGAGCCTCAGAGCATTTCCACGGCCCCGGGTGCTGTGGCGCTCGTCGAGCGTCCCCATATATGAGGGGCACATGGTCCCCCCCGACTTCTTGCGGCAGACGCCCGATCCATTGCACATCTCGACCGCACCTTCAAAGCCGTGCTGATCGTCGTAGGTGAAATAGGTGTTGACCGGTGGAACTGAAATAGGGGTGCCCCCGGGCTCGATGCGGAGATTCTCGGCGATCGATTCGATCGGACGTGGCTCGACGATGTTGCCGGGGTTCAGCAGATTCCGCGGGTCGAAGATCTCCTTGATCTCGCGCAGCGCCTGCATGAGCACCGGGCCGTAGAACCGCTCCAGCAGCGGCCCGCGCACACGCCCATCTCCGTGCTCGCCCGACATCACGCCGCCCAGGCTCTTGGCGAGATCGGCGGTTTCGACCGCGATCGACTGCATGCGCTGGCGATCCGCCTCGTCATGAATATCGATCATCGGGCGAACGTGCAGAACGCCGACCGATGCGTGCGCCCAGTACGCGGCGCGGGTGCCGTGCTTCGTCACGATCTCGCGCAGCCGACGCACAAACTCAACGAGATGTTCAACGGGAACCGCGTTGTCTTCGATGAACGTGATCGGCTTGCGTGCCCCGGCAACGCCGTGCAGCAGAGGTTCGCCCGCCTTGCGGAGTTTCCACGCGCTCGCCATCGAGGCAGCGTCGGTAACTTCCTTCATCGATACCGCGGGAAAGAGCCGGCGCAGAGACTCGAACTTGGCCTTGAGCTCTTCCGGGCTGTTGCCGTAATACTCGACATACAGGATCGCCCGCAACTCGCCCGACTGCGGGCGGGGCATGATCTCGACGTATTTTCTGTACTCGATGTTCGCACGGGCGAGATCGATCACCGTGTCGTCGAGCAGTTCAACCGCCGACGGCCCGGTTGTGAGTATCGGCACCGTGGCTTCGATCGCGGGATCGAGATCGGAGAAACTCAGAAGCGCGAGACCCTTGAGCTTGGGGCGTGGATGGAGTTTCAGCTGCGCGCCAAGCGTGACGGCGAGCGTGCCTTCGCTGCCCGCGAGCAGATGAGCGAGATTGATGCCGTCGAGATCGCCGCCCGAGGCCTCGATCTGGTTCAGCATCAGATCGAGGCTGTAGCCAGCGTTGCGCCGGACGGTCTTTGGGAAGCGCTCGCGAATCGCGGCGCGGTTCCGGAGCACCACATCGACAACGCGGCGGGTCAGACGCCCGATGTGCTCATGCCGCGATGCGGCCCCGGCCTCCAGCCGGGCAACAAAACCGTCCGCGAGACAGGCATCGACGGAAATCAAGTTTTCGGAAGTGCGCCCATACAGGATCGATCGCGCACCCGCCGCGTTGTTACCGATGCAGCCCCCGACGTTCGCATGCTTCGAAGTCGCCGGGTCGGGCGCGAAAAACAGACCGGTGGAAGCGAGCCTTTCGTTGAGATCGTCCGGAGTGATCCCCGGTTCGACGCGGCAGGAACGTCCGGCCACATCCGTCTCCAGCAGGCGGTTGCAGCGGCTCGAAAAGTCGATCACCACGGCCCGGTTGGTGCATTGTCCGGCAAGCGAGGTGCCTCCGCCTCGGGGGAGGATCGGAAGGTCTCTGGAAACGCAGAACCGAACGCCCCGGACGGCATCGTCTGTGCTTGCGGGGATAAAAACTCCCAGCGGTTCGACCTGATAAAGCGACGCATCCGTGGCGTACAGCAGGCGATCGTGCAGCCCGAAGCGAACTTCACCCTCCACCGTCGATGCGAACGCCCGGGCGACTCCGTCGCGGTCAGAGTCGGGCGACAGCGCCGGCGCACCCCACGAGCGTGCGGGTGAGCCGGAGTTGTTCAGGACTGGAAGACTCGTCATTGCCGATACACCCCGCAAGGGCCGGAAGTTCGGCCGCAGTTGACTGGCCCCGTTATCACAGGGGTGGACTATACGGATCGGCGATTGCAGGACGCGTGCTGAAGAGATGCGGACGTGCGGCGTTCCAGAAAGCGTGCGGGAAGTTGAACCCGGCGGAACGGTCGTGCGCTTCATTGGCGGCGCACAATTGAGTGGAGTGAATCATGTTGAAGCTGCGAGTTGCTCTGGCGTTGTCGCTCGTGTCCGGTCTTTGC
>JAEUJD010000203.1 GCA_016793015.1 Phycisphaerales bacterium
GGCAAGTCTCTTCGGCTTCGCCGAACAGGCTCACGCTCAGGCCCCTGCCAAGAAACCCAACATCCTCTTCATCATGGGCGATGACATCGGCATGTGGAACATCGGCGCGTACCACCGCGGCATGATGGCCGGCCGCACGCCCAATCTCGACAAGATGGCCAAAGAGGGCATGCTCTTCACCGACTACTACGCCGAGGCCAGCTGCACCGCCGGCCGCGCGAACTTCATCACAGGCGAACTCCCCATCCGCACCGGCATGACCACCGTCGGCCAGGCGGGCGCCAAGATCGGCATCCCCGCCGAAGCCTGCACGATCGCGACCGCGCTCAAGGCGCAGGGTTACGCGACCGGCCAGTTCGGCAAGAACCACCTCGGCGACCTGAACGAGTTCCTTCCGACGGTGCACGGGTTCGACGAGTTCTTCGGATACCTGTATCACCTCGATGCGATGGAAGACCCGGCGCATCCGAACTACCCGCAGAAACTCCTTGATGTCGTCGGCCCGCGCAACATGGTGCATTCCTGGGCGACGGAAGTGGACGATCCAACCGTGATGCCGCGCTGGGGCAAGATCGGCAAGCAGAAGATCGAGGACGCCGGCACGCTCTATCCCAAGCGGATGGAAACCGTGGACGACGAGATCCGCGATCTCGCGCTCAAGTTCATCGACAAGGCCAAGGCCGACAACAAGCCCTTCTTCGTCTGGCTGAACCCGACCCGCATGCACATCGTGACGCATCTTTCGCCCAAGTACGAGGCGATGCGCAATTCCGACAACGGCTGGTCGATCCAGGAAGCCGGCATGGCCCAGCTCGATGACGACATCGGGCTTGTGATGAAGAAACTCAAGGACATCGGCGAAGACGACAACACCATCGTCGTCTTCACCACCGACAACGGAACCGAGCTCTTCACCTGGCCCGACGGCGGCACCACCCCCTTCGCGCAGTCCAAAGGCACGATCATGGAAGGCGGCTTCCGCGTTCCGTGCATCGTCCGCTGGCCCGGCAAGATTCCCGCCGACACCGTGCAGAACGGCCTGATGTCCGGCCTTGACTGGTTCCCCACGTTCCTCACCGCAGCGGGCAATCCCGACATCACCAAGCAGCTCCTCACCGGCGTGAAGCTCGGCGACCGCACCTACAAGAACCACCTTGACGGCTACAACCAGACCGCGATGCTCACCGGTAAAGGCCCATCCACCCGCCACGAGATCTTTTACCTGGGCGAGAGCACCATCGGCGCAGTCCGCATCGACGACTACAAGTTCCGTTTCATCGATCAGCCCCAGGGCTGGCTCGGCGTGAAGAACCACGTCGATGTCCCCTACATCACCAACCTCCGCCTCGATCCCTTCGAGCGCATGGGCTGGCCCAACAACGGCACCAAGGAAGGCGCCCAGCAGTACTTCGACTGGTTCAAGTTCCAGTTCTGGCGCTTCGTTTTCGTCCAGCAGGTCATGGGCAAGGCGCTCGAGACGTTCCTCGAGTTCCCCCCGATGCAAAAGGGTTCGAGTTTCAACCTCGAAGCCGTGAAGGCCGAGATGGCCAAGCGCATGGCGCAGGCCGAGGCCGCAGCCAAGGGCACGGGCAACTGAACTCTTGATCGTTCTACCCCGCGGGCGGCTCAAAAGGGCCGCCCGTTGCTTTTTTGGTAGAACTGCGGGGCAACCATCACAGCCCCCGGCAACACATGACTTTCCCCTTCTTCATCCTCGCTCTCGGGCTTCTGCTGGAGATCGCCGTGCTCGCACGCGTGATGCTCCGCCCCCACCGCGAACCCGCCTCGCGCATCGCGTGGGTCGCGGTCGTGCTCGCGCTTCCGATGGTCGGCGTCGTCGCGTACATCTTCTTCGGCGAGGTGAACATCGGCCGCCGGCGCGTCGAACGTCTGCGCGCGATCGAACGCCGCACGCCTCAGCCCGACCCGAGTTCGCCCGCCGACCTCGCGAACATGCGCGCCGACATTCCCGATCGCTGCGCCCACCTCTTCAACGTCGGCCGCTCCATCAGCGGCTTCGACCCCATCGCCGGAAACTCCGCACGCCTTATGGACGACTCGAACTCCGCAGTCGCTTCCATCATCGCCGACATCGATGCCGCCAAAGAGCATGTCCACGTCCTCTTCTACATCTGGCTCCCCGACGGCAACGGCTGCCGCGTCGCCGACGCACTAATCCGCGCCGCCGGGCGGGGCGTGACCTGCCGCGCCATGATCGACAATCTGGGCTCGCGCTCCATGCTCAAATCCCCGCAGTGGGAGGCGATGAAGTCCGGCGGCGTGAAACTCGGCGTCGCGCTCGGGATCAAAAACTGGATCCTCCAGGCTCCTTTCCGGCGATTTGATCTCCGCAACCACCGCAAAATCGTCGTCATCGACAACGCCATCACCTACTGCGGCAGCCAGAACTGCGCCGACCCCGAGTTCCGCGTCAAGGCCAAGTTCGCCCCGTGGGTCGACGCCCTCATCCGCTTCGAAGGCCCCATCGCCCAGCAGAATCAGCGGCTCTTCGCGATCGACTGGATGGCCGCTACGGGGGAAGACATCGATGCCCTACTCCGCCAGCCGCTCCGCGCATCCAAACCGGGTTTCGTCGCGCAGGTCATCGGCACCGGGCCGACCGTGCGCTTTTCCGCGATGCCCGAAGTCTTTGAGTCACTCATCTTCGCGGCACGAAAAGAACTCACCATCTCCACCCCCTACTACGTGCCCGACGAATCGCTCCAGAGCGCGCTCTGCTCCTCCGCCTACCGGGGCGTCAAAACCACGCTCATTCTGCCCGCAAGAAACGATTCGTGGATCGTTGGCGGCGCCAGCCGCAGTTACTACGCCGACCTTCTGGACGCGGGCGTGATCCTCTACGAGTATCTCGGCGGCCTCCTCCACACCAAGTCGCTCACGCTCGATGGCGAGATCACCCTCATCGGCTCCGCCAACATGGACCGGCGAAGCCTCGACCTGAACTACGAGAACAACATTCTCTTCCGCGACGAGGCCATGACGATCGCCATGCGCGAGCGCCAACAGCAGTACATTGCAAAGTCCAACCTCGTCACCCAAGACATGGTCAAAGCCTGGCCGATGCACCGCCGCCTCTGGAACAACACGCTCGCCACGCTCGGTCCGATTCTTTGAAACGGGTCAAGAGGCGGTCAACATGGGCTGTGCGCGCCCAAAGGGCCTTTCCTGCTTCTCGAAGGCGCTTTTCAGCGTCAAGTCTCTGGGCGGCACATACTCACTCGGCACAGGCGACAGACCACAATGCGCATTCAATTGCTCTCGATCGCTTTCAACCAACAAAGGCGGAACCCATGACTCGAAAATCCACAACTGAACAATCGAAACTGCGCAACCGAGGCCGACTGGGCGCCGCCGCATTGACGTGCGCCACGCTCTTCGTCGCCGCCTCGCACGCCGACCTCTTTGGCCTTGGCATCCTCGGCCCGAGTGGCAACGACGTGAGCCAGAAACAGCAGACCATCCAGGACGAGAGCACCGAGATGCTCCAGGAGCTGTACGCGTCGAACCCCGATCTCAAGCAAACGATCGCGAACGCCGCCGGTTACGCGACATTCAAGAAGACCGACATCCATCTCTTTCTTGTCGCGTCCGGCAACGGCTACGGAATGCTCGTGAACAACCAAACCGGGCAGACAACGTACATGGACGTCGCCTCGCTCGGGGGCGGAGTGGGACTCGGCGTGAAAGACCTCCGCGTCGTCTTCGTCTTCACCGATCCCAACATCATGCAGCAGTTCGTGACGCAGGGATGGCAGTTCGGCACCAACGCCGATGCCAACGCGCAGTACAACAACACCGGCGTCGGCGCGAATCAATCCACGCAGGCCAATGTCGATTTCAAAGACGGAACTGTTCAGGGAACATCCTCCACAAGCACCAGCGCCGGGACAGGCACCGGCAACTCGGGCGCACAGAACCTCGCGGCCGGCAGCGGCATGCAGATCTATCAGTTCACCCAGAACGGCGTCGCCCTCCAGGCCACCGTCTCCGGCACCAAGTACTGGGTCGATTCGGAACTCAACAACTAAGCCCAGACGCACCAGCCACAATCCATCTCCGCCCACGCACACCCAGCCCTCAACAGGATCAAATCATGAAACTCGGATTCCTCGGCACCCTCGCAGTCACCGCTATCGCCGGTTCGCTCGTCGTCTCCATGGCCTCCTCACGCGAGCCAGCCCCCGCATCAACCCCCGCCCCGACAGCTCCCGCAAAGGACGCGAGCAGGCCCAGCAACCTCGAGCAGATCCTCGCCGCGTTCCGCACCGATCTCAACGCCAGCAAAGTCGCCACGCTCAACCGCGTGATGAAAATGACCGCGGAAGAGGCCGCCAAGTTCTGGCCCATCTATCAGAAATACGAGAAGGAACTCACCGCCGTCGGCGATCGGCGCGTCGCCCTCATCAAGGAGTTCGTCACCCTCTCCAACGACGGCAAGCTCAACGACACCAACGCCGCGGCACTCTCCACCGGCTGGCTCCAGGGCGAACAGGATCGCCTCGATCTCTGGAAGAAGTACAACAAGGAAATCAGCGCGGCGCTCTCGCCCATCCGCGGCGCACAGTTCCTTCAGGTCGAGCACCAGATCGCGCTGCTCGTCGATATCAACGTCGCCTCAGCGATGCCCCAGGTCGGCGCCGCGAAGTAATCCGCCCCGTCAGCCCCGCCACAGGCAGGCGTCCGTCACTGCGCGAGCGACTTCTCGATCCTTTCGAGCCTCGCTTCGAGTTCCGCGATCTTCGAGTCCTTCTCGCACTCGACGCGCTGGATCTCCGCCCGCAACCGCTCCGCGTGCGCCGCCTTCAGTTCCGCGATCTCGCGGTCCTTCTCGCTGCGCAGATCCCGCAGAGCCTCGACCATCAGCGCCGTCGTCCCACGCTCGGTGACAAACCGCATCCCCTGCGCATCACATTCCACCCACTCCGGGAAGATGCGCTCGACATCCTGCGCGAGGAACCCGATCATCGTGCCCGACGCGACGTTGCGTTCGGCGATCGCTTCCTGCGTGTACTCGAATTCAACTCCCCGCAGTTCGAGCAGCCGATCGAGCGTGCCCCGCTGCACGTTTCGGATGTCTTTCTTCAGCCGCGCATCCGACATCACCGACCAGCTTCCCGTGCGGTTCGCCGCGGATCCATTCACAGCAAGCTGGAACGAACCGGGCGTGCTCGTGCCGATGCCGACATTGCCGTTGGGCATGACATTGATGCCCCGCGTGTTCGACGAGTACGAACTGCCCGAGATGATGAACCGGGGCTGCTGCAACTGCCCGTCGGCCGTGACTTCGATGTAGCGCGACTGCGTGCCGCCCCAAATCGGAACGCCGAAATCAAGGGCCACCGTAAAGAAGCCGCTATCAGAAATGTTCACCGGCGCGGGATTGCCTTCGCTGCCATCGAACACCACTGTCTGGCCGAGCTGATTGCCCTCGATGATCGCATCCCACAGCGTAAACGTCATCGACGTCGGCCCGCTGATGCTGCCCTTGGCCTGCTCCAGGACTCCCTGAAACACAAACGGGGTCTGCGGTGCACCGGATGCGCCTGCCGCAAAGCCAAGGCATGCACAGGCCGCAATCGTGCGAACGACCGAATGGAACGTGATGGACATCGCGATCTCCAGAAAAGAAGGGCAAACCCCTTCCGATCTCGTCAAGATCAGACCGCGAGTTGAATGCGAACGGGCACTTGGCTGGGTTCGGGCAAACTCCGACATTCGGCGCAGGCCGATGCGAAGACCCGTGCGCAGACCTTGCCGGAATCAGCCCCGATTCGCCCACGCACAAGCCCGAGCACAAGCCCCCGCTCAGGTCCGCGTGCTGGCCCGCGTTCAGGGCCGCGTTCTGGGCCAGTTCACTCGAATTCCTCGTCCGCCTCACTCTCGCCGATCCGCACTTCCACTCCGACCAATGGCAACTTCGTGGTCATCCTCACCGCGTCGTAGTTCCGGTAGATGCCGTAGCAAAATCCCGCGATGAACAGCGCGCCCAAGACCCCCACGACCGGCCGCGACGAGCTGATCGCGCTCTCCGTGCCGCACATCCGCTTGCCATCGATCATGCTCAGCCCGATCAACTCGCGATGCCGGAGAGTGTGCAGCGCCACACCCATCAGGTGCACGACGATGAGGCCGATCATCGCGTACGCAAGCCACTCGTGCACCTCCCGAAAGTCCCGACGCCCCGCTCCCACGAACAACCCGGTCACAACCTGCGCGATCGTCAGCCCGATCATCGCAAGGATCACCCACGCCGATCCCGGATTGTGCCCGGCAAAGTGCGTTTCCCTGAACCGCAACGCATCGTTCATGTACGCAACCGTGCGGCGAGGCCCGGAAACAAACGAACCAAACCGAGCCGGCTTCGATCCAAAGAAGCCCCACACGATCCGCAGCACAACCAACCACCCGAGCGCCAGCCCGATCAGGCTGTGATACGGAAAAACACGCCCCGAATCCGAGGAAAACAGCGAGATCGCGAGCGCCGCGACCCACCCGCCCGCGAAACAAAGGTGAAAAACACGCACCGGCCAGTCCCAAATCAATGTCCCGCGCTTCATCATCCGCTCCTCAACCTCCTGCTCCCGGGCTTTGAGCGCGCCCGGCGCCTCGTTCGTTCGCGCCACTCTCATAGTGTCGGGCCCAAACGATCTCGCCCAGCGGCGTTCACACGTTCCGTTTCCCTTGGATCGCGCGCCGTTTCCCGGCTTTCTACCCCGGTTCGCCGGCGCGGATGGAAGTCCCGCTGCAGAACATCATTACGACTGAAACCATTGCAACGCACACAAGTGTGACATCGACATGTCACAGGTGTTTACCCTACTGAAAAGACACGCCCCAGATTTTTTGGGGATTGTCGGCCCATTTCCTGCCGCACTTTGGTATCGTGCGGTCTGGGCTCGGGGCGAATCACACGATTCGGGGAGATCTGGGGTTTGGGGTGCATTTCCAAATTTGATCTTTGCGCTGGAAAGCGCGCCGTCTCTGTCGGCACCGATTCGCCCGGGCAAAACCGCGTGAGGCCGTGGCGCCTCGCGCGCTCTGTTTCTGACTTTTTTACTGGAGTGGGTGATTCATGAAGCGTTCTCAAAGCAACGTTCGCGCTCTCGTTCTCGCCTGTGGTTTCGCGCTCGGACTGGGGGCTGCTGGCGTGCTCGTCCGCCCGGCCGCGGCACAGACTCCCGTGACCTCCAGTTTCGTCTACCAGGGCGAACTCCGCAACGGCGCAAGCGTCGTCTCGCAGACCGATCTTCGGTTCCGCCTCTACGACTCGGTCATCGGTGGCAACCAGATCGGCGTCGAACTCGGCGTCTCGAACCTCACGCTGGTGCGTGGCCGCTTCAGCGTCACGCTCGACTTCGGCCCCGGCGCCTTCGCCGGTGATGAACGCTACCTCGAAATCGATGTCCGCTCTCCCGCCGGTGGTATGGGCCCGTATTCGACGCTCGCTCCCCGTCAGCGCATCGCGGTTGCGCCGTACGCCGCGTACGCGTTGAACGGAAACCCGGGTCCGGCAGGCCCGATCGGACCGCAAGGTCCGCAAGGTGATCCCGGAGCCGCAGGCCCGCAAGGTGCGCAGGGCGATCCGGGTGTTGCCGGGCCGCAGGGACCGCAAGGCGATCCTGGCGTTGCCGGACCGCAGGGTGTGGCAGGACCCACCGGCCCGCAAGGCCCGCAGGGCGACCCGGGCCTGCAAGGTCCGCAGGGCAGCCCCGGACTGCAAGGTCCGCAAGGTGACCCGGGCGCGCAGGGTCCGATTGGTCCGCAAGGCCCACAAGGCCCCCAGGGAATCCCCGGAAACGACGGCGCGCCCGGCGTCAGCGCCGCTCGCTACGTCGTTGATGCGGGCGGCATGGGCACGCACACCACAATCCAGGGTGCGATTAACTCTGCCATCGCCGACGGCTACACCGCCGGCAATCCGACCACCATCCTCGTTCGCAACGGTTCGTACAACGAAAACGTCACGCTCGCCGGCGGCATCAATCTCCAGTCCGCGACCGCTGGCAAGTCTTTCGCCACCGCGATCAACGGCACCGTCTCGCTCAGCGGCGAAGGCGTTGTCAGCATGAACGGCATCGACGTCAATGCGCCCACAAATGCGGATGCCATCACCCTCGTCGGCGGCGCGTTCACGCAGTTGTACCTGTCCGACAGCGTCGCGTACGCCAGCGGCACCGGCCGCTCGCTCGTCATGAGCGCCGCCAGCAGTGCTTCGGGCGTCATCATCGACAATGTCAACTTCCGTTCAGTCGGTGGCGGCTCGGGCACGCCCGTTGTCGTTGCGTCGGGCACACTGCAGGGCCGGAGCGGCACGTTCTGGCCGACCTCACCCATCACCCCGGCGATCTCCGCTTCCGGTGGCGCGGTCTATCTGCAGACCGCCGATGTCTTCGGTCAGGTTGATCTGAGTGGGACCGCCGCGTTCAGCATCGGCAACTCGCAGATCCGTTCCGGCAACCAGCCCGGCGTGATCGACAACTCGAGCTCCGACATCCTGCTCGCGGATACCGGCTTCAACACCTTCACCCCGGGCAACGTCGCGACCAACAACGGCGTTGGTGGCATCTACTACACGCAGCTCACCTACACGCTCCCCGGCCAGGGCATGCCCGCAGGCGCCGTGCTGCTTCCCGGCTCCGGCCCGGCTGGGCCCGCTGGCCCTGCCGGACCGCAAGGTCCGCAGGGAATTCAGGGTCTCGCTGGCCCGATCGGGCCGCAGGGAACCCCCGGGCTGCAAGGCCCGCAAGGTGATCCGGGTCCCGCGGGACCGCAGGGTGCGCAAGGGAGCCCGGGTTTGCAGGGACCGCAGGGAAGCCCCGGTCTTCAAGGACCGCAAGGCGATCCGGGTGCTCAGGGTCCGCAAGGCCCTCAGGGACCGCAGGGTCCTCAGGGACCCCAGGGAATTCCCGGGACCAACGGGATCGACGGCGCTCGCTACATCGTTGATGCCGGCGGCCAAGGCACGAACCTCACCGTGCAGGGTGCGATCAATCAGGCGATCTCGGACGGATATGGCTCCGGCAATCAGGTCGTCATCCAGGTTCGCCCGGGTACGTACGCCGAGAATGTCGCGCTCGCCGGTGGCATCCACCTCGTGGCAGCATCTCCGAACCGCAACTTCGCAACCACCATCAGCGGCCAGGTTTCGCTCGGTAGCGGCATCGTCTCGATGGAAGGCATCGACGTCGACAGCCGCTCGCTCGGAGGAAACGCGCTCACCGTTGCGGGCACGAGCGACGCGCAGCTGACGATCAACAACTGCAACGTCTACGCGAACGGTTCCGATTCGCCCCTGTATGTTGAGACACCCCTCTCCACCTCGTCGGGCGTCGTCTACGACAACGTGAACTTCCGTGGCTTTGGCGCAGGCCCCGGCGCTCGGATCAAGAGCGGCACCGTGCAGGGTCGAGGCGGCACGTTCCAAGGCGCAAACCAGGCCACCGTCGCCGTCGACCTCGGAACCAGCGGCGTGACCGGCACCTACGGCCGCTTCTGGCCCAAGTCGTCCGACATCTTCGGCCCGATCAACATCAACCAGCCCGGCGTCGGCTCGGGTGCGGTGCTCGACGTGCGCCAGAGCCAGATCCGCTTCAACGGTGCCGCCGGTAACTACGGCGTCATCGACAACACCGGCGGCTCGCTGACCCTGATCGAAACCCAGATGCAGGGCAACGCGTCGCTCACCGGCGACATCGCATCGACCGATGGCGCCGGCGCGTTCAGCTACGCGCTGCTGACGTACAACAACAGCGGACAGACAATGCCGCTCGGCACGACACTTCTCCCCGGTTCCGGACCGACAGGTCCGGCAGGCCCCGCAGGGCCGACTGGTGCGACAGGAGCAACCGGTCCGCAAGGACCCGCAGGCCCGACCGGTCCACAGGGGCCGCAAGGTGATCCGGGACTTGCCGGACCGCAGGGTGTGCAGGGTGATCCGGGGGCGCAGGGCCCGCAGGGAATCCAGGGCATTCAAGGGCCGCAAGGCGTTGCGGGGACGAACGGGACCAATGGAACGAATGGAACCAATGCGTGCATCGTTGGCGGAAGCACTGGAGCAAACTCCATCTCTGGCAGCGCTGCTCGATACATCTATATGTGGTCGTCCACTGCGGCACAATCAACGGAGGCCGACGCGTGGAGCGTCATGCCGACTTCTGGCACTCTGACGAACCTGACCGTGAAATTGAACAAGGCGCCAGACAACGGAGCCGGCACGCAGCAAGAGGTGTTCACGATCTACAAGAACGGCTTGCCGACTTCGCTCACCTGCACGATTGCCGAGTCCGCGACAACCGGGTCTGACGGTGTGAACTCCGTTGCGTTTACCGCGTTCGACACGATCACTCTGGAGGTTGTCCCCTCGGGAACTCCTGCCACGAACATCAACGTTCGTTGGTCGGCGAAATTCACTCAATAGGGCTCGGGTGGTTTGATGCTGTTTCGATTTTTCGTCCGGACGATTTGATTTGATTGACCGACGGCAAGTTGCCTTCGTTCAAAGCAATCAAAGAATCCGCCGGAAAGTTGATCGACCACTCGTTCGATTGAATCGGATTTTCCGAACCAAAGTGCAAGGACCAAAATGAAACTTTCCAAAACAAGAATTTTGACACTCCTGGGTGCCGCGGCCCTGCTGGCAACTTCGCCGGCATCCGCCCGTCCAGTCCCCCTTTGTGAAACGACCATCTTCTCTCCCGGCGATGTTCCCGTGCTCCAGAATCTGAACGACGGCACCCCGCTCGAGCTGGGTGCCAAGTTTCAGTCCTCTGTTGCCGGCAACGTCATCGGCGCACGCATGTACGTCGGTGCGAGCAACAACGCGCCGTGCACGGCGACACTCTGGACGAGCGCGGGGGTTCCCCTCGCTTCGGCCGTGTTCCCGCCGTTCGCGGGGCCGGGCTGGAATGAGGTGCTGTTCTCGTCACCCGTTCCTATCAACGCCAACCAGACCTACGTGATCTCGCAGTACTCTTCTGGTGGCTGGTACGAATCCACGCACAACGGCTTTGACTCACCGGTCCTCAGTCCGCCCCTGCGCGGGCTGGGCTCGGGCGAAGACGGGCCCAACGGCCTCTACCGCTACGGCGCGGGAGGCGGGTTCCCCACCAATTCCTACCTCAACTCCAACTACTCGGTTGACGTCGTCTTCGAGAGTCCGTGCGATGATTTCGATCTGAGCTGGTGGACCATCGACTGCGGAGGCGGCTCCAGCACCGATGGAACCTTCATCATCAACGGAACCTCGGGCCAGCCGGATGCCGGTCGCATGACCGGGGGCCTCTACTTCTCGCTTGTCGGTGGTTTCTGGGGTGCGGCCGGCGCTGCCCCGTCCTGCCCAGCCGACTTCAACGACGACGGGCTTGTCGATGATGAAGACTTCGTGCTCTTCGCCACGATGTACGACATCCTCGATTGTGCCGCCATCGCGATGCCGCCGGGTTGCCCGGCCGATCTGAACGGAGATTTCCTGGTCGACGATGCCGACTTTGTGATCTTCGTCGATGCGTACAACGAGCTGCTCTGCCCGTAAATGGCCCGCAAGTAGCCCGTAAATTGCCCTTGGATCCGTCCTCGCACGCCCGCGCCTTCGCGGGCGTTTTTCATTGTGCGATCAAGCCGCCCCGCTTCACTTCGGCGGCGCTTCGAGGTCGAACCGGCGGCTCAGCGTGGTCGCGATGGGCGGGTACATCATCTCGAACCGCCAGCCCGTGAACTCGTCGATCGGTTTTCCGAGCTTCAAGGTCACGTCCGACACCATCGAGGAGTACCAGGGCATGTACGGGCAGAGCGTCCCGGCCAATCCGCCCGGCAGGCGCTGCGTCTGCTCTGCCAGCGGCAGCGACTGGCGCTCAAAATCCGCCTCGTTGTTGACGTGCGGAAAGAGCAGGCGATCGAGCAGTTGCGTTTTCGGTGCGTGCGTGACGTGCAGATCGCGGTGGATGAACATGTCGAACATCACGCGCTCGACCGGCAGATTCAGGAGCACCATGAACCCCGCGGTCTCGGGCGTTGCCGAGTAGCGGTCGTAGAGCTTGCGGAGCCGCGTGCCGAAGACGCACGTGGTAATCCCCTCGTTGCCAACCGGGCCCGATGCGAGCTCGAAACGCCGGTAGCCTCCGGATTCCACCATTCGGATATCGAGTTCAGATGGGCTCGAGAACCGCTTGTACACCTGGCTGGGGCCCTCGCCCGGTCCGCTCGGATCAAGCGGCTCTTTCGAGAACTTGATCGCTTCGCCCGTCGACTTGTGCACCGCTTCGTAACTCAATGGCACGGCCTGCGTGCGCAGACGCCGGAACCCGACAAAGCCGTTGACGTGCCCCGCGTCGAGCATGGTCGGGTCGTCGGGTGAGGGATAGACGAAGACGGTCACAAAGCGGGTGCGGGCCTGAACACCCCAGACGCCGCACGCGCCCTCGAAGAGCTTGCGCCGTGCCTTTTCCGCTTCGGCGGTTGCCTTGACATCGCCGTGGTTGGCCATCAGCATCGCGAGCGTCTTGCGATCGCCCGAGCAGGCGGCGAGCGCCGCCTCAAATTCGTCGAGTGCCGCCAGCGTCGCATCGATCGCCTGCTCGGGCGCGCCCTTTCGGCGGCAGGCATCGAGAAACTTGGCCATGCTCTGCACGCCGGGCACATCGCTGGCGGCAAGTGTCGGATTCGATTCCTGAACCATCCGCGTCAAACGCCATGTCAAACCGCGGTTGATGCCGAGCTCGCGGGCTGATTCACGTGTTTTGGTCGGGTCAACGCCGACGAGGGCGAAAAGCCCGGCGACCTCGGCCCTGGCCCTGTGAAAGGCCGCGATGACGCTTTCGAGCGTCCCGCCGCGGAGTCGGGCAAGTTCCTCTATACGTTCTCGGACGTTTTCGGTGGCTGGAGCGGTGGTCATCTCTTTGAACCCTTCCCAACGTGACGAATCGGTTCTTTGTTCCGCCATTGTACCACGCGGCACGCGAGACCCACGTCAAAATGACAAATGATTTGTCAAATTTGACACTTGACGTGACGTTCTGTGGCCAGTAATCTTTGCTTGCCGCAGTGAAGGGGACGTGTGTTTCCAAGCGGCGAGATTCGAGTTTGCACTGCAGAGGAGAGATGAAGTCATGAATCGAACCTGCGTTTCCGCCGCGGTTGTTGCTGGTGGTTTGACCCTGCTGTCAAACGCCGGCGCAGCGATCACCATCACCCAGACCGTCGCCGCGGCACCGAGCTACACGACAAAGTTGAACTTCGATGCCCCGGGTTCGCCAACCGGAGTTCCGATCGCCTCGAACTCGTTCGCCAGCTACGGCATCTCGAACTTCGGCACCGGCGACAACCCCAATGAGATCAACGTCGGTCAGGTGAACACGAACCCGGGCTTCGGCTGGCTCGGCACGGGCAACGTCGCCTTCGGCACGTGGGGCCTGTTCATGACCTTCTCGAACCAGCTCACGGAGTTCTCCGGTCAATACTGGGACGACTCGGGTCCCGGCTCGGCTTTCGGCGGCGGTGCCGTGGTTGTCGCGCTCAAGAATGGCGCTGAAGTTGGCAGCCTGTTTCTGACTGCTCCGGCCTTCAACCCGTCTGCGAAGTCCTGGATCAACATCACGACTTCCGGCGGTGACACATTCGATGAAGTCCGCATGGTCGGGTTCGGCTTCTTCCCGACCGCATACGCCGACAACCTCTCGTGGAATGTGGCTGTGCCGGCCCCGTCCTCGCTCGGTGTGCTCGCGCTCGGCGGCATCATTGCCGGCCGTCGCCGTCGCGCCTGAAAAACTTTGTCTTCACCAATCGAAGCGCATCGCCCCACAGCGATGCGCCTCTTTCGTTCCGTTCCTGATCTTCCCGCACCTCACGGATTTCCAATCATGAATCGCCTGATCACTGTGGCCGTTTCCGCAGCGTCCGTCGTCGCGTCCGCCGGGCTCGCGGCGCCTTGGATCGAAGAGCTGGCACCGGGCTTCTACGTCACGGATCTGTCGTATGACGGAACGGCTGCGGCGGGCAATATCGTCGGCGACTACTCATACGAGACATTCCGCTGGACTGCGGCAACCGGCGTGGTCCCTCTCGGCCAGGCGTCTGTCCCTGCCATTGGTGTGGGCGGCGGATCGCCGGATATTTCGTACGATGGAAAAAGCGTCTCGGCGTCCATACTGAGCTCAGATTCGAACCTCACGCTGGGTTTGTGGAATCAGGAAACGGGCTGGTTGGAGGCATTTCCTCCCGCGCCGGAATTCGTGATGATCCAGGATCAGGCGTACGGCTCGGCGTGGGGGCTTTCAGGAGACGGCAACTCGGTCGTCGGGTACTACTACCGCACGCCGAGTTATCACGTTCAACCGTGTGCGTGGTCGCAGCAAAACGGATTGATCGATTTCGATTCGCCGCGTGCGCGCCTGAATGCGGCGAGCTACGACGGCTCAGTCGTCGCCGGATGGGAAGACTCCGGACTGGGCCCGTGGTTTCCGATGGTCTGGCGTGATGGAACCAAGTACTTTCTTTCGGACGCGCTCGGATCAACGCAGGTCCATTCGCTCAGCCTCGACGGCACATTCGCCGTGGGCATGGGACTCGATGAGTACAACGCCCAGCAATCAGCGGTGATTTGGCGCTGGAACGGTTCGGGTTACGACACCGTCTTCGCGGGATACCACCCCGACATCGTTTATAGCTGGGGTGCAGCGATGTTTACAAGTGTGACCGACGACGGGAACATCGCGGTCGGGACTACGCGCCTCGCATTCAATCCGAACCAAGGGGTCCGCGCGATCATCTGGACTCCGGAAACTGGGCTCTTGGACGGAGGCGAATTCCTCGATTCGATCGGGGTCAATCTTCCGGAGAACTTTGAGCTTCGTGATTTCCAGTCGGTTTCACCGGACGGATCGGTTATTGCGGCTGCGGGTATCAACTACGACTTCAGCACGTTCCAAACGATTCTGATTCACCTGCACGAGCCGTGCCCCGCAGACTTCAACAGCGATCGAATGGTTGAGGACTCGGACTTCGTGTTGTTCGCGAACGCGTACGACATGCTCGACTGCTCGGACCCGTCCATGCCGCTGCGTTGTCCCTCGGACATGAATCGCGACGGCTTCGTGGATGACGCCGACTTTGTGCTGTTCGCTTCGGCGTACGACATGCTCTTGTGCCCGTAGATCGCGGAAGTTCGAACGGGCTTTCTTCTCTCTCCCCTGAGCCTTGCCGCTCGACGGCGACACGGCTCATTCCCGCCTCGCTCACTCAAACTCAGGAGTCATTCGAATGCTGCGCCGCTTACCGGAGGTTGTCGCTCTTGCTCTCTGCACGGGCTGCTTTGCTGCACCAACTGTGACGTACATCCCGTCGGGGTTCATGATCGGAAGTCTCTCGTTCGACGGAACAGCGGGAGCAGGCAATGTCGTGGGCGACAACTCCTATGAGACATTCCGATGGACCGTGTCCGGCGGCACCGAGCGTCTCGGGCTCGCGTCGTTTCCGGCGATCAGCCGCGCGTCGGGCACGCCGAACGTCTCCTACAACGGCAAGCGGGTGTCGGCGTCGATTCTGAGCTCGGACTACCAGCTCACGCAGGGGCTTTGGGATGTGAACACCGGCTGGACCGAAACGATGCCCGCTTCGCCTCCTGGCGGCGGCCTTGTCGATGATGGGTACGGCTCGGCGTGGGGTCTCTCTGGCAACGGTGAACATCTGACAGGGTTCTTCTGGACGCCGAGCTACCGGGCGACCGCGTCGTCGTGGTCGGCGAGCGGCGGGATGATCGCGCTGGGTCAGAGCGATGGGCGCAGCGCCCGAGCCAATGCCGCCAGCTACGACGGCTCGGTGTGCGGCGGCTGGGAAGAGAACTCGTGGGGATCGTGGATGCCGCGGGCCTGGCGCAACGGCGTGAAGTACGAACTGAACAACGATGACGGCGGCGTGAACATGGTCGAGGGGATCAGCGGATCGGGTGACATTCTGGTGGGCAGTTGTCGCGATGATGAGCTCGAGATCAACGTCGCAACGATCTGGCGCTGGAACGGGGCGTCGTACGACACGGATCGCGTGGGCGCTCTGCCGTATTTCCTGCAGAATCAGACGACCGCGGAATTCACCGGCGTTTCGAACGACGGGAGCATCGCGGTCGGCTTCCACATGATGATCTGGGGCACGATGGAGGGAATTGTCTGGACGCCCGCAACGGGTCTGGTCAGCGCGGCGGACTTCTTCACTGGGGCGGGGCTCGCTCTGCCGGATACCTATCAGATCAGCGATTGCTCGGCGGTCTCGGCCGATGGCTCCACGATTGCGGTATCTGTCAACGACACCGAAACATTCGAGTTCTTCACTGCCATCATCCGCTTGCGTGCGGTTTGTCCGGGCGATTTGAACAACGACGGGATTGTGGACGACGCGGACTTTGTGTCGTTTGCGGCGCAGTATGACATTCTGGACTGTGCCGATGGAGCGATGCCGGGCTACTGCCGCGCCGACATCAACAACGACGGCCTGGTCGAGGACGTCGACTTTGTGCTGTTCGTTCAGGCGTACGACCAGCTTGTGTGTCCGTGAGTTTCCCGCGGGCGTGTGCCCGCGACTTGTTTCCGGTTTTTTTGATGGACGCAATGAGCGTCCGGGGAGTGAAGATGAGAACGTTTCTTCTGAGTGCGGCGCTTGCAACCTGTGCCGCGAGCGGCGCGAACGCGACGATCGTCGAGGTGAGCATCTACGGGTACGTCGGTTACAACGCGGTGCGCGAGGGCGTGCTGAACAAGTTCGATGTTCCGTCGGGTTCGGCGGTGAAGATCAGCTTCCTGCTCGATTCGACGCAGTACATGAACGATCCGGACGGCCTGCCGACGCGCGGGTATTTCGTGAATCAGGCGTCGTACGCCGCGACGTTCAACGGCATCACGGTCGGGATGCAGAACCCGTTCCCGGACGGGCAGATCCCGATGTTCGTGGTGCGCGACAACGACCCGGCGGTGGACGGGTTCTTCCTGTCGACCGGCACGGCGTACCCGGCCCCGCTGCCGACGACCGCGAACGGCGCGTTCGGACCGCTCGGGACGTACTTCATGAGCTCGTACGACGGGAACATGCTTTCCTCGCTCGACATCGTCGGCGCGGTCGGCACGTGGGATTACACGGGCTTGAGCCTGTTCGGATTCAACGTGGACGACGGCGGGTTTGAGGCGATGGGCCTCGACTTTGATCACATGACGATCGCGGTTGTACCGGCACCGGCGACGCTCGGGGTGCTGCTGCCTCTGGCGTTCCGCCGCCGGCGCCGCTGAGCAATTGATCTGCGTCCATGAAGAAGCGGCTCGCATCGGCGGGCCGCTTTTCTTTTCGGGACGACGCCGTCCGGATGGACGCACCGATGCGCCACGGTTGAAGGCGCGTTTGAAAGCGGGTTTTTCAGCGCCCGAGTTGTTCGATGGCGTGCTTGAGGGGCGCGCTGGAGATCTGGATCATGCCGCTGAAGGGGCGGTCCATCTCGAGGATGAGAAACACCGCGCCGGAAACGGAGATCGCGGAGGCGAGGAGCGTGGCGACGACTGTCGCGTTTCTGGGTGCGAAGAGGCCGAAACTGGTGAAGACGGCGGAGAGCCAGAAGGTCATAACAAACAGCAGCGGCATGGAGAGAGAACTTCCGGACTGGGCGAACAGGAGGAGGCGGGTGCGGAACATGCTGGAGAAGATGCTGTTCGCCTCGGAGTTGGCGGCGCGCTGGGCATCGGTCTGAGGGGCGAGCGCGTGGAGCTGGTCGTAAAGCGTGTCGCCGGCCTGCTGGGTGAGCGGGGTGGCCTTGCCGCCCTGGCCCGGTGCGGGCGTGTTCCAGAGGCGTTCGACCGCGCCGTTCGCGGCGGCCCGAAGCGACTCACGCGCGGGCTTGGCCTCGGGCCCGAAGTGTGCGAGCGTGCGATCGAGCATAACCACGCCGGCGGCGAGATCGATGACCTCGTTTTTCTGGGTGTCGTACGAGCTTTTCGCGGACCCGACGAGCAGGCCGAGCACAAGCGCCGCCATCGTGCCGATCAGGCCTGCACCCAGCTTGACGACGTCTTTGGTTTCCGAGCTGAGATGATGCTCTGGAAGCAAATAGCGCAGGAGCATGCCGAACAGCGCTCCGCCGAAAATGAAGCCGCAAACGATCAGGCTGACTAGAAAGGAACTCACGTGGCAGATCTCCCCGGATGGAACCGGGGCAGTGTACGAAACCGCGAGCTCCGCGTGGCGGTCATTTTTTCTTCAGCAGGCTCATGATGAGGCTGACGAGAAAGAGGATCAGAAAAAGGATGAAAAGGATCTTGGCGATCCCGGCAGCGGTGCCCGCGATACCCCCAAAGCCAAGGACAGCAGCGACGATCGCGATGATAAAAAATACGACGGCGTAGTGCAGCATGGTGATATCTCCGCTTTGGGCCCCGAGCAGTCTATGCGAATCGGGGCCGTGGCTTCGCAAAGCTGCCACCGGCTTGATGCAGTGGCGGCCGGATGTGCCGGTGAACCGAATACCGGCCCCGCCCAAGGAGGCGCGAAAGCCGGTATTTTCTTCGCTCGCGCGCGAACCGCAGTGCGGAAGCGCGGCATCTCAACGCGAGCTGTTCGATCCAATCCATTCAGGGGCCTGCTCATGGTTGTCGCTGTTCCGAGTTCCGCCTTGTGCGTGCTGGTGATTCTTTCGCTGTCTGGCGGGACCGTGCAATCCGTTGGGATCGCGCCCGACGCCCCCGCGCCGGCAGCGCAGCCTGCGAGTCCGGCACAGGCGACCGCGCCGGTTGCTCCGGCCAAGCAGTCGGGTCCCGGACCGCTCATCGCATCGACGGGCGTGCTCGACCGGGCAAAGAAGGTGGGCGATGCCGCGCCACCCTTCACGCTGGCCGATGCCCAGGGCGGGGAGTTCTCACTCGAAGAATCGCTCAAGAAAGGCCCGGTGGTGCTGACGTGGTTCCGAGGCGAGTGGTGCCCGTACTGCAACAAGCAGCTCATCGCGATGCAGGAGCGGCTGGCGGAGTTCGATGCGCTCGGAGCGACTGTCGTTGCGATCAGCCCGCAGAATGCGGATCATTCCGCCTCGATGATCGAGAAGGACGGCGTGAAGTTTCACATGCTGAGCGATTCGGAGTTCAAAGTCGGCGAGAAGTACGGCGTGCGATATGAACTGCCGCCCGCGATGAAAGAGCAGCTCAAAAAGTACAAGCTGGATCTGTCGAAGTACAACGGGGGCGAGGGCGATGCGCTGCCGCTCACGGCGACGTACGTGATCGATCAGCAGGGCGTGATCCGTTACGCGTTTCTTGATGCCGACTACACCAAGCGGGCGTCTCCGGATGAACTGCTGGCCGAAGTCCGCAAGCTGAAGAAGTGATCGGAGGAGCGACCGGGGCGGGGTCGAGCGGCCGTCCAGCGCAGGAAATGCAGGTCGATGCCGGTGCGATCGCTGTTGAGACAGTGCTGTGTCATTTTTTGGGTGCGGCGCAGATGCGGGCCGGGCGGAGATCGCCGGGCTGCTTGTTGCAGCCGCTGCGCGCTTGTAGGATGAAGCTTCGACGCCGACCGGGCGGAGACAACACTCCGTCGCGAATTGACCGGAGCGAGCGGCGCGCCGGTCGACACCCGCGCTGTCTGGTCGCGATCATTGCCGGTGGTTCAAGGCTTGTCCGACCCGCAGCAGGAGACCGCTATGTCCTTTTCGGCCCGTTTTAAGTGCATCACTCGGATCGCGGCGCGTGTTTGTGGCGTCGGGGCGATCTTGCTTGCGGGCTGCGCTTCGGAACCATGGAGAAAGACGCTGACGGAGGAAGAGTTCAAGGCTCGCACGGAGGCAGCGAAAGCGGATCAGTTGGCCGCGATGACCGACGCTTCGAAGCACATCATCGATCGCGTGACGAAGGAGATGGAAGCCAACGACCCGAGCAACCCGCCGGACATCCATTTTCTCGCGATCTCGGGGGGCGGGGACTGGGGCGCGTTTGGTTCGGGTTTCCTGGTCGGCTGGGGCGAAGCGCCGGAGGGATCGCGCCGGCCGAACTTTGACGTCGTCACCGGCGTGAGCACGGGCGCGCTGCTGGCCCCGTTCGCCTTTGTCAACACCGATGAATCGTGCGCGCGGGTCGACAAATTCTATCGGAACCCGGCGTCGGATTGGGTCGAGAGCCGCGGCATGTTCTTCTTCCTTCCCTCAAACTCGTCGTTCATGGTCATCCCCAATCTCGAGAAGGCGGTGGGCGTGGCGATGGACAAGGAGATGATCGAGCAGGTCGCGGCGAACGCGCGCGATGGCAAGATTCTTGCGGTGAGCGCCACCGATCTTGATCTCGGCATGCAGCACTTCTGGAACCTTGGCGCGGCGGCGGAACAGGCGGAAAAAACGGGGGACTTCGAGCGTGTGCGCCGGATGATGCTCGCCTCGGCAGCGATTCCGGTTGCGTTCCCGCCGGTTGAAATCGACGGGGTGCTCTACGCCGACGGCGGCGTCACGGCGAATGTGTTCCTGCGCCTCGACCCCCGTTCGCCCGTTGGAATCATCCAGACCTGGAAGCGCATGCACCCGGGCAAACCTCTGCCGAAGGTGCGGTTCTGGATCATCCTCAACAACCAGACCACTCAGACGCCCTCGACTGTGCAGCGCCGGTGGCCGGCGATCCTGGGGCCGAGCATCCCCACTTCGATCCGTTCGGCGACGCTATCGGAGATCCGCTGGATCGCGGCACAGGCCGACTTCATCAACGCCACGATGAACGCGGACATTGAGGTGCGGATGGTGAGCATCCCCGATGCGTGGCGGGTGCCGGTGCCGGGCGATTTCAAAGATGAGACGATGCGGGCGCTTTCGGATCTCGGCCGCAAGATGGGCGCCGATCCCGCGTCGTGGCAGCTCCTCGCGTCGCCCGCCACCGTGCGCGATCTTCGCAGCCAGGTCGTGCCCGAGTTGGATGCGCCGGTGATGAAGTAGGTAGAGCGTCCGGCGATCTCGATCGCGATTGGGTAGAGCGCCGATCTTTCGATTCACGGGCAGAGCAGTTCGTTGTACGCAACAACGAAAATCGTAAAGTCGGAGTCTTCCACGACGCCGTCGTGGTTGAAGTCGGCCGGGCAACCCAGGGGCATGGACGGGTCGGCGCAGTCGAGAATGTTGTACGCGGGGATGAAGAGCGTGAAGTCGGCGTCGTCCACGACTCCGTCCGCGTTCAGATCGCACGGGCAGGCGCCGGGAAGGCTGAATGCGGCGCGGAGCAGCGCTCGCTTCTGTCCTCCGCTGGTATTCACCAGCGCGCCGAATGCCGCGGCATTGCCGTTCAGAAACGTGCCCCGGCCGTCGCGCCCGGTGCGTGCGGCGGGTGATGCGCCGGGAATCTGCACCTGCGTGATCTGACCCGGGAGTCCTGGGGCGAGATCGATCGACTGGCCGACCTGCGCAAGCATCGTCAGGCCAGCCGAAGACAGCAGGTATATTCCTGTTTCGGAGGCCAGCGCGGGTGTGGCCGAGATCAGCGCGCGATCGCCATTGGCGGCGATCAGTGAGAGATCGCGCACGGTGCGACAGACTTCATAACCGGGCAACTTCGTGTCGCCCTGAAGCACAAGCGAGCGCAGCCCCGAAGCGGATGCCCGCACGAGCGCGGCGCTGACGGCATCGCCTTCGGCGAGGTTGGCGACGAAGAGCGTGTCGCCGTCGGGCAGAATCGCGAAGCCCTTGCCGGGCACGAAGCTCTGGATGGTGCGTCCCGGTATGGCATCGACGACGCTGCCGATTCGTGCGACCGATTGCACGCTCGCGGTGGTTCCCTTGAAGAACGCGGTCTGGCCGGTGCTGAGCACTGCAAAGAAGGCGACCGAGTTGCCGTCTGCCGCGGAATCGAGCAGATCGGCGTAGGTGACGCCGACGGGTTCACCGGGGGCCTGGGTTCCGGTTTGCGCGATCAGGTCGGAAGTTGAGGGGGGCGGGCCGCCGCTGAGGATGGTCTCGGGTCCGTTGGCGACGGTGAGGTTTCCGCGCCGAACGAGGGCGCCGGTGTCCGTGAGCGCCGTGAGCCGCGGATTGGCCAGGGAAGTCGCGCCGCCGGGCAGCGTGACGAACGAACGGGTCAGCGTGCCGCCGACCGTGGCATAGGCCGCGACGCCGGTGGAGCCGCCGGCGATCTGCGATTGGAAAGCAAAGAGATCGGCGTTGTTGAGGAAAAGTTCGCTGGAGTTGCTTGTGAGCGGATCGAATGTGCCTCCGCCGGTTTGCGGGGCGGGCATACCGGGCTGCGCGAGAACGGAAAGCGCGTTCACCGGGCCGGCGTCGTAGACGTACTTGCTCTCGGGACCGGGAAAGAAGGAACGGACGTCGCGGAGCGCCGCCTGATTGGACGCGGTCAGGCGAGCAAGCGAGGGCTGGATATAGGGCGCGCCGTTCGCGATCGCGATGAGCGAGAGCGACCCGGGAACACCGATGTAGCAGACGCGCAGGCCGTTTGCGAGCGAGGCATCGAACGCGACGGTGCCATCAGATTTCAGATCGTTCGGTACAAAGCTGCTCCCGAAGACCTGCGGCGCGCCGGTCGCTGCGCCATCCTCGCGGGCAACGACACCGAGCGAAACCGATCCAACGGATTCTGGCACGGCGCAGGTGACCGCGAGATTGGCGATCCAGCTTTCGGTGTCGAGGGATCCGGCGATCGACCCGGTGCCGGCAACAACAAGCCCGTCGTCGGAGATCGCCACGGCGGAGTGCAGCGTCCAGCCGGTTGTGTCGTGCCCGTTTGCTTCGATGACGGCCTTGAGATCGCGCGTGCCGTGTACGGCATCCCAGATGAACGCGCGACCGTTGGCAGACCCGACGATGACAGAACCGTCGGCGCTCGCGTCGATGGCTTCGCCATAGCTGTTTGGCGCGCCGTCGAGCATCGGTATCGGCTGCATGCCCGAACCGGCGCTCCAGCGGAACGGACGGGATGCGAAGGTGCCCGGAGAGGTCTGCAAATTGCTCCGGCCGACAACGACCGCGCCGTCCGCGCTGATGCCGAGCGCGAACGATTCGTTGCCGGTCGGAAGGAAGCCGATGCCTTGCGTGCCGCCCTCGGGCGTCCAGCGTGCCGCCTGTTGAATGGTGATGGATGGCTCAGGCGGATACCCGTATCCGTTGCCGGGCTGGAAGAACTTGCATGAGAGTGCAACGGCGTTGCCTGAGCCATCCATGCGTACGGCCTTCAGCGACGTGTATAAAGGAATGTTCGGAAAGTCGGCGGGCGAATCCAGGCCGGCGTACCGAATGGTCTCGCTGATGAAAACCGATCCGTCGTCGTTCACATCCAGCAAGGGCGGGCTGGCGGAACCGATGTTCGGCCCTGGGGGCACCCACCAGAAGCCTTCGGAATCTCCGCCCCCGACGATGAACGCGCCATCGGCGTTGACGGCGTAGGCGCGAGCGCGGGTCTCGCCGGGGTAGAGCCCCAACTCTTCGACCGCTCCGCCTGCCAGACGCCGGATCGGGCGGTAACTGGAAAAATCGAACGTGTATCCATATCCAACGACAACGGTGCCGTCGGAATTGAGATCGGTGGGCGTAATCGAGCGAAGCACCGTCCCGGGTGTTTCGATGCGCTCAAAGCCGGAGAATTGGGCAAGGGTGTGGGTGGAACCCGCTGCCGCGGCAAGGGCCGCGACCAGAACTGCATATCGCATCTCGAAACCTCCAGGGACTGCCAGCCTAGCAGCAGGTCCGAGTGAAACAAGAGGAATTCGAGCGTCGATCGCGACCGGATTCAGGTTTCAGGTGCGGGGAGCTGCGTCTGATAAGTCGGATGCGGGTCGGATCTCGAAACGGCTGAGAAGGGTGACCTTGAGGCGGTAATTCTGGTCGAGGCCGCGGCGATGGAGCGAATCGCGGACGGCGCGGGCGGAGTTTTCGATCTGCTCGAGCCGCCGGGATGTGGAGATCGAGTGATCGTGAACCCGGTAGCAATAAAGAGGCTTGGGCAGGTAGAGAAAGGGCGTGACCTCGCTCGCACGGAGGCAAAAATCGTAATCGGGGCTTGCGGTCAGATCGGGGTTGATACCGCCGCCCAGGTCGTAGATTTCGGATCGGAACAGACGGAACTGAAAAGAGATGAGGCTGGTGAGGAGCGCGTCCGGCGAGAACGGTCGCTTGGAGGCCTCGCCCATCGCAATCGTCTGTGATTTTTCGTTCATCACGATGTGGTCGGTGTAGACGAGGCCGGTGGCCGGATTCGCGAGGAGCGCGGCACGGGTCTCTTCGAGCGCGGTCTGCACCAGCAGGTCGTCGCTGTCGAGCCATCCGATGAACCGCGGCGGGGGCGATTCTCGCAGCACGATCTCGTGAGCGCGCCGCAGCGTGCCGACGACACCCCGCTTGGGTTCTTTGAAGAGCCGGACGCGCTGGTCCGCTGCCGCGATCCGTTCAACCACCGAAACCGAGCCGTCGGTGGACGCATCGTCGACGACGAAGACTTCAAAATCACCAAACGACTGCGTCAAGAGGCTGCGGAGAGCCGCCTCCACGAATCTTTCGCGGTTGAAGAGCGTCATGATGATCGCAATTTCGGCCACGGAGCGAGGGTATCAGAGTTTTCGGACGGTCCGTGGTGTCGGCCGGCGGGTGCAGCGAATGCAACCAACAATGAAGTCGTTCCGAACGTGGCGGCTTGGAAGGCGTAGAAAGAGTGCTTCCCGTCCTTTTTCCTCCCCCGCCCGCTCCGCTCTCCCCAGCCCCGACCAGGAGAATGCCCAATGCCGACTCGCACCTGCTCTTTGATCGCGTTGGCGATGATCGCGTTTGCAGGGCTGAACTGTCTGGCAGCGCCGGGACCGCAGCGTGGCACGGGAACGTGGATTGACGCGGCGGATGCGTCGGATCTGGATCTTGATGGCCGCGTCGACGACGCCGACTTTGTGCTCTTTTCCTTCCAATACGACGCGATGGAATGCTCGGCCCCGACAATGCCGGATGACTGCAGCGCGGACGTCAATCACGATGGCGTGGTGGATGATGCCGACTTCGTGATCTTCGCGCGGGAATACAACCGGGCACTCGCGGTTGTTTCGTAGTTGCGGGCGTCCGCCGATCACAACTCTTTGATCCGAACTTCGCCGCACTCGGGGCATTGCAGAATGTTCGCTCCGAGGTCGTACCCGCAGTTGTGGCAGGCGTTCGGAGGGGGCGGCACGCCCACGCGCCTCAGTGGATTGGTTGCGAAGCAGGTCGCCATCGCGATCGCGCCGGAGACGATGGTGCTCACGGTAACGAAAGGGTTCAGACGCGACAGAAACATCCCAAGATTCCAATGCCAGAAAAGCGGATTGAGTTGGACGAGGCGCGTCACGGCGAAACCGATGAAGGCCAGGGCGACGCCGCCAACGGCGAAGGATGCACGCGGATAGATCACGGCCGTCGCGACGAAGAAGAGCGGAATGACCAGATTGACGAGGATCGCGGTCGCGGCGCCGGGGTGAATCTGCTGGTTCGCGAGGAGGTTTCGCAGAGCCGGCTCGACCGCGGCGGGAACGGCCCCCGCGAGCGTGTAGCCGATCAGAGCCAGAGGCCAGCGATTGGCGGGGACATACCGCACAGTTCAAGCGTACGAATCCACGCGATGGAGGCGGGATGGGTCGCCAACGGCAGCCGCATTTCCTACACTGCGCCCATGCTTGCCGCCTTTCAGCGATTCCAGCCCGGTCAGCGCGTGCGCGTCACGCAGCAGATTCCCCGCCAGTCGTTCGGTGGCGGCACGATGACCACCACGATCGAGGGCGAGGTCCTCCGCTTCTACCAGGGCAAAACCGGCTCGTGGTTTGCCCACTCAAAGGACGACAAGCTCTGGCTTGATCGCCTCGAGATGAAGAAGGACAGCGGCGAGATCGTCACGATCAATCTCGATCAGTACTCGCATATTGATGTGGTCTGAGAGAGCGGCAGGCCGGTAAATCTACAGTGCGTCAGAGCGAACCGGCTACGTAATTGTCCAGCGCACGGCGACGAGCGCCAGCACACTGATGTATACCCACAGAATCACCGCGAGCGCGAGCGGGCGGATTCCGACGCTGGCGAGCGCCTTGCGGCTCAGGCCCAGGCCGACGAGGAAAAGGGCCACGCTCATGCCCCGGCGTGCGATGAGTGTGAGCAGCGGCATCCACTCTGCAATGGCGGTGATGTAGGTTCCGGCGATGCTGGCGAGTACGAAGAGGACGATGAACCACGGGATGGGCAGGCGGCCGCGGCCTTCTTGTCCCTTAAGAGACGAGCGAAAGAACCATGCCGCGGCAAGCGCGATGGGCACGATCCAAAGCGTGCGGGAAAGCTTCACCGCAGTAGCAACGTGCAAAGCCTCATCGCCGTACTTGCCCGCGGCCCCGACAACGCTCGAAACATCGTGGATTGCAACGGCGCACCAAACGCCGAACTGATGCTGCGAAAGCCCGAGCCAGTGACCCAGCGGCGGAAAGACCCAAAGTCCGACGGCATTCAGAATAAACACCACGCCGATCGCAACGGACATGTGGGTGCTGGTGGCGCGGATGGTTGAGCCGACAGCGGCGATCGCGGAGCCGCCGCAGATCGCAGTGCCGGACGAGATGAGAGTCGCGAGTTTCTGATCGACTCGCATCCAAATCGCGAGAATGATGCCGAGCGCGAACGTCGCCACGATGGTGCCGAACGCGAAAGCAAGCCCGGTGACCCCGGCGCGCCAGAGCTCGTGCAGGTTCATGGTCGCACCGAGCAGCACCACGCAGACCTGAATCAGAATCCGCGAAGACTTCTTGACGACATCTCCGGGGGGCGCCAGGCCCAGCAGCGCGATGATCACTCCCAGCGCCAGCGAGTACTCGGGACGCATGAATCGCGTCGCGCACAGGGCTGCCGCTCCCGCGCAAATGACCCATCGAAAGGGGGCTGGCGGTTCGGTTCGCGGGGCCGGAATTGGCGGATCTGATTTCTCGATGGGGCGATGGTACACAACCCCGCTCCCAACAATCGGACATGACCACGCCGAAAGCCGATTCGCG
>JAEUJD010000224.1 GCA_016793015.1 Phycisphaerales bacterium
GGAGGATTGGGATCGTCCTGGCCCAAACTGGTGTTCGCCCAGAGCGCCAATGTAAGCAATACCGAGTACTTCATGCGACGCTCCTCCTTTGTCGTCGTGCCAGTGGAAAAAGTGCCGCGATAAGTGTGGTCGCCGTAGAAGCTGTGGGTACCGCCGCAGCGATGCGAAATCCCGCGTACAGCGCGTCCGCATCAGGATGAATAGTTCCGAGCGCCCAGACGCGATCCGCTTGACCATTGGATGATGGGTAAAACTGGTCACCGGCAAAGGAGCCTTTTGTCACCCGTTCTTTCCAAACACCGTAAAAAATTTCCTCTGTAAACTCGCTGCCACTCCCAGCCATATCAAACAACCCCCACGCGTTCGTCGTCGAGTACGACCCAAGCGGTATCTCGAACTCACCAAACGATGGAAGGTTGAAACCAGTATTCGCTGTCCCAACGCCCGGGGGCCCGCCGACGGGCGCCACATCGCTGCCGTTGCTGAATTGCCACCAACCACCCGCGCCGCCATTCTTGTTCGGGTCGAAATGCGCGGCTTTGATCCACTCGTCGAGCGAGGGAATCCAGTATTTCGCCCCTGGACTTCGAGTCGCCTGATCATCCCAACTCGCGTCCGCGTGGGTCACGAACGTGGAGGTGTAGTACGCCCCGCTCTGGAGTGAACTCAGCGAAGAACTTTTCCCGTTGTGCATCCAGTTGCAAAACCGAGCGGCATCTCGCCAAGAAATTCCTACCACCGGTCGCATGTCGGCCTTCGCATCGGAGCGCAACCGATATCGGCGTCCGGGGCCGCTGTAGGTCGTATCCGTCTCGGCACCCCAGAACACCGGAGTCGCAAAGAACTGAAGGTCGTTCGACTGAGTCGAGAACGTGTTGACGTACTCCATCCACTGGGCGGTCGTAATTTCGTACTTCCCCATCCGGTACTGATAGTCCACCCGTCCCCGTCCGCCCACCACGCCGAACGGCGCGGGTCCGTCGTAGGCGGCATTGCCGGGAGCACCAATGGTGACAAAGTCGATCGGCGCAGCAATCGCACCAAATGCGGTGCCGAAGATCGCGACCGCTGACATTGAAAGACTACTTCGCATGTGTTTCCGGTTTCTGGCCCGCTTGTAACTGCCAAGTGGTTGAGATGCTACCACAAACATGCCGCGCTGATACTCGCATAGCCAGAAATACCACGCGGCAAGCCAAATCTTCACGCAATCCTGCAAACTGCCATGCGGCATTACACGAGCAACGTCGCCGGCTTCTCGAGCAAGCCCTTGACCGTGTTGAGGTAACTCGCCGCCATCGCACCGTCAATCACGCGGTGATCGCTGCTCATCGTCATGCTCATCACATGACCCGGCACGACCTGCCCGTTCTTGACGACCGGCTTCTGCACCGCGCCGCCGACCGCAAGGATCGCAGTATTGGGGGGATTGATGATTGCCGTGAACGCTTCCACGCCGAACATGCCGAGGTTGCTGATCGTGAATGTTGCGTCGCTCATGTCCTCGACGCTGAGGCCCTTGGTGCGTGCCTTCTCCGAGAGACGCTTGGTCTCCGAAGAAATCTGCCGGAGGCCCAGCACATCCGCACCGCGGATCGTCGCGACAACCAGCCCGCCGCCCGTGCCATCTTCGTGCACCGGCAAGGCAATCGCCACGCCGACGTTCACGTCCGGCAAGTACTCGATCGCCTCGTTCCCCGGCGTGCCCGCCCACTTCGTATTCACGTACGGATGCTGATGCATCGCCAGCGCACACGCACGGACGAGGAAGTCATTCACACTGAGCTTGATGCCCTGATTCGCGAGTTGCTCGTTCAACTGCGCACGCAGTTCCACCAGCGCATCCATGCTCGCTTCGACCGTCACCTGATAGTGCGGGATCGTCGTCTTGCTCTCGACCAGCCGCTTGGCGATCGTTTTCCGCATGTTCGAGAGCGGCACGATCCGGGCAACCAATCCCCCGCCACCACCAGCAGGCATCGCCAGCGGTGCCGGACGCGAAGGCTGATTCACCTGTGTGCGAGCCAGCGGCTGCGAAGGCTTGGAAGGAGCCTGCATGTCCGCGCCAGCTCCGCGTCCCGGAGCCTGCGAACCACTTCCCACTGCCGCCTCGACGTCTTTGCGGATGATCCGTCCGCCCGGACCCGAACCCTGCAGCGAACCGAGATCAACATTCGTTTCCGCGGCAATCTTCTTCGCCAGCGGGCTGGCGAAAATCCGACCGCCCGCGCCATTGCGGCCCGGAGCGTGCCCGTTCGACGCGTCCGAAGTCGCGCCTCCCGGTGAAGCGGTCATCGTCGTAGTCCCACCCGTCGAGCTTCCGCTCGTCGCGGTACCACCGACCTGCTTCTTCAACGGCGCAGCCGCGGCCCCGCCGCCGCTCTTCGCCGCGGCAAGGTCTTCCCCCGGCCCCGCCAGAATCAGAATCACCGTCCCGATCGGAACGTTCTGCCCCTCCGCAACCGCGATCGACGCGACCGTGCCGTCTTCGAAGCTCTGCAGTTCCATCGTCGCCTTATCGGTTTCGATGTCGGCGAGCGAATCGCCGCTCTTGATCTTCTGACCCTCCTTGACGTTCCACTTGACGACGGTGCCCGCCTGCATGGTGTCGGAGAGACGAGGCATTTCAATGTTGATTGGCATGAGAATTCTCAAAAGCGAAGAGCGGAAACCAGTATTGAGTGTGACGAAGGATCGTCAAGCAGACTTTTTGCGTCCCCCGCCGTGCGACTTTCCATTTCTCTTCATGGGAACGATTTCAGAGACAAGTAGCGCGTTGACCAGCCGGCCGACTTCTTCGTGCGAGATGTAAAACGACGTCGCGGTGCGATTGGATTTTCCGTCCGCTCCGCCCGTCGGAACGAACCAGACGTAGTCGCGATGCGGAATCTCGTATTCCGTTCCGTTCACCATACGAATCACAACGCCCTCGGGATGGTCGTTCACAAATTCGCGAATCGCTTTGAGTTCCATGCCGATTCTCCGCGATTGGGTTCAAAGCCGACCGAGTGAAGCCTTGACCGCCTGCATGATCTTGCCCTTGTGCGGCAGATACAACGCTTCGAGATTCTTCGCGTACGGCGTCGGCACGTCTTCCGTGTTCACACGCAGCGGCTGATGATCGAGGTAGTCAAATCCGCGTTCGCACACCTGCGTGACGACTTCCGATGCCACCGAAGCAAACGGCCAGCACTGATCAACGACGACAATTCGGCCCGTCTTCTTGACGCTGTCCAGAATGGAATCGATATCCAGCGGCCGAATCGTCCGCATGTCCAGCACGTCGATGTTGATGCCTTCCTTCTTCAACTCATCCGCGGCATCCATGCAGAAATTCACCGGGCGGCCAAAGCTCACCACCGTGCAGTCATCGCCCTTGCGACGCAGCGCCGCCTTGCCGAACGGAATCGTGTACTCACGCTCCGGAACATGCCCCTTGTCGCCGAGCATGCGCTCGCTCTCAAGGAAGAAGACCGGATCGTCATCCCGGATCGAAGTCTTGAGCATTCCCTTCGCGTCGTACGGATTGCTCGGGATCGCAATTTTCACGCCCGGCACGTTGCTGTAGAGGCCTTCCACGCACCATGAGTGCGTCGAGCCCAACTGACCGCCCGCGCCGTCGTTGCCGCGGAACACAACCGGACAGCCCCACTGCCCGCCGCTCATATAGAGCATCTTCGGCACGTTATTTAGGATCTGGTCCGCCGCCACGAGGCTGAACGACCAGGACATGAATTCGATGATCGGCCGCAGCCCGTACATCGCGGCACCGACCGCCAGACCCGCGAACCCGTTCTCCGAGATCGGAGAGTCGATGATCCGCTTCGGGCCGAACTCGTCGAGCATTCCCTGGCTGATCTTGTACGCGCCGTTGTACTGCGCAACCTCTTCTCCCATCAGGAAGATCCGGTCGTCCTTGCGCATTTCCTCGCTCATCGCCTCGCGCAGCGCCTCGCGGAACTGAATCTCCCGCGCCGTCCCGCCGCCCATCGGCTCAAGACCCATCTCCGGCAACATCAGCTCAGCAGCCATGAAAACCCTTTCAACGACAACCCGCTTCGACACCGCGTCCTTCGACGCCCGTCTCCGCCATCTTCAAAACACACGACCGTCGCCGGGGCCGAAACTCGGCCCGCCACGCCGGACGAGGATTCTACGCGCGCTCCCCGCCATTTCTGTAGTCTGGAGACATGCTCTCCCCCTCTTCCGCCTCCGTATTCCTCCCCGCCCTTGTCGTTTCATCGCTCGCTGCCTGTTACATGGCAGTTGCGGGCGATCTTCCCAACCCGACTCTTCCACTCGTCCAGCCCGCCAAGCTTCCAAAACCCGGCACCGGCGCGACCGGCTCCATCACGCCAGAAGCCTCCATCGCCATCGTTCATCGCCTCGCCGATTTCGGAACCCGCCACACCCTCTCCGACACCGAATCGACCTCCCGCGGCATCGGCGCCGCCCGCAACTGGGTCCTCGATCAGTTCCGTGCCGCCGGACCACGCCTCGAAGCCTCACTCGAAGAGTTCGATGCCCCCCTCGGCCCACGCATCAAGGAATCAAAAAAAGTCGCCAACGTCGTCGCCATCCTCCCCGGCACCGACCCCGCCGCGGCAGACCGCCGCATCTATGTCGTCGGCCACCTCGACAGCATGAACGCCAACGTCATGGACCCGCAAGGCGATGCCCCAGGCGCCAACGACGACGCTTCCGGCTGCGCCGTCGTCATCGAATGCGCCCGCGCACTCGCCAAAGAAAACCTCCGCGCCACCATCGTCTTCCTCTGCACCATCGGCGAAGAGCAGGGCCTCGTCGGTGCCAAGTACCACGCCGACAGCGCCCGCACCCGAAACGAAAACATCATCGCCGTCCTCAACAACGACATCGTCGGCGACCCTTCCGCTCCGCCAACCGACGGCTTTCCCGCGCAACCCGAAGTCGTCCGCGTCTTCTCCGAAGGCCTCCCCCGCAACGCAAGCACCGAGCAACTCTCGCGCCTCCGCGCACTCTCCGGCGAATCCGATTCTCCCTCACGCCAACTCGCACGTTACGTCGCCGATGTCGCCGCGCTTGAAGAAGTCACCGTCCAGCCCCGCCTCGTCTTCCGCCTCGATCGCTTCCTCCGAGGAGGCGACCACTCCATGTTCAATCAGGCGGGCTTCCCCGCCGTCCGCTTTACCGCCAGCAACGAGACCTACTCGCGTCAACACCAAAACGTCACCGGACCCTCCCAAATCGGCGGCGGCATGGCCCGCGAAACCGGCGACGTCGTTCGCTTCGTCGATCCCGATTACCTCGCCAACGGCGCCCGCCTGAACGCCAAGTGCCTCATCCACCTCGCCAACGCGCCGCAAACCCCCAAGCGCGTCCGCATCATCACCGCCAAACTCGAAAACGCCACTACGCTGCGCTGGGAAACAAGCCCCGATGCCGATGGCTACGAGGTCGTCTGGCGCGACACCACCTCCCCCACCTGGACCTTCTCCCGCGATGTCGGCAACGTCACCGAAGTCACACTGCCAATCAGCAAAGACGATTTCTTCCTCGGCGTCCGCGCCTACCGCAAAGAGGGCTACCGCTCCGTGGTCGCCTTTGCGGATCAAGCAACGGAGTAGTGCATTTGTCTTTTGCAGGAGCCCCCTCCCCGAGGGAGGGGGTGGGGAAAAGATTGCGCCCTTCGCACGCGAATTGAACGACCACACCGCCGTCCGAAATCACGCCGCCTGCGTTCTCCCCCGCTCCCGACGGAGAATGGTCACACACAAAGCTTGATCAAATGACACAAGGGTCGGAATTTGTCACTTGGCCGCCACCGCCGCCTTATACCCCCGCCCGCCCAGCGCCTTCCAAAACCGCTCCCTCTCCACCTTGTGCATCACTGTGCGCCCAACATGCCGCACCGCACCGGCGCAAAACCGAAAAGCGCCCGACCGCCGACTCCACTTCGTGTACCCATTCTCAATCACATCCGCCAGCACTTCGCGCCACCTTCTCGCAATCACATCCGGCGTGTGCTCAAGCGCTCTGCGCCTCCCGTTCTCCGAAACCGCCCGATACAGCCCCGGCTCACTCTTCAACCTGCGCAATGCCGCAAGCGCTTCCTCCGCTGTCGTCACTTCAAAGTAGTCGACCTCACTCTTCCGCTCTTCCCGGTACCCCGCCTCCACGCCTAAAAGCGCCGGGCACCCCGCCTGCCACGCATTGACCAATTTCAGCGCAGGCTTCACCGACCGAAAAAACGCACTTCCACCCCGCACCGCCAGCACCGCATCCGTCTGCGACCAATCCCGTCCTGACACCCCCACGCGATTCCGCGCAAGCCCGTGCACCACGAACGTGATCCCGAGTTCCTTGACTGCATCCCGAAACCGCTCTCCCCGAAACTCCGGTTGAATGTTGTCCGCCTCACCATGAAACACCATGTTCTCCAGCCGATCGCCCCGCGCATCATCGCGAGGCCGAAGCGACAACTGAGGCCAGTGCGCCACATAGTGATCCGTCGCACGCTCGCACCTCGTCCGATTCTGCACGATCACTTCTTCGCACAAGGTCGGCCTCGCCCGGTCCATCCGACACCCGAGTACATAACTCCGCCACGGCATCCCCCCGCGCCGCAGATCGTCGTACGTCGCTACACACAACCCGCCCGACACAAAGCGATCCGTCAGCCGCGCATCAATCCCGCGCCGCTTCAACTGGATATACGTATTGATAATCCACGCCGTCTCACCATCCCACTTATTCCAATACACCGCCGCCGCCGGAGGCATCCCGCTCGCCCCTTCATCAAACAAGTCGCCAAACGCCGCCTTCCGCCTCGCATCCCGCATCACAAACCAAACCGGCGCGACCAACGGCTCAAGCGCCGTCTCCGCGCTCATCGCCCGCATCATCTCATTCGCCGTCAGCGCCATATTCCGCGACTGTACCCCGAATCGCGCACTCCTTCATTTGGCGCTTTGCCATTTGGCCCTCTGGACATTTCCCTCTACCCTTCCCCGGAGGTCCCATGAAAGGCGTCATCCTCGCCGGCGGCACAGGCTCACGCCTTTCCCCCCTCACCCTCGTCACCAACAAGCACCTCCTCCCCATCTACAACCAGCCGATGGTGCACTACCCCATCACGTGCCTCATCAACGCCGGCATCGATGAAATCCTCGTCGTCACGGGTGGCGAACACGCGGGCGACTTCCTCCGCCTCCTCAAAAACGGCAAGCAGCTCGGCATCCGCCACCTCGAATACGCCTATCAGGAAGGCTCCGGCGGCATCGCCGATGCCCTCAAACTCGCGCAAGACTTCGCCGACGGTCAACCCATCTGCGTCATTCTCGGCGACAACATCATCGAGCGCAACATCAAGGCCGCCGCCAACAACTATCGCGAACAGAAAAAGGGCGCGAAGATCCTCCTCAAGAAAGTCCCCGATCCGCACCGCTTCGGCGTCGCCCGCCTCGAAAACAACCGAATCGTCGAGATCATCGAGAAGCCCAAGAACCCCACCAGCGACCTCGCCGTCACCGGCATCTATTTCTACGACCAAACCGTCTTCGACATCTGCGCCACGCTCAAGCCCTCGGGCCGGGGCGAACTCGAAATCACCGACGTCAACAACGCGTATCTCAAGGCCGGCACGCTCACCCACGAGGTCCTCGACGGCTGGTGGACCGACGCCGGCACCTTCGAAAGTCTCTACCGCGCCACCAAATACGTCGCCGAAAGCGGCGCGAATCACGCATAGTTCCCACCGTGGCACCGCCCTTACGGGCGGTGTCTTTGCATTCTCTTTGTCTTTCTTCTCTATCCTCTACTCCATGCCCAAGATCGACTCCATCCCCACCTTTACCGGCTCCCCCGCCGAAGCCCTCACCCTCGTCAAACAAAAAAACGAACCCGTCCTCCTCCCCATCACCCTCTTCGCCGACGACCGTGGCTGGTCCATCATGAACCAGCTCCAAGGCGTGATGTCCCCCGAGGGTCAGCTCAACATCTCACTCCAATACCCCGGCATCATCAAGGCCTGGCACCGCCACCAGCGCCAGACCGATTTCTGGATCTGCGTCCGTGGCCAGCTCAAAGTCGGCGTCCACCGCGACGACGACCACGCCTGGATGACCGTCATCGGCGAGCATCGCCCCGCCCTCGTCATCGTCCCGCCCCCCCTCTGGCACGGTGCGGCAACCGTCGGCAACGAGCCCGCCAGCCTCCTCTACTACGTCACCCACGCCTACGACCCCGCCAAGCCCGACGAAGAACGCCGCCCATTCGATTCTCCCCCGTGGTTCCCCTGGACCGCGCAATCGCGATGACCACGGCCCCGCAGAAACCACTCCTGCTCCTCGGTGCCGACGGCATGCTCGGCCGCGCGTTTGTCGAACTCCTCCAAAATCAGAATCGCCCCTTCGAAGCTCGCACCCTCCCACAGTTCGATCTCACACGCGCCGATTCCATCCGCGACGCGATCTCCACTCGCTTCGCCGCCGCGATCAATTGCGCCGCCTACACCGACGTCGACGGCGCCGAATCCAACCCCGCGCTCGCCGAACAAATCAACGCTTCCGCCGTCGGCCAACTCGCCATCGACTGCCGCATCGCATCCATCCCCCTCATCCACTTCAGCACCGACTACGTCTTCGACGGCAACGGCCACAGCCCCTACCCGCCAACGCCCCCTCCCGCGGCCACAAAACCCGTCAACGTCTACGGCCAATCCAAACTCCAGGGCGAGCAACTCATCCGCGAAGTCGGCGACGAACACCTCATCATCCGCACAAGCTGGCTCTACGCCCCATGGGGCAAAAACTTCGTCCGCACCATCGCCAGCGCCGCGCGCACCAAACCCGAACTGAAAGTCGTGCACGACCAGCGTGGCCGCCCCACCAGCGCACAGCACCTCGCCGCCTCCACCCTCGCGCTCCTGCATCGCAATGCAAGAGGTATCTACCACATCACCGATTCCGGCGACTGCACGTGGTTCGACTTCGCACAAGAAATCGTCCGCCTGACAGCCGCCGCCTGCAAAGTCACCCCCTGTACATCAGCCGAGTTTCCCCGCCCCGCCAAACGCCCCGCCTACAGCGTCCTCGACATCACCAAAGCCGAATCCGAACTCGGTCCGATGCCCCGCTGGCAGGAAAATCTGGCAAAGGTTCTCCCCGAACTCGAGCAGTAACGTCGCTGTGCCTGCCTCGCCGAATTTGGCCCTCTGAGAATTTGGCCCTTTGGCCATTTCCCTACCCTTCCCCATGTTCTCCCGCGTTCTCATCACCGGCGGCAGCGGCTTCATCGGCTCCAACTTCATCCGCTATCTTCTGACCGCCCGCCCGGACGCGCACCTCACGAACGTCGATGTCCTGTCGTACTCCGGCAATCAAGAGAACCTCCGCGATCTCGAAGATCACCCCCGCTACACCTTTATCCACGCCGACATCTGCGACGCCGACAAAATCCGCCCGCTCGTCGCCGAGGCTGAGGCGGTCGTCCACTTCGCCGCAGAGTCTCACGTCGATCGCTCCATCCTCGACACCCGCCCCTTCATCCGCACCAACGTCCTCGGCACGCAAACCCTCCTCGACGCCGCCGTCGCCACCAAGCTCGAACGCTTCGTCCATATCAGCACCGACGAGGTCTACGGCAGCCTCCTTCTCGATCGCACCGATCTCCGCTTCACCGAGGAATCCGCGATCAAGCCCAACAGCCCCTACGCCGCAAGCAAAGCTGCGAGCGACATGCTCGTCCGCGCAGCGCACCACACCTTCGGCCTCAACACGTGCATCACGCGCTGCTCGAACAACTTCGGCCCGTACCAATTCCCCGAAAAAGTCATTCCGCTCTTCGTCACCAATCTCATCGAGGGCAAGAAGGTCCCGCTCTACGGCGACGGCCTCAACGTCCGCGACTGGATCCACGTCGAAGACCACTGCGAAGCCATCCTCGCCGTGCTCGACCGGGGCAAATCCGGCGAGGTCTACAACATCGGCGCCGACAACGAGCAATCCAATCTCGATCTCACCCGCTCGATCCTCCACATCCTCGGCAAAGGCGACGATTTCATCCGCCACGTCGAAGACCGCCTCGGCCACGATCGCCGTTACGCGATCGACTCCTCCAAAATCCGCCGCGAACTCGGCTGGAGCGCCTCCCGCTCCGCCTGGCCCGACGCCCTGATCTCCACCGTCGATTGGTACGTCAAGAACCCCGGCTGGTGGCAGCGCATCAGGTCGGGCGCGTACCGCGAATTCCACGAAACTTTGTACGGCAACCGGCCGCCCGCAAATCCGGCTCCCGCCAGCGCTTAGAACCCGCGCGCACCGCGGGCCCGATTTCGCCACCACTTTCGGGTGGCAAACCCCCAATCTCGTCGCATCTTGAAATCTGAAAGCGCGCCATCCGTGCGAGGCCGCGCCACGCCCATTTCGATCGTCATACACACAAAGGCCTCGCCATGCTCCGCAGTTCTCTCTTCGCCAGCGCCGCTCTCTTCGCCCTCTCGCCATCCGCCGCCCCCGCGGCATTCCTCAACTACAACGAAGTTTCCAACGGAGATCTCTCCTCAAACCCGCTGGTTCCCACCCTTCTCAGCGTCGAAGTCGGCTCGAACTTCATTGAGGGCAGCGTCGACTACCGCGATCGCGATTACTTCACGCTCACGCTCCCCGTCGGTGCCCACCTCACCGCCATCATCCTCCGCGCCTCGTCCGGCAGCGAAGCAACATTCCTGAGCTTCCAATCCGGTTCCACATTCACCGAGTTGCCCGGCGGCGCCGATCTCCGCAACCTCCTCGGCTACGCATCCTTCTTCCATTCCGACATCGGCACCGATCTCTTGCAAACCCTCGGCAGCGCAAGCGATGCAATCGGCTTCAAGGATTCACCGGCCGGCGAGATGTTCACCTTCTGGGTCGACCAATCCAACCCCGGCGGCGCCAACTACAAATTCGAGTTCATCATCGCGAGCGACATCCCCACACCCGGCACCTTCGCAATCCTCGCCGCCGCAGTCGCCATCGCGCTCCCACGCAATCGGCGCGCAACTCCGAAGCCCCTTCCCTGAAGGAACGGGTCTGGCAAGGGTCCTGGCTTCTCCAATTTGCCATTTGCCATTTGCCCATTTGCCCATTTGCAATTTGGCAATTTGCTCCCCCTCACCCATTCCGCGAAGCAACATACAGCCCGCCCACACATCCCGCGGCAATCAGCCACATCGCCAGCACCGACGCCACAAACATCGGGAACACGCAAAGCGCAATCCCCGTGAACAGCGTCAACGGCCGCTCCTGCTTCTTGCCGTAAATGAACATTCCCGTGCCGACCGCCCCGATCAGCACGCCAGAAATCATCGCTCCCGGGCTTCCTAGTTCCATGCTCTCTTCTCGGCCTTCGCGATGTGCTCCGAGCCTCGCAATGCGATCGCCCTTGCGCATCCCTCCCGAGAACTCCTCGCGTGCCGCGCACGCACGGCCGAAAACCACGCAAATCCCCTCTTCCGGCAAGGTGCCAGCAACGTGCCAGAAACGTGATAGATTCGTGCCAATGGTTCTCGACGACGCCACCCGCAACTTCCTCGAGCTCTTCGACAAGCTTCCGAAGATGCAGGATCTCCCAATCGCTGAGTCGCGCGCGGGCATGGTCCTCGGCCAATCCACCGGCCCGCGCCTGCCCGTTCTCATCGAAGACCGCATCATCCCCCACCTCGGCAAACCCGGCGCGGAAATCTTCATCCGCATCATCCGTCCCCCACCTTCCGAAGCGACGCAAACGCCCCCGATCCTCCCCGGCCTTCTCTACTTCCACGGAGGCGGCTGGGTCCTGGGCGATCGCAACACCCACGATCGCCTCATCCGCGAGATCGCCGTCGCATCCAACGTCGCCCTCGTCTTCGTCGAGTACACCCGCTCTCCAGAAGTACGCTTCCCCTACGCGCTCGAAGAGGGCTACGCCGCACTGCAGTGGGTTGAGCAGAACGCGAAGTCGCTCAACATCGACCCAACCAAACTCGCCATCGCCGGCGACAGCGCGGGCGCGAATCTCGCAACCGTCGTCTGCCAACTCGCCAAGCAGCGAAACGGCCCCAATCTCAACCTCCAAATCCTTCTCTGCCCCAACACCGATGCGTCTTTCGACACACCCTCGCACCGCGAGTTCGTAAACGGCCCCTTCCTCACCCGCGCCGACATGCAGTGGTTTCTGGAGCATTACCTCGGAGGCGTGACCAACCCGCTTGATCCGATGGTTTCGCCGCTCCGCACACCTCTCGACCAATTGCGCGGCCTGCCGCCCGCGCTCGTGATCACCGCCGAGTACGACCCGCTCCGCGACGAAGGTGAGGAGTACGCGAACAAGTTGACCCAAGCACACGTTCCAGTTGCCATAACACGCACATTGGGAACAATTCACTCGTTCATGTACCTAAACGTCTTGGACCACACAGCGGCGACCGCAAACGCAGTTGCACGAATCGCGGCAGCGCTTCGGCCCACTTGCTTGGGCCCGACATAGCAGCCACATCCAAGAGGCGCTCCGAACCTCAGCCGCGGAAGGGCACTCGACACGCGCCTATGCAACACCAGGTCGCCGGTGCTCCGACCACGGTCACGACCTGTGCATCTTGGCACTGGCACGCTGCAATCTCGATCCGCGAATATCAGCGGCGTTGTCCCTCGACCTCGCAGAACAACGCATCCGCGGATTCGGTCTTCCCAAGTTCTGGCGCCAGCAACCTTGCCAATTCATCCCGATGTCGCAGAGCGCTCGCGAGTATCGCTTCCGTGGGGCAGTTGGCCTCGGCCCCTCTGGGCAACACCGCGCCGCGCAATCGCAACACCCTTCCCGCCTCAAAATCGGTGCAGATCCGCCCGCCAATACTGAATTCGCAACCTATCTCAGTGATCGTTGCATTCCAGTCCAACCGAAAATGCGCCACGCCAACTGTCCCCTGTACGGTACAAGTCGCCTCGTGGCTCTGCCTGGGACCAGACAAATGTTTCACAGTAAATGGTGATTCGCACATGACGGGGCAATGCCGCGTGAACAGCGCGGTAAACGCCGTCCACTCCTTCCAATCCTCGCTCGGCAATGATGCCCCAGGCAACGTCAGGTCTCCACCAACATCGCCGCGCTCTTCCGCCATCAAAGAAAATCTACGCCGCTGCGCGCTTTCCGCCCATTCGATGTGGACATGCGTCTACATCATCTGGCCCCCCGCTGTCAACCCGCCCGTCTTCCCTGATCCGAAGTTCCCTTCGGCTCTACCGCCCCACGCCGAAACTCCTCGCTCCGCCGCTTCCAATATTCGATCTGCTGCTCGCGAGTCATGCCCGCGATCTGCGCGCGAACCCACGCCGCGCCCTCCCGCTTCATCTCGACGCAATCAAATTCCTTCTTCGCCATTCTGAATCACCTTTAGCCGCAAATGCATCCAGATCGATTCAGCGGTTTGCGATCAGCGAATGAAATCAAGAACCGGCACACGCTTACGCCGCGCGACCCGTACCGTCCTTCGCGCCCGGCCCAGCAGCCGACGGTCGAACCCCGACAACCACACCCTTCTCTGCCTCAATCGCCTTGATATGCGCGGCATACTTCTTGAGATCATCCCCGTACCGAGCGCTCAGAGCCGCTGCGCGGG
>JAEUJD010000046.1 GCA_016793015.1 Phycisphaerales bacterium
CCGCCCCAATCCCCTCCAGAACTCCCCCTCTTCAACCCCTCCCCAACCGACGCCGCCCAAATCATCGACGACCTCGCCGACCCCTACTCAACCTTCGCCTCCATCGCCAAGGCCCACAACACCACCCTCGAGGGCCTCACCCTCTGGATGCAGCGTCCCGACATCGCCGGCCGCCTCGATGCTGTCGAATCGGCCAGCACCCGGCGGAATCGTCTTCTGGCCACCAACCACCTCCCCATCTGCATCGACGCGCTCTCCCGCGCTGTCAACGCCTCCGCGTACGAAGACACCCACACCGTCTATCCCGAAGGCAGCATGAAGCACGATGAGCAGCGCCGCAGGGGCCGCGAAACCCTCATCCGCATGACCCGCGTCATGATGCAACTCGCAAAGACCCACCCCGCACAGGTCGCGGCAAGACGCCCCGAATCCGCTCCGCCACCCACCCCACCCTCTGGCCCGCGCCTCGCCAATCCATTCGTCGCCCCCGGTTCCGATTCGTCCACCTCAGCGCGGGCCTCCGCAGTCCCCGTCTCGCTGACCGTGGAGCGATCGGAAGGCCCAAGCAGTAACCGCAAGGTCGGACACGCCCGCGCGGAGAGCGAACCGCAACACGAGTCCCACGCACAGATGTGTTGCGAGCGTGAAACCTGTTCGTGCGGCAGCGCGTCAGACTGAACAGCAATCCCATCTTTGAAAACCGAATATGACGTCGGACAAGAGGTTCTCGCACCGGAATCGCTATTTCGAAGCGCGCACTTTTGCAATGGAATAAGTCCCGCTCCCAACCCTCGCTTCCATCGGGTACGGGGCTTCATGCGCGTTCCGATTTCACTTTGCGTGCCTTTGCCTTTGTCCTCCCCTTTCCCAAAGGGGGAGTTGGCATCGCGCAGGCTCGGCGGAGCGATTGACGCGAAGGGGGTTTCGGAATGCCCCGCGGCAAAATCGCGTTCACGCAAATTCAAAACAGAATCCGTATCAGATTCACGTTACTTGCGGGCGGGAACTTTCGCATCCGGCAACCGCTCCAGCACCATCTTCTGACTCTGCTTCAGCGAAATCACCTGCTCCCCGATCTTCAACTCCGCATCCAGCGCCTGCGTTGACTGCATCGAGCGAGCAAACCCATCTTCCTGATCCCAGTCGGTCGACCCGCCGTATTCGACCTTGCTCAGTTTCAACCCGCCCGCCCCCGGGCTCGCGTCCTTCGTCGGGACCAGGTTGCCCTGAAACGTGATCTTGCCCTTCGCACCCTGGACGTTGTTCAATTTGTAATCGGTGCGCAGCCTGCTCCCCCCGATCGGAAACAGATCAAGCGAAGTGTCCGTCGACCAGCTTTCGCCGGGCTTTGCGTACCGCTTCCCTTCCGTACTCACGATCGACTTGAACAAGTCGCGCATCTTCTCGTCACCGCCCATCTGCATCATCTCTTCGGGCGCCATCGGGTTCAGCGCACGCACAAATTTCTGCCCCCCGCGAACGTCCGTCACATTCCCGTCGCGATCAAAAACGATCGAGATCGTTTCGCCCACCAGCGGCCGCAGTGTTTCCTCAAGGGTGGGGGGCTCGCCGAGTCCTCCGAGCGGATCAGCCGGCTTCGTCACCTTCGGTTTCGCCGGCGCGGGCTTGGAACTGTCGAACGTGTCTTCAACGCCCGGCCCCTCCACATGCGAGCGAATCTGCTCGAACACGATGCTCACCTCGCTCGTGCCGTCCTCACTCACTTTCACCGGCTTGAAGACGAGCACGAAATCCTGTTTCGTCTTCATCTCGTCGGTGGGGACCGCCTTCGGGTCATTCGGCTTGCGCGCCGGATCCAGTTCCGCCGTCAGATCGGGCTTCGTTTCCTTGCTGTCGAGCGACAGCCGCACGCGACGGTCCTGACCCATCCGAAATTTCGGGCGCAGGTCGAACGTCCCCGCCGGGATTTCCGTTCCGTCGGGCGGCACCTTGGGTTCGGGCTGCTTCACGCTTTCGCCCGGACCGCTCGCACCGGCCGACTTCAAACCCGGGGCCGCGATCCCCGCGCCAGTCCCAACGAAAACCGCCGCCGAAACCGACAACACGCCGAACCGCACCTTCATCATGAGCTTCCAATCTCCAATCTTCATCCCCCCCGCGAAGCGTACCGGAACGTACGGATCGCACCCCGGACGGATTCTCAAGCCCCGGGATCCGCCTCCGGAGTTTGGAATTTCTCACCGAAACAAGGCTTGTGTCCCCCCGAACCGCGAATAAACTGCAAACGGCCCGTGATGAGGAACGGGCTTCTGGAACTGGAGGGGATTGGATTTGAATTCGAACCGCCTTTCACTTGCTGCCGCCGCGGCGTGCGCGTTGAGTGCCTCCGTCTCGCTCGCCGGCGTGCTTGGCCCAGTCACCGGTCCATTGGCCGATCCATTTGTCATCCCCGACAAGCACCCCACGCGCGTGCTCGTCCGCTTTGCGACTTCCACCGATCGATCCGAAAGCGCGCGGGCGGAAATCTTCGCACGCACCGGCGTCAAGCGCTCGATCCAGGAAATCGATCTCGTTCCCGGCTTGCGGATTGTCGAAGCGGGTGAAGGCCGCGTCGATCAGGTCGTCGCGGCACTTCGGCGCGAGCCCGGCGTGCTCTACGCCAATCCCGACTATCCGATCCAGGCGTGCGCACAGGTCGTGCCGTTTGGAATCACCGCCATCAAGGCCCCGCAGGTCTGGTCGCGCTGGGGCAATGGTGGCGATGTCATCATCGGGCACTTGGACACGGGCATCGACCTCACGCACCCCGATCTGCCCACGCCCCTCATGACCGAATCCTTCGTCCCCGGTCTCACGGTCGATGATTACGACTTCCACGGCACCCACACCGCGAGCGTGCTCGTCGGCCTCGACAACGACATCGGTGTGATCGGTATCACGCCTTCCGCCCGCATTCTCGTCGCCAAGGTGCTCAACAACTGGGAGTTCGGTTTCAACAGTTACGCCATCGCGGGCATCAACTGGTCGGTCGCCAACGGTGCCCGCGTGCTGAACATGGCACTCGGCAACACCACGTTCGATCAGGCGTACAAAGACACCTGCGACGCAGCGCTCGCCTCCGGCGTCCTGCTCGTCGCCTCCGCCGGAAACACCGGCAACGCCAATCCGTTCTACCCCGCGTGGTTCCCCTCCGTGATGGCGGTCTCCGCCGTCGAACAGAACGACGACTTCATGTCGTGGACGTCGTTCGGCCCGAACATCTCGATCGCAGCGCCCGGCGCTCAGGTCTACGCCGCGATGCCGATCGTGGGCTGGAAAGTCACATGGAACGGCGTCGAGCGCCTCGCCAATCAGATCCGGGGCGGCACCGTCGATCCCTACACCGGCACGACGTGGTATTGCAACACCGGTGAGTTCCCGTCCGATTTCCCGTCCGGCGTTGTCAACAACATCGCCCACTTGAGGCGGAGCACAACGCTCACCCTGGGCCAGCAGGTGCAAAAGGCCGTGACCGCTGGCGCGAAAGCCGTGATCATTTCGAACAACGAGCCCGGCAACTTTGTGCTGAACTTCACGCCCCATCTGCGTCTGCCTGTTTGTTCGATCTCGCAAGCCGATGGCGATGCTCTTCAGGCGGACGACGGCGTTGTCTCAACCATCGGGCAATACACCGCGGGCCACACGTACGGCGAAGTCTGGGGAACATCGGTCTCTTGCCCGCACGTTGCCGGTGCCGCGGCACTCCTGATCGGCAATTTCCAGCCCGCCTCCGGTTTGCCCGCGCTGCCACCTCTCACGACCCGCTGGGTGCTGGAACGCACCGCTCGCCAGGTCGGCCCAGCGCCCCGCAACGACTTCTACGGCTACGGCATCGTCGACGCCGAGAACGCCTCGAAATATCTGCACGGCCGCATCCGTTGCCCCGGAGATCTGAACGCGGATGATTTGGTGGACGACACCGACTTCGTGGACTTTGCCGGTTTTTACAACGACCTGCTGACCCCCGGTGGGGCGTACACCGGTGGCGATTTCAACGGCGACGGCCTCACCGACGACTCCGACTTTGTGGTCTTCGCCGGCATGTACGACCAGTTGCTCTGCACCTGAATACATTCGGCTCGGTAGAACAGGTCCGCCCGCCCTTCCGCGGCCCTTCACCCTTTGCATTGCCCGCCCATTATCATCTCGCAGCTTCCCTCACTCCCGATCCGGAGCGAACCATGAATCGCAATTGTGCCCTTGTCTCTCTCGCCCTCGTGTGTGCCGCGGGTTCTGCCCTATCTCGCGCCGACGAAGGAATGTGGCTCATCAGCAATCCGCCCCGAGAAACGCTGAAGACCAAGTACAACTTCGAGCCCACGGAAGACTGGCTCAAGCACATGCAGCGCTCGGTCGTCCGCGTCGGCATGGGGGGCACCGGCTCCATCGTTTCCCCCGACGGACTTGTGATGACCAACCACCATGTTGGGCTCGGTGCAATCGCGAAACTGAGCACCAAAGACAACGACCTGATGAAGAACGGGTTCTACGCGCCGTCGCGCGAGCAGGAACTCAAGTGCCCCGATACCGAGATCCGGCTCCTGTGGGATACGCAGGACGTGACCGATCGCGTAAACGGCGCCGTGAAGGCGGGCATGAGCACCGCCGACGCGGGCGCAGCGCGCCGGAAACTCATCTCGCAGATCGAAAAGGAATGCCAGGGCGGCCCCGGCTTCCGCTGCCAGGTGGTGACGCTCTACCAGGGCGCGAAGTACCACGTCTATCGCTACAAGGTCTTCAACGACGTGCGCCTGGTCTTCTCGCCCGAAGAAGTGGTCGGGTCGTTCGGCGGCGATATCGACAACTTCGAGTTCCCGAGGTTCAGCCTCGACATGACGTACTTCCGTCTGTACGAAGACGGCAAGCCCTACAAGCCCGAGCACTTCCTGAGCTGGAGCGCCGACGGCGCGAAAGAGAACGAGCCCGTCTTCGTCTTCGGCCACCCCGGCCGCACGCGCCGGCTCTACACCGTTGATCACCTCAAGTTCCTGCGCGACGTGGACCTGCCCGACCGCATGGAGCGACTGTGGCGCAGCGAAGTCAAAATGCAGGGCTTCGCCGGCAAGAACGCCGAGAACGCCCGAATCGCACAAAGCGGCATGCGCGGTATCTCCAACGGGCGCAAGGTCTACACCGGCCTGCTCGGAGGTCTACAGGACCCTGAATTGATGGGCAAGAAGATCAACAGCGAGAGCGAATTGCGATCGTTTATCGATCGCGACGGCGCAAACGCGCGCGAGTGGGGCGCGGCATTCGAGGCTGTCGCCAATGCCCAACGGGCGTACCGCGATTTCTACGCGGAAAAGGCGACGATCGACGCGGTCGTCGCGGGAAGCGGATTGCTGAGCCGCGCGTTCGAGATCGTGCAGTTGGCCGACGAATTGCCCAAGCCGAGCGCAGAGCGCCTGCGCGAATACGCCGATCCCGCGCTTCCGTCGCTCTATCTCCGCCTCTATTCCTCCGAGCCTCTGTACGACGCGCTCGAGATCGAGCGGATCACACAGGCTCTCAGCCTGCTCGCCGAGCGCTTGGGTGGCGATCACCCGATCGTGGTCGAAGCGCTCGCCGGGCAATCGCCCCGCAAGCGCGCACAGGATTGCGTGTGGGGCACTGATCTGAAAGACCCTGCCGCACGAAAGGCGCTGGTGGAAGCCGGCGCAGCGGCGGTCAGCACCTCGAAGGACCCGATGCTCGTCCTCGCCGCGGCATTCGACCCGCGCTCGCGTGAACTCCGAAAGCTGTACGAAGACAAGGTCGAGAGCGCCGAGCGCGATGCGTACGCAAAGATCGCCCAGGCACGCTTCGCCCGTTCCGGCGAGAGCGTGTACCCGGACGCGACCAGCACACTCCGCATGAGCTTCGGCACGGTGCGGGGCGTCGCCCGCGACAACACGCCCGCCTTTACCGAGATTGGAGGTCTCTTCGCCCGTGCGCAGGAACGCAAGGGCGAAGCGGAGTTCACGCTCCCCGCGAAGTGGGATGCCGCGAAGGGCAAGCTCGACCTCAAGACCCCGTACAACTTCACCGCCGACTGCGACATCATCGGAGGCAACTCCGGCAGCCCGACCGTGAACGCGAAAGGGGAAGTCGTCGGCCTGATCTTCGACGGCAACGTCTATTCGCTGACCGGCGACGTGATTTATGACGGGGAGAACGGCCGCAGCATCTCGGTCGATTCACGGGGAATGATCGAGGCTTTGCGCAAGGTGTACAACGCGGGTGCGCTCGCGGACGAGTTGCAGCACAAGTAGGGCTATGCCTTCAGCCCCCTCCCCGAGGGAGGGGGTTGGGGGAGGGTTGGGGGTGGGCTGCGCGCGTGCCAGATCCATCCACGCCGTATGTCTTCTCCACTACCGCAAACTTCCAGTAATCTCTCCATCAGCCCATGCCCAAGCTCTGCATCCACTGCGGGATCGACTGCGCCGACTCCAAGCGTTTCAAGGACGCCAAGGGAAACTACACCTGCCTCAAGTGCTACGACCGGCTGAAGTACGGCCTGCCGATCGAGAAGGATGCGCCGGTTGATCAGGGCGCTCCGATCGCGCTGGCTGATGAAGCGCCGATCGAAGGCGAACCGGTTCCCTGTCCGCGCTGCCGCCGTTTGATTCCCGCGGGTCGGACGCTTTGCATGAATTGCAACTACGACACAGCGATCGGCGCGGCACCGCGCACTCCGGCGATGGATGTTTCCCGGCCATGCGCGAAGTGCGGATACGACATGAAGGGTTTGGCACTGAACGCGGCATGCCCCGAATGCGGCGCGGACTCCTACACGCGATCTCGTGCCGCGAAGGAAGGCAAGCAGGGTACATGGTGGTCGAAATGGCTGGGTTCCTAGGGGATCGGCGAACTTGGCTCGCTCGCACGCTCACGCTTCTTGAGCATGCTGCCCAGAGAAACGCCGACACCGGCAAAGGCGAGGCAGAGAGCGGTCACAGTTGCGATCTGGAACGACGGCAGCATGCCCTCAAGTCGGACCTGCGACCAACTGCCGACCACATCGCCAAACCGGTAGATGAACGTGTCGATGAAGTTTTTGGATTTGTACCTCTCAACCGGGGAGACGACGGTGTACAGGACTTCGCGAGCGGGGCGGTCGAGTGCGTAGTGGAAGCCCCGCCGCGCGACTTGAACGGGAACGAGCATCGCAACGGTGGGGGACCAGAGCAGCAGGAAGATCGAAGAGAGCGTCGTGAGCGGCGTGATCGTCAATGCCGCGGCGATCCCGATCCAGCGGAGGATGCGCCCCGCGACGAACAACTGGAGCGAGGCGGTCAGGATGTTGGCGTAGAAATCGATTGTCGCGCTGACCTCGGCGCGGGCGATCTTGGCCTTGTCGGCAGCAAGATCTGCGAAACTCACATCGAGGATTTTCAGTTGCAGCATGTATACCAGCGTGCCCGTGGCGGAATAGAGCAGCAGGTAGATCGTGAGACGCCGCAGATAGGGAGATGCGAGCGCGGTCCACATGCCCTCGATCATTTCGGCGACCGAGCCGCCGGGCGTGCGGCGCTTCTCGCGGGCGCGGGCCGGCGCGAAACGCAGCAGCCAGGCCGTGCTGAGTGCGGCGATGATGAGCAGGCCGCAGGAGATCCAGATGAAGTTTGAGTACGAAATGGTTTTGGCGAACTTGAGCACAAACCAGGACCCGGCGATCGCGCCGAACGTGAGCCCGAGCCCGATCGCCGGGAACGCGCGTTTGGCGCGATCAGAATCAAGGATGTCGCTCATCGTTGCCCAGAAAATGGAAAGGCTGAGCAGGTTGAAGACGCTGAGGGCGACAAAGAAAGCCTTGTCCACGAGGTGCGAGGACTCGGTTCCGGCGGATGCAAAGAAGATCGCCGTAGTCGCGGCACCGAGCACCCAGACGATGCTCGCGAACATGACAAAGACTCGCCACGAGAGACGCGAGACCAGCAAGCCGACCAGCGCGCTCGCGGCGATCATGGTGAGGAATGTACCGGTCTGGAGCGCCGCCACTTCTTTGGAGCCGACGCTTGCGCCGATGGCATCGCGGAGTGGCTTTGCGACCGAATAGGCGGAGAAGAGCGTGAACGCGCAGAGCGTGGCCGGAGCAACGATCGCAAGATCGCCGGGTTTGAGGCCAAAGAAGCGTGAAACTGGGTCGTTTCGTGTGGGACTTTCCGGCTCGCTCATTCCTGCCTTTCGAAAACTCGCTGAACGATCGCAACCCGCTTCCGGGGTCATGGTACAACCGAGGATTCTGCACAGTTGCGGGCTATTTGGGATGTGGACCTACACACGGAAAATGGAGAAACCTCCGATGTCTGAACGACAGTTTTCACGGCGCGATTTTGGTCGATTCACTGCACTGGCCGGGGCCGCCCTTGGGGTCGCGGCGGTCGGATTCGGACCGAGCGCTTTGGCCCGCATGACAAGCGCCGATCCGGCTACGCCGGGCGCGCCCGTCAAGCAGATGTCCATCCTGATCCTCGGGGGCACGGGCTTCTCCGGGCCGAAGATGGCCGAGTACGCCAAGAGCCGCGGGCACAAGGTGACGCTGTTCAACCGGGGCAAGACCGAGAAGCGCATCGGGATCATCGAGGATGTGGACAAGCTGTTCGGCAACCGTGATCCGGACAAGAACGCCGAAGAGGGCGACGCCGCGACACCGAAGGGGCTCACGCAGCTCGAAGGCAAGAAGTTCGACGCGATCATCGATACTTCGGGGTTCTATCCGCGCCATGTAAAAGCGTCGGCGGAACTGCTGAAGGACTCGGGCTACTACCTGTTTATTTCCACAATCTCCGTGTACAAGGGCAACGGCGGCGCGGCGGACGAGACCGACGAACTGGGTGTCGTCGAAGACACGACCACCGAGAACATGGGCGCGCAGATGGAGCGGTACGGTCCGCTGAAAGTGCTGTGCGAGAAGGAAGTGCAGCGGGTCTTCGGCGACCGGAGCGCGATCGTGCGGCCCGGCTTCATCGTCGGCCCCGGCGATCCAAGCGATCGGTTTACCTATTGGCCGGTTCGCGCCAGCGAGGGCGGCGACATGCTCTGCCCGGGCGATGGAACCGATCCGGTCCAGTTCATCGACAACCGCGACCTGGCCGAATGGTGCGTGCGGATGTGCGAGAAGAAGACGCCGGGCGTGTTCAACGCGATCGGGCCGGATGGCGTCGAAGGCAAGAAACTGAACGTGAAGGGGCTGGTCGATGCGTGCCTCGCGGCGAGCGCCGCGACCGGCGGCAAGAAGGCGACTCCGGTCTGGGTGCCTTTCGCGTTTCTCGAAGAGCAGCAGGTCTCGGTGGGAGGCGACCTGCCGATCATCATCCCGTCACAGGGTGAGGCAGCGGGCTTCCATCGCCGCTCGAACGCGCGAGCGGTTGCGGCAGGTCTGACGTATCGGCCGGTGGAGGACACCTGCCAGGCCACGCTGGAATGGTGGCCGAAGGAAGTGGCACGGCGCGAGCGGGTCGGCAAGCAGCTTGTCGAGGACGCAAAGAAGGCGGGCAAGGATGCGCCAAAGCTCGGCGATCCGGCGAAGCTTCGGGTCGGACTGAGCCGGGAGCGCGAGGCGGAAGTGCTGAAGGCCTGGCGCGAGCACAAAGGCTGAGTGCATCAATACATACTGAACAGCAAGAGCATCTCTTGGGAGGTGCTCTTTTCATTGGCGGAGGCCGAATGGGTCGAGGAATGGCAACCGGGATTGCGCGGCAGGAGTACAGAGATATGGCTGCGGGGCCGACCTGAGCGGATGGGGGGTAGGTGGGAGGTTGGATGGCGGGCGCATCGGTAACCAAGGGCGTGGCTTGCCCGAACTGTGGGCGGGTGATCGACAAGACCAAGATCCAGGCGCGGAACGCCGGATTGTTTTGCGATGATTGTGCCGCGGGCATGCGGGCGAAGAAGGTCGAGAAAGTCGAGCGGCAGTGCCCGGCTTGCGCGAAACCGATCGGTGAAGAGGATGTCGTGTGCGGCGGGTGCGGGTTTGATTACGAGATCGGGTATTCGCCCAAGGCGATCGAAGCGCAGACGACGGTGAACACAAAGAAGCGGCTTTGCCCCAAGTGCGGCCACGACTGCACGGGGCTGAAGAACGCGACGAAGTGTCCCGAATGCGCGACGGGGCTGGCGTTCAGCGTGAGCAAGCTGCGCCTCAAAGAAGTTGCGATGGAGGAACGGACGCCCTCGAAGATCGTGCACAAGTACTTCGTGCCTCTTCTTGCGACGGTGATCGCGATCGGGGTGTACGCGGCGTTCATGTGGGCGACGAACCAGACGAATCTGATCGGACTGGGTCTGACGAAGATGGGCGTGCGGTACTTCTCGCTGTGCCTGGTGACAGCGATGAGTATGCTTTTGTGGTTGGAAGTCGAGTTGCCGTGGCCGCAGTTGCTGCTGAGGCTGCTGGCGGTTGCATCGTGCGGTTACCTCGCGGAACAGGTGTTTGTGGATGCGACGAATATGTTCATCGCCTATCCGTTCGTCACGCTGGCTGTTATCTGGCTGCTGTTCCGGAATCTGGAGCTCGAGGTGATGGATGCGGGGATCCTGGCACTCATCAACTGGCCGGTGGTGTTTCTGCTGGTCATGGCGTTCCCGCCCGAACTGAGATTCAAGTGAGGCGTGCAATGTGATACATTGCACGGATGGGCCTGAACCGGAAATCTGAGCAGAAGTTCAACACGCCGGCGAAGCCCGAGCCGCTGCCCTTGGCGCAGGACGCCGAGGAAACCGCGACGCAGTGCCCGGCGTGCAGCGTGGCGATCCGGCCCGGGGCGGTCTTGTGCATCAGTTGCGGGGCGAGGCTGGGGCGGATCGACACGGTGGTCGCGCCCGGGTTGGTGTCGCGTGCGCCTTGTCCGGGCTGCGGTTACGACCTTTCGGGCGTGACTGGAACGACGTGTCCGGAGTGCGGCGGGGCGGCGCCGTTCGCGCCGCCGGTGCTCGAGTTCATGACGGAAAAAGAGGAGTGGATGGCGGGGCAGGTTTTGTGGGAGACGTGCCGCCCGGCGATCTTCGGGGGCGGGTTTGCCCTCGCGGTCCTGCTGGTGCTTGCGGGCGCGTGGTACGGACCGGACGGCGTGAAGTTCTGGCTCGCGGCGATCGTGCCGACATGGATCGTCGCGTCGCTCGGCTATTTTGTGCTCGGGGCGATCCTGCGGTTTCTGGATACCACCGTGCCGATCGCGCTGTTGCAGGTGCTGGGTGTTGTGCTGGTCGGGCTGGCGGTGACTGAGCTTGTTTTTCCGTACAACTCGGGCAAGATCTGGATCAGCCTTTGGACGATTCTGCTTGTCCCCTCGGTGATCACGGGCGCGACGATGCTGATGATGGATGATGACGATCGGGTGGACTGCCTTCTTGCGAGTCTGCCGATCTCGGCGGCGTGTCTGGGCGTGCCGCTGATGTTGTTCGCGATCACGCGATAGAAAAATTGAGCGGCACGAGGATTGCCTGGAACGGCGTGGAACGAGCCCGGGGGATTGTCCGCGGTATTCATCTCAGGCGTTGTGGCTCTCGATGAACCAGATGTACTTTTCGAGTTCGCCGGTGAGGCGGGTGAAGAGGTCGCAGGTGACAGCGTCGCCGGCTTTGTCGGCGTGATCGATCGCTTCGCGGTAGGCGGTTGCGAGCGCGGAGAGGGACGAGGCGAGCGCATCAGCGTGCTTGCGTTCGTTGGCGATGCCGTGCGGATACGGCTTCAGCGTTGAGTTCTTGGCGACATCGCGGGCCGTTCCGCTAGGCGAGCCGCCCAGCGTTGCGAGGCGCTCGGCGATTGCATCGGCGCTTTCGGCGACGGCGTCGGCCACTTTGTCGAAGAGTTCGTGGATCGCCTGGAAGCCGGGGCCGCGGACATTCCAGTGTGCCTGCTTGCAATGGCTGTAGGCATCGAGGCTGTCGGCGAGCCTTGCCTGGAGAAGCGAGATGGAGTCGGCCTTGAGCTTCTTGGGGAGGGTGTTGTGCGTCTTCATGGCCGACGATACGCACAGCGGCGTACTAGCGGATGACACGGTTTTCACGGCGATACAGGCCACGGGAGCGGATGTGCTCCAACACGGCGGGATCAAGGGATTCCGCGAGTTGCTGTTCGGAGGCGGGGTCGGGCGTCGCGAGCAGATCGCGGAGGTGTGTCGAACTGATCGAGGAGAGGGGTGTTGGCACAACCGAGCGCGACCACATTGCAAGTTCATCGGGCGTCCAGAATCCGGAGGCTTTGAGCGAACCGAGCACGGTCGTTGAATCACCGCCGCGGAGCATGACGAGAGGACGGGCGAGCGCGAGGATCGCACGGGGATCGCTCCACTTGTGGAACGATGCGGCCTGATCGGCGCCGATGAGGAGTCGAAGGTCGGTCGGCGGAGCGACGGCGGCGCGGAGGCGGTGGAGCGTGTCGATCGTGTAACTGGGTGCGTTGCAAGTTCGGGCGCGATCGATCTCGTCGGTCCAGATGGCGGATTGCGGGACGCTGCGGATCGCGAGGCTCAGCATGGCGATGCGGTCGGCATCGCTGGCGCGAGGCGCATCGGCCTTGAACGGGCTGCGTGCCGCGGGAACGTAGAGCAGGCAGGCATCATCAAGGTGAGCGGCAGCGCGAGCGGCCCGGGGCAGCGAGGTGTGCGCGAGGTGGACGGGGTCGAACGTGCCGCCAACGAGGATGATGGTTTGGCAGCCGGGAGGAAGGATGGGCGCAATCACGCCGGATGCTAGTGGGGCGGCGCAGGGCTCAGTTCGGCGGGGCGGGGTCGGGCGTATCGGCGAGCAGAGTGGAGTCGGGGACGAGCCCGCTGGTGACGTCGCGCATCTCTTCGAGGCGGAGCCTGGGGAACTGGCGGGCAAGCTCGGCTCGGGAAAGGCGAGTGGCCAGCGGCGCGCCCGCGCGATCGAAGACGCTGTAGACGCGTTTGCCGGTTCGGTCGCTGATGCGCACGATCGTTTCGCGGCCGACGAGCGTGACGAGCGGCTTCACGCCCATCTCGTGGGCGAGTGGGGGGAGCGATTCGATGCGGGGCGGGTGAGATTCGGAAGCGCTTGCGGGCCGCGCAGAGAGCGAGCGGCCGAGGATGACCGTGCAGACAAAGGCCAGGGCGAGCGCAGCGGGTGCGAAGTGACGGCGCCGGGTGGATGACGTGCCCATTCCCGGCATATCGGCCGGAACGGAAGGCGGATGAAATGGGAAGTGGTGAACCAGAGAATTGCGGGCTTGCCCGGGCAATTCAGCGATTCTGCGGTCAAAGCTGGTTGTAGCTGATCAGCTTGATCGGGGACTTTGATCGAGATTCCCACGGGGTCTCCATCAGGGCTTCTTCGCGTTTGAAGATCGGGTCGTCGGAGCCGGGATGGACCATCAGCTCGACGGTGCGGGCGCTCGGCACGTTCGGCAGCAGGTCGTGGTAGATCCAGAACCAGGTGAAGAGGTCGGTCGTCTTTGTGCGGGGCGAGAGCCAGCGGAGCGCCGAATGCCAGCCGAGCTTTTTGATGCGTTGCTTTGTGCCTCCGACGAGTGGGTCGGTCGGGTGGTAGAGATTCATTGTGGTGCGCACGCGGCGGATGCCGGTGTTGGCTTGCACGCGTTTCAGAACTTTGAAGAGCGGCGCGAAGGTGTGCGTGTGATGGTGTGAGTCGATGTGGCTGATCGGGACACCGAGAGCCCGGACTCTTTCGATCTGCGCGGTCCACTCGCGTTCAACGGCGGCCTTGAGCGCGTCGTCGTATTGGACATCCCGTGCGCGGCGCGCGAAATCGCCGCTCTCGTTCAGGAGCGTCCTGAGAGCGGGGTCGCTGGTGATCGGTCGAAGGTCGGTGAGATTGAGGTGCACGCCGAAGGAGCAGCGGGGGAGCGATCTGGCGCGTTTCGCGGCGTCTTCGAGGGCCGGTCCGTTGGCCATGATGGTCGAACTGGTCAGGCGGCCACGCTCCATCAGGCCGAAGATCGCATCGTTCACGCGTGGTGAAAGACCGAGATCGTCGGCGTTGATGATGACGCGCGTCATAGCGGAATTGGTTGCGAAGGCAGCGGGCCGACTACTTGCGGACGCAGCCGAAGCCGTTGCGGATATTCAGGTACTTGCGGCCGACTTCCTTGCTGAAGTGCAGCATCGCCGGGTTGGCGAAGATGTCGTCGGAGACGACAAAGCCGCCGTCCTTGAGGTGGGGCCATGCGCAGCGGTACTCGAAGATCATGTGGTCGTAGGTGTGGAGCGAATCGTGGAAGAAGATGTCGATCTTGCCGAGTTCTTTCAGTGCCGCGGGAAGGAGCTCGCGTGCGTCACCGAGGCGGAGGTCGTAACGGTTCCGCAGGCGCTGCGGCACGCACCAGCCGGGGTTCACGCCGGGGGGGAGCGAGCCTTCGAGCATGTGATCGGTCGCGCCCTTGATGGGTTCGGTCGCGGGAAGATCGATCGAGACGAGGCGTCCCTTGTTGTTGTCTTCCATGGCCTGCAGGATCACGGCGCTGCTGATGCCGTCGAAGACGCCGGTCTCGACGTAGATCTCGGGCTTGTGCATGCGGACGAGCATGTACTGGAACTCGAGCCACGGTTCCCACTGGGCACGGCGGCGGCGCTTGGAAAGCGAGAGGCGGTCCACATCGAGGAAAAGATCGTCGTTCTTGTAGTACTCGTACCGGAGTTGCTCGATGTCCTTTGGGCTTGCCTCGGGCCAGATCTTCTTGATCGCTTCCTGTGCGTAGAGGCGCTCGGGCTGCGTGAGCACCGCGGGCATACGCCGGGCGAAGTTGACAACTCGGCCGAAGGAGATGGGTCGCTTCATGGTTCAGAAAACTCCGGACGGGAGGGCTGCTTCAGGAATTGTGCATCGGGCAGGAAGAGGCCCGGGTGAATCTGGAAAGACCCGACGAGCGGGATTCGGGCTGGTGCGAGCGATGGTATTGCTCCTGAGAGCGGATTATCGGAGTCGAACCCGCAATGAACGGGTACCCGGGGCACCTTTGTCGGAAGAGATCGCGACGACATCGCCGGATTCGCGGCGGGCGCAGGGGGTGCGCAATTTCAGCACGAATTCAGTCTTCGCATGAGGACTCGCTCACGGCCTCATGAGGAGCATGTCGCCCGACGCGTGCGTGAAGAACCAGGGCGTGCGATCATCGAATGCGGTGCCCGGCGGCGGGCGGAAGAGCACGCGAAGACCGCCGGCGTGGACAAGACCCATGCCCTTCAGAATCGCATCGAACTCGGGGTCGAAGACCTGGATCTCGATGACTTCGACGAGGCCGCGCTCGCTTGCGAGGTCGCCGTCGCCCCGATCGGACTCGAAGTGTCGCATCACAAAGAGCGCGAGGTCTTTCTTGCGGCCGGCGTCGGCATCGGCGATGAAGTAATCAAGCAGAGCGCCGACGCAGACGCTGCCGAGACCGTGCTGGGTTGCATCGAGAATGCTGCGCTTGAGGAGCGCGTAGCCGATCAGAGTGCCGCGGTCGAAAATCTCGAACGCCTTGATGCGTCGATGGGCGAGCGCCCAGTTGAGCACGCGCGAACCACGCGGGAAGAGACTCTGGCGTGAAGTCGCGACGATGGCATCGATGCGGGAGTCGAAGCGGTCGACCGGCTTGTATTCGAGTTTCGGCTTTGCGCGAGCCCCGCGGAGGGTGTAGACGGCGCGTGCCGCAAGGCCGATCGGAAATGCGAAGAGATTTGCGAGCGTTTCGGACTTGAGCACCTTTCGGGCGACGGGGCGCCCGCTCCGGAAGTAGACCCAGCGCTTGAGGGGGCCGATCTCTTTCATGCCGGCGGCTTTGTAGAGTTTCTGGGCATCGGCGCTGGGGCCGCCGCAGGCGAGCATGGTTTTGCAGCGGGCGATGGCGTGGAGGATGATCATCGCGCCCGCGCCGGTTTGGCGGCGGGATTCATCAAGGAAGAAGCCGTCCATCTCGTGGATGCGGTGTTCTTTGCCGTCGATGGACCAGGAGGTTGCGTGCACGCCCAGGCGGCCGATGACGGAGGAGGAGCCGTCTTCCTGCTCATCAAGGGCGAGGAGCATGACGAGGTCGGTTGGCTCTGAGTTCGGATTGTCGCGGAGCAGGTTGACCCACGCGTCGGTGTTGGTCGCGAGGTAGCCGTGCGGATCGGCGTAGCGATTCGCCAATCCATCGGACGGGATGTCGGCGAGCGTGAAGGTTTTGAGGATGACCTTTCCCATGATACGGGACAATCGCAATCACCATCGGTCGGACTTGAGCGGCCTCAAGAACCGGCCAGCGTAGGTTCGGCGACGGCGGAGCCATCTCCCTGCACAAGCGTGATGTGGGAGGGCGTCGGGAAATCCTGATCGTGGGTCCACCAGAACTCCGTTGCGGCATCGTTTTTCGGAAGGCCGGACTCGTCCTTGAAGTAATCGTGGCACGGCTTGTTGCGCTTGCTCTCGATGTACTTTGCGGTCGTCTTTTTCGCGCCGAGCTTCTTGGCGAAGTCGAGGAGCGTGGTGAGCATGCCCTTTTCAACGCCCCGGCCCATAACGCGGCAGGAGAGAAGGAAGTCGGTGACGGTTGCTTCGCCGTTGTTCACTTCGACCGATGCGATGCCGGTGAGGCCGTAATCGCCGAAGCGATCGGCGACGCGGTAGGCGTACATGGCGTGGTTCTTTTCCTGACCCCAGGCGAGGAGTTCGGCCTCGGTCAAGCGGCGTGTGGTCAGGTTCATCTGGTTGGTCTTGTTGAAGAGCTGGGCGGCGCGCTTGATGTTGCCGGGGCCGAGCGGCTCGTAGGTGACTTTGAGCTGGAGCGAGGCGAGCCAGTCTTCCATCGAGACGGATGAGGATTTGGCTTCGGTGCGCTGACGCTCGGCGACGTACATGTCGGTGCGGCCCATGTCTTCGTCGGTGACGCTGGGGCGATCGAAGAGGCGGAGCGCGTGGAGCGCCTGGGTGTAGAGCATCTTGTCGGCGGGCCAGTCGGGCACGGTGACGAGGGGGAGGGATTCCTTGACACGGGCGCGTTCGGCCGGATTGTCGTCGATGAAGATGATGCTGTCGTGGCCGAGATTGAGTTCTTCGGCGAGCTCTTTGATGTTGGTGGCTTTGTCGAGCCAGTTGATGCGCCAGCCCGCGAAGTCGGAATCCTTCAGGACCATCTCGGGGTTTTCGCGGATGGCGGAGACGGCGGTTTTCTCGTCGTTTTTGCTGACGATGGCGAGAATCACGCCGGTGTTCTTGAGTCCTTTGAGAGCGCGCTGGAAATCGGCGAACGACTCACCGACGGGATCGTGCCCGCCGAGCGCGACGCCTTCCCAGCCGTTCTCGCCGACGACGCCGCCCCAGAGGGTGTCATCGAGATCGAGGACGATGAGTTTTTTGGAAAGGCCGGCGATTCCCCGGAGGATGGCCTTGATGTCGGCGGCGGCATCCTTGAAGACTTCGAGGCTGTAGAGCGCCTTGGTCATCAACCAGAGTTTGGGATTCGTGGCGTTCCTGCCCGCGCTCGCCATCCAGCGCGAGGCATCGAGCAGGTGGATTTTTGAGTTGGATTCGAGTTTTTCCGCGAGCCGCGCGTTCATGAGCATGAGCGCGCGGACGGCGCCGATGGCGCCGGGGCGGGATTTGAGTTCGAGGCCGCCGGTGCCGCGCCACCATGCGGGCATGGTCCAGAGCGGGACGAAGACGGCTTCGACGCGATCGCTGGCGCGGAGGATGAGCGATGCGAATTCATCGACTTCGGCGAGGAGGTCTTCCTGCGTGACGCGTTCGCGCGAGAGGATGCGCCGGAAGGCATCGATCGCGCGCTCGGGGCGCGTCCAGACGAGGGCGGCGTTTGCGCCCTCCTTCCAACAGGAGAGCGCGGGGTTCATCAGGATCTGCTGGACCTGATCGAAGTGGGCGATCGTCGCCTTCACGACCGGGGCGTCGTCGCTGCTCTTGAGGATCGCGCCGAGCTGATCGATGGTGTGATCGGCGATGAGCAGGCAATGGATGTTCTTGATGTCCATGGGGAAAGGGCCAAATTTGCAAAGGGCCAAAGGGCCAAAGGTCGGAAAAAATGCGATCAGAGGCGAGAGACGATGTAGTCGGAGAGGGAGTCGACGGTTCGGAAGGCGGTGGCGGTATCGGCCATGGCTTTTTCGTCGGTCAGGGTGAAGCTCGGATGACCGGCGGACTGGATGCGTTGCTCGACCTGCAAAACAAAGGTGAGAAGGCCGAGGGAATCGAGCTTGCCGCCTTGGCCGAAGAGGATCGCTTTCGGGTCCTTGGCGATCTGGTTCTCGGACCCTTGAGCGGCATTGACCTCGTCGATGGCGTTGTAGATGGCGTCGGTGATTTGCTGCTTGCTTGCCATGAGGACCTTTTCGCGGGGGCGGGGGGCAAAAGGCGTGGTACGACGCCCGGAAGGATGAATCGGCCGAATGTCTGCCGCGGAAAAGGGCGCGGCGCCCAAAGTGCTTGCCGCGGCGAGCGGCGGGGTCGGAGTTTATTCAGCCCGCATGGGGGTGGGACGCCCAAATGGAGCGAACCGGCCGTCTTTGCGCGATCTGCAAGGCGGGCGGATTTGCAGTCGGGCCTTTGGCAGGCGATAGTGGGGCATGCACAAATGGATGAGTCGCGTGGGATTGATCGCGTTGGTTTTGAGCGCCGGGTGCGCCTCAAGTTCACCCACGGCGCATCGCGTGCCGGAAACGGCTTCGTCGAGCGCTGTGGCGCGGGCGGATGACCGGTTTGTGTATTTCCGGTTCAACCCGGGCGATGACAGGAAAACGATTCAGGACAGCGACGAGACGGTGGCGCTGCTGCTTGATACCGATGGCGATGCTGCAACGGGGTGGAGGCGGAGCGAGAAGGCGTTTGCGTCGATCGGTGCGGATTTGGAGGTTCAGTTCTCGCCCTTGAATCCCAAGGGCGGTGCGCCGGGGCACGGGGTCGCGTTCTTCAAGCTCGATCAGGCGGGGAAGCGGACGGAGGTCAAGCGGGAAGATTCGGACTTCATGTTCGCGCCGACGTACGCCTCGCAGTGGTACGACGCGCGGATGTCGCGGTTCTTTGCGGCGGCGTCGGGCCTGCCGACGGCGGGGATGGCTTCGCGCGGCAAGGGGCGCGGGGCGTTTGTGATCTATGACGATCGGGCGCGGATCGTCGGCTACAGCGATCCGTTTGAGGTTGAGTTTCCGGCGATCGCGAGCGGGCCGAAACTATCAAACGAAGGGATTCCCGCGAAGTCGCCGGATGCGATCCGCGTGATGGCGTGGAATGTGTGGGGCAAATTGCAGGATTCGCCGGAGAAGTTCTGCGCTGTCATTCGCGCGATCAATCCGGATGTGATCATGCTTTCGGAGTGGAAGGGCGACAGCGCTGCGCTCGAGCGGGTGCTCAACAAGAACATGCCGAGCGCGCCGGGGGCGATGGGGATTATGGTCGCGTGGAACGCGGTGACGGGGCCGGATGTTGCGGTGGCGAGCATCTTCCCGACGCGGCTGGCGGGGCCGAACAACCTGGAGATGAATTGGAACGGCGATTCGCGCAAGGTGCGATTCGTGAGCGCCGCGGTGCAGACGCCCATCGGCGCGGCGCTGATCGGGGCGATGCATCTGAAGTGCTGCGGAGCGATCGGCTCGAACGAGGACAACCTGCGGGTTGCGGAAGTCGATGCAATCAATCAGGGGATGAAGCAGCTCAGCCGGGCGGACGCGGCGGATATCCGCGTGCTTGGAGGCGACATCAATCTCGTCGGCAGCCGCATGCCGCTGGATGTTCTGCGGATGGATATCGATGTGGATGGAAGCGACCTGACGCCGGCGGACCCGGTGGTATTGGGTGATGACTGGCTGTACACGTGGCGCGATTGGAGCAGCGGGTTTTCGCCGGGACGGCTCGATTGGCTGGTGTACAGCGATGCGAGTGCGCAGCCGGTGAGGCAGTTTGTGTTTGATCCGGCGAGGCTGAGCGATGCGGCGCTGATGAAAATGGGGCTGACGCGTGCGGATGCGCAGCCGAGCGATCACTTGCCGGTGGTCATTGATCTGAAACCGATTGCGAAGTGAAGAGAAGATTCACCACAGAGTCACAGAGACACAGAGAAAGACAAATGGCATTTGGATGGCGGGGCAGGTGATCGATCGACAGAGAGGTCACGGGCGCGATTTGTCTCGACCCACTCTTGCCCAAACCTTGTTTCGATTTCTCTGTGCCTCTGCGCCTCTGTGGTGACCTGCCTTTGCCTTCACGCTACAGGTAGCCCTCGTCACGGAGCGCCTGGATGATCTGATTCACGATCGGGCCGGAGACTTTGCCGCCGCTGCCGGCGTATTCCATGACGACGCTGATGACGTACTTCGGTCGCTCGTTGGGTTTGCCGACGAGGACGACGAACCACGAGTGATCGCCGGAGCGGACGATGTCGTTTGGGCCGGGGCCGACGCCATCATCATCGGCGCTCGAGCCGAACTTGAGATCGGGTGCCGCGGCGGTTCCGGTTTTTCCGAGGACTTTCACGCCGGGGATGTTGAAGATCGGATCGTGCACGCCATCGATGGTGAGGTGGTTGCCGGTGCCCAGGTCGTCGTTGGCGGATGCCGCGAGGCCTTCCATGGCGTCCTGCACGGCCCACGAGGGAAGGTTGAGTTCAACCGGCTGAGCGCGGGGCGCATCGGCGAGAATGCGGGGCGTGACGCGAACGCCCGAGCGGGCGAGCGTCGCGTACGCATCCGCGGCGTGGAGCGGAGTCCACGTCACCGGGCCTTGTCCGATGCCCATCTGGATCGCTTCGCCCATCGTCAGATCGCGCTTGTTGCCGTAGACCTGAAGCGAGCCGGGGTATTCGGAGCCGATGCCGAGATTCCAGGATTGCGTCACGCCGAATTCGCGGAAGACATCCGAGATTGCTTCGGGTCCGAGTCGCTTGCCGAGCGTGAAGAAGAAGATGTTGCACGAGACCTTGAGGCCTTCGGCGGCGCTCAGCGGATGGCCAAGCTGCTGCGTGTGCGTCTGATCGAAACGCTTATAGATCCAGCACCGGAGCATGTTGGGCTCGTTCGGAAGCAGGTGGCCCGTGCAGTCGATGGTCTGGCCCTGGAGGAAGTTACCCCGCTGGGCGGCGCCGGTGAGCACGAGCGGCTTGACGATCGACCCGGGCGGATAGGGCTTGGCGATCGCGCGATTGAGGAACGGAACGTTGATCTTGTCGTCGAAGATCTGTTCGGGGTTCTCTTTGATCACGCGGCGGGAGACCTCGGGCATCGAGACCATCGCGAGGATGTCGCCGGTGTCGATCTCGAGCACAACCGCGGCGCCCGCGAGGGGCGTACCGATCGGCATTGTTTCGCTCGGCGTTCCGTGCCAATCCTGCACAACCGCAAGGCCCGCGGCGGGCGACATCACGGCCTGCACGCGTGCCTGGAGCATCGCGTCGATGGTGAGCGGGACGGTGGCGCCGATCGAGGCGTCGAGCATCTCGATCTCGTCGGGCTGTGAGATGCGATCGAGGTGCTGCGTGCGGAGTCCGCGAAGGCCTCGCAGGCGATGCTCCATCGTCGCTTCGATGCCGGAGCTGCCGACGCGGTCGCGCTCGCGGTATTCGCCCCGATCCACGCCCGAAGGTGTCAGCACGCGCGATGCGAACGCGGGGTCGTTTGCGATCTGGATTTTGCGGCGTTCCTGATCCTCCTGAAAGACGCGGCTGCGCATCCAGCCGAGGATGTGCCCGCCCACGCCTTCGACGGGAACCTCGACCGTCGTGTCCGATCGCATGGGCAACGGGAAGCGGGCGCGGTCGAGGGTGACGGTGAGCGAGTCGAGGGGATAGGAGCGGTCGCCCGTGTCGAAAACGCGCACCCCGGGAATTCGCGCGATCATCAACTTGTCGGGGTCGGGCACCGGGTCGAGCAGATCGCTCGCGCCAGCCAGCTCGACCTTGCCTTCGGTGAGCAGTTCGAGCTCAAAGGCGGTCGTGTCGGAAATTCGTCTGAGGACGGAGACGGCGCGCTGCTGTTCGGCGATGGGCTTTGCCGCGGCAATCTCGATCTTCCTGAGTTCGTCCTGCGTGAGCACGCGATCGGGGCCGCCATCGGCCGACTTCACGGCTTCGCGGATCATGTCCTGACGCCTGCGATCGCGGATGGAGTCGTAGAGCTGATCGACTTCGCGCACCGAAGCCTGGGCGAGTGCATCGAGTTTCGAGCGATCGACCGCCGAGGTGCGGGCCAGTTCAGCCATGCCGCTCTCGACGCGGGCGTCGAGCAGTGCCGTCAGTTTCTCGACCAGCGCCTTGCGTTGCTCCGGCCCGAGTTCGCTCCATTGCACGCGGTTGCTGCGGGCAAGCTCATCCGCTTTCTTCGCGGCCCACGTTCCCTTGAGCACGTCGTAGTCGATGGCGACGTCGTAGCTCGGGCGATCCTGCGCGAGGATGCGGCCCTTGCGATCAACGATGTTGCCCCGGATGGACGGGGTCCACTGGCGGGTGACAAGGCGGGATTCCGCAGCGCGGAGCAATTCCTCGTGACGGGTCGTCGTGAGTCGCGCCGTCTGAATCAGGGGAAGCGAAAGGCCAGCGACAACCAGCCCCATGATGATCAGGAGCCGCCGGTGGAACATCCGGGGGATGAGGTTGGAAATGGGCAAGGGTGCTCGAAGTGTGTACGTCGCAGAGCGATGGTAAGGATCGGCAGAATCAGGCATTCGGCATTCGGCATTCGGCATTTGGCATTTGGCATTGGGCATTCGGCATTGGGAAACCGGAAAAAAAAAGCCCCCGGCGAGTTGCCGGGGGCTGAAGGGTTCTGCGTTTTACGAATGCCAAATGCCAAATGCCAAATGCCAAATGCCAAATGCCAAATGCCAAATGCCAAATGCCTATTGCCGAATCCCGAATCCTACTTGCATGCCGCCTTCAGCGCTTCGGCCTTGTCTGTCTTTTCCCACGAGAACGTGTCGTACTTCTTGCCCGCAACCGTCACGCTGCCGGGGGCGCGGCCGAAGTGGCCGTGCTTGGCGGTGGGGCTGAAGATCGGAGTGCGGAGGTTCAGGCTCTCGATGATCTTGCGGGGGGTGAGGCCGAAGGTGTTGCGGACGGCCTGGCTGATCTTTTCCTCGTCGACTTTGTTGGTGCCGAAGCAGTCAACGTAGACGCTCGTCGGCTCGGCAACGCCGATGGCGTAGGAGAGCTGGATTTCGCAGCGATCGGCGAGGCCGGCCGCGACGATGTTCTTGGCGATGTAGCGGGCCATGTAGGCAGCCGAACGATCGACCTTGGTCGGATCCTTGCCGGAGAACGCGCCGCCGCCGTGGCGACCCATGCCGCCGTAGGAGTCGACGATGATCTTGCGGCCGGTGAGGCCGGTGTCGCCGTGCGGGCCGCCGATTTCGAAGCGGCCGGTCGGGTTCACGTGGACCTTGATGGCGTTGTTCCACCATTCCTTGAGCACGGGCTTGAGGACGTGTTCGGTGATCTGCTTCTTGAGCTCGTCCTGGCGGTCGTTCCACGACGCATCGTGCTGCGTGCTGAGGACGACGGTGTCGACGCGGACGGGCTTGCCATCCTGATATTCAACCGTCACCTGGCTCTTGGCGTCGGGGCGAAGGCCGGGGATCTTGCTGGTCTTGCGGACGTTGGCCTGCTGCTCAACGAGCTGGTGGCTGAGCTGGATCGCCAGCGGCATGAGTTCCGGGGTGTCTTTGCAGGCGTAACCGAACATCATGCCCTGGTCGCCCGCGCCTTCGCGGTCAACGCCCATGGCGATGTCGGCCGACTGCTTGTTGAGCGCGACGAGAACGGCGCACGACTCGGAGTCGAAACGCATGTCGCCGCTGGTGTAGCCGATCTCGCGGACCGTGCGACGCACGATCTCCGGGATATCGACGTAGGTCTTGGTGGTGACTTCGCCGGCGACGACGACGAGGCCGGTGGCGCAGAGCGTTTCGCACGCGACGCGGCTGTACGGATCGTCCGCCAGCATCGCATCGAGGACGGCATCGGAGATCTGATCCGAGACCTTGTCGGGGTGACCCATCGAGACGGATTCAGACGTGAAAAGCTGCGTGCGAGCCATGTGGCATGCTCTCCAAAAGCGGAAGGAAGTTGGTCCGCTGCCGCGCCTGGCAGAGGAGCCGATTCATCGGCCCAGAAACATCGGGCTGAACCGGGGGCAGAGGATAGGCGCGTGGCGGGTTTGGCTTCCATCCGTTTATGCGGATAAGCGGATGAAAGGATTTGGGGCCAAAAACAAATCCGGAGAAGACGATGCTTCTCCGGCTTGCGATTCAGATTTCTAGAGCCAAATCAAGCCCGGCGACGACGCGCCGCGAGCAGACCGGCGAGGCCGAGGATCGACGCCGCGGCAGGCGCGGGGACGATCACATAGCTGGTCTCGTAGCCACCGACGTTGTCGTCGTAGTAGCCAGCGTCGGCGTTGAAGCCGAACGCGTCTGCGATGCCCAGGACGAGATAGGCCGCTCCATCCGGGACATAGAAGCCCTGGACTGCGCCGCTTCCGGTACCGGTCTTGCCGTCACCGATGTAGAAAACCTGACGCAGGCCCGGCGCGTAGCTGGCGGCCGTGTAGCTTGCAAGATCCGGATACGACATGCCGCCGGGGGCGCTCAGAGCCGAGATATCACCAGCTTCGATGAACACACCGACGAGCTGGCCGCTGAGCGGGCCGTTGTAGCCCGAAATCGGGCCGACTGCGCCGATGTTGGTCGTGCTGGAGAACGTGCCGCCATCTGGCCCGTTGTCGTTGCCACCCGCCCAACCGGCCTGACCGCCGGAAGAGAACGCCGCAATGCGACCCGTGCCACCGTTGAGGGCGATCACGTTCGCGAGCGTGCCGCCGCCGCCGCCACCCGGCTGAGGCGTGGAAAGGCCGTAGCCGAAGATGTTGGCCGTTGCCTTGACGTAGGTAAAGCCGTTCTGAGCGAGGGTGGAACCCGCCGTCGCTGCCATCGCGAGCGTGCCGAGCAGTCCAACACTGCGAACCCCGATCCACGAATTCGACATGTGGAGACTCCTGTTCTGGTGCGCAGCGATGCCGCGACGTGGGTGAACACCAGTCCGTTAACATGCCACAGGAAATCGGGAAGGCCAGTGGGGAGGTTCTGAGAACACAAATAACTGCGTCGGGACGTCACTCGCGAACGCACAGCAGCCCGCGGACGAAGAGAAAAGAACAGTTCGAACGGCAGATTCGGAAGACAGGAACGCACGCTCATGACGGTGATGTGGGGCTATTGGGTGGGCGGCGTGATCCTCGCGGGGTTCGGGATGTGGCTGCTTTGCTGGGCACTGCTAAGCGATCAATTCGCGGGCAACCGGAAGTTTCGGCGCTGCTCGAAGTGCTGGTACGACATGACGGCGGCGGTGGGGCTGAAGTGTCCGGAATGCGGGAAGGAGGCGAAGGCGGAATCGGGGCTGCACTTTTCTCGACGCAGGTGGCGGCTGGCGGGCGCGGGAGTTCTTGTTCTGATAATTGCGTGTGCGATCGGCTTTGGGGGAAGCGCGGGAAAAGAAAGATGTGTGCAAGCGATTCCATTGCGGGCGCGGGTGTTCTTCGCTCCGCTCATCGGGCGTGAACTGGTCTTGTGTAGTTTGTGGGGCATGAGAGAAGAGCGGGATGGAGAGGACTTGGTGGTCGTGCGTTCCGTCTTTGCGCTCGCGTTGGAAGTCTTGAAAGATCCGAGAGCAACATTCGACGAATCGCGATGCGCTGCTCACTTGATTGCTAATCTTGAAGCCGGTGTCCCTATCGATTCAGCCGAACGTACCGATGCCGGCCTCGCAGTCTACGAGTTTTGCGTCGCGACTCCTGCACATGGAGAGAACCGAATTCCTTCGGCTCTTCTCCATCTGCTCGGGCAAGAGCGCGTGCTTGCGAAGATAACGCGGAACTATCCGGCTGCGGCGAGTGATCCAATATCAGGCCCGGGATGGATTCGCTTCGTCGAAAACGTCTTTCGAGAATTGAAGCCGCCCTTTTCGGACACCACGCAGGAATTGATGGCGGACCTTCTGGTGCGGGATGATCCGGATTTGCACTTGCCCGACAACTTTCCATACGACTCCGCCGATGCGTTCTATCTGCGGCTCGCGCATTACGTCGACGGTTTCGACAGTTCCCACCGGCAGAAAGCGGTCGAACTGGTGATTTACCAGCAGAACGAGATATTTGATTGCTGCGCCCTCACCGCATTCCGGCTTGCGGAAGTGCTTGCATCGCCACAAGCGCGGGATTATGCCAATCGCCGTGACAAGTACCTGGGACCGGTTTACCGACCCGGAGCAAAAAGATGACTCTGCAAGTGTGGCTCTTTTGGATCACCGGCGCACTGTTGGGTGGCGCGGGATCGTTTCTGATTTGCTTTGGGTTGTTCTCAGATCGACTCTCAGGCAGGTTCAGGCGTCGCCATTGCGCAAAGTGCTGGTATGAGATGTCCAAATCCTCCGGCTTGAAGTGTCCGGAGTGCGGACATGAGGCTCGCAACGAGAAAGAGTTCATTACCCCGCGACGTCGATGGGGGCTTGCGAGCGCAGGCCTGCTGCTTGCGCTCGGCTCATTTTCGCTGAACTGGTACGCCGCCGGGTTGATCGTCGGTTGGCAGAACATCGCGCCCATCGCGATTCTGGTCCGGCTTTCACCAATCATCGGACGCGAGCAGGCACTGCGGTCGGTTGTGCCGCAGGGAAAAGGTGGCTTGCCGACACTTGCCCCGGTCTCAACCGCGACAGTTCTTACATTCCGCCCGACAGAGAATTTGGCGCTCAATGTCCTGCAGGACGAGAATGCGACCGATCCAGAACTCTTCGCCGCGGTTGATGCTCTTCACTGGATGCGAGATCAAATCACGCGCGAAGAGGACGTTCTCCGCGCGCTGCAGAATATTGTGAAGCACCGGTCCATTCCGCTCTATACCTGGTCGGACCTTTACTACGGGCTCATCGTCAGATCCAAAGTTCCACGCAATGGCCAGGAAGTCCTCGATTCGGTCCGCAACAGCGGGAGCGGTACGCAGGCGTTTGCATCGAGCCTTGTACAGGGTGGACTGACTCCCATGGGCGCCCAGATCTTTCCCGATCTTCTCGCAAGCGCTCAAGTGTCAGGAATTACATGGCGGGAGTTTGAATATGTCAGTCCCGAAATAAAGGCGATTCTGTTGAAACGCTGCCGTGAGGTCTACTTTGCGGGTGATGACCTTCTCAAGAGTCAGCTCTCGAGGTTTCTGTGGCCAAATGGCAGCTACATGCCCGCGGGCAATCCGGACTTTGAGGCCATGGCACGCGAGCAAATCGAACAGTTTCGGTGCGGACAAGAGACGCCCGCCATCGCATCGAATTCGTTCATCCTTTGGCAGGCGAGTGAGCCGCTCAGCGGTCTCATTCCAGAGATCGCGGGCTTGCTTTCGGGCGTGAGCGCCGAGGGAAGAACGCGAGCGCGAGGAATTTTTTTGAATGTGAAGTTGCCGACTCCTCGCCAAGTTGCACTGACCGAAGCGCTCTGTCAGGTGATGCGTGACGGGAACGACATAGGCAGATCGATCGCAATCGACATCGTCGCTCGCCGCTCAGAAATTGATCGGGACCGAATAGTTGAGGCGGTGGTGCAGAACATCGGACAAGTCATTGACCCCAGCGTCTTCAAAAAGCTGTTTCTCTTTGCAACGCAGGCTTCCGACGAATCTCCGAACGCCCGTTCAAAGAAAGACCGCTTGGCCGACCTTGAAGTTGTCCTTTTTCAAACTGTCAGTTCGAACAGCCCGATTGCTGCGGTGAGCGCCGAATCGATCGCGATGCTGCCTTCGCTTCGCGCGGAGACGATTGCAATGCTCGAATCGGTGCGAATTGATCCCGCCAAGAACCGGGCGACGCGTGCCGCAGCCCGTGATGCACTGCTTCACATTCGAGATCGAAGCGAGCCGCAGGTTGATCCGGCTGCTCCGTGGCGTGAGCGCGTTGATGGAGCAATTCCAGCGAGCGGGTTAACCAAGTAAACGTCGGCTCGATATCTGCGTTCGCACAAGCTCGGCAGGTGTACTGCATTCGCGACAGGCATTCGGCGAAGTGCGCTGATACCCTCGCCCCATGCCCGCCGACACCAGCCAGAACGGGTCCGCTTCCAAGTCGCGCACTTCGCTGACGTACGCCTCTGCAGGCGTGGACATCAACGAGAAGGACTCGTTCACCGAGTCGCTCGAATCGACCATGCGCAAGACGTTTGGCCCGCGGGTGATCGCGAACCCGGGCGGGTTCGCGGGGCTGTTCAGGCTCGACTACAAGAAGGGGCTTTTCAGCCG
>JAEUJD010000059.1 GCA_016793015.1 Phycisphaerales bacterium
CGAATCGCCGCGACTATCGCCCGCCAAAGTTCGCGCTCCATGCTTGTACTCCGTGGAAAGAGACACAAGCATGGACGCGATCTGCGCCTGGCGCAAGCCCGCACAAGCGCCGAACGGCGCATAATCCTCCTTTGGGAAAGGGGGAGGACAAACGCCAACGAACGCAAGAAGTAATCGGAATCCTTATCATTTTTGTGCTCCCTGCGGCTCGTGCCGCAGGCTGTGGGCATTCGCTGCTCTGCAGCGAGAAGGCAACGGGCGTCGTGCTTGCGTTGAATGTGATCCGGGCGGCTTGCTCGTGCCGGTGGCCATCCAAAAACTCCATCGCCCACTTCCCAAGTACCCTTCTACGAAGGAGTGACTATGCCCAACTTCCGTGCTCTCGCACCGATCGCACTCGCCGCCGCGGCTGTTGTTTCCATCCCTTCCTTTCTTCTCGCGGCACCGCCGTCGGTTCCCGATCTCACCCAGAAGATCGACGCTGCGGCGGCCAAGCTCCTGGCCGATCCTGCTGCCGCGGGCCTTTCGATCGCGATCGCACGCAACAACGAGATCATCTTCGCCAAGGCCTACGGCAAAGCCGATGTCGAAGTCGCCGTTGCCGCCACGCCCGATTCAATCTTCCGGATCGGCTCGGTCACCAAGCAGTTCACTGCCGCGGCGATCATGCGCCTGGTTGAACAGGGCAAGATCAATCTCGATGCCGAGATCCAGGTCTACCTCCCCGACTTCCCCAAGAAGCAGTGGCCCGTCACGATCCGTCAGATCCTGACTCACACCTCGGGCATCTGGTCGTACACCGACGACGACAAGTTCATGGAGCGCGACGCCTCGCTCGAGCTCACGCCCACCGAACTCATCGCCTGCTTCTCCGAGAAGCCCCTCGATTTCGAGCCCGGCACGCAGTGGAACTACAGCAACTCTGCGTATTACCTCCTCGGTTCGGTCATCGAGAAGGTCAGTGCCAAGCCCTACGCGGCGTTCGTCCAGGATGAGTTCTTCACGCCCCTCAAGCTCACGCACACGCGCTACGAATCCAACTCCGACATCATCCCCGGGCGCGCACAGGGCTATTCGTTCAAAGATGGCAAGCTCGCCAACGACAAGTCCATCGGGGCCGACGTCCCCGGCGCTGCCGGCTCGCTCCTCTCGACCGCCACCGATCTCTGCAACTGGGAGATCGCGCTTTCGAGCGGCAAGGTCGTCTCGCCCGAGTCGTACACGCAGATGACCACGCCCATCACTGCGGGCGAGAAGCCCACCAACTACGGCTTCGGCCTCCAGATCAACGAGTGGGAGGGGCGCAAGCGCATCTCGCACGGTGGGGGGATCTTCGGATTCAACTCCATGCTCCTCACGCTGCCCGCGGATGAGAAAAATCCGGACACGATCACGGTCGCCGTTCTCAGCAACAGCGAGCGCATCAATTCGGGCCGCTTCGCCGATACGGTCACCAGGTACGCGCTGGGCCTCGAAGTTTTCCAGCCCAAAGACCTCGATCTTTCCGAATCTGATCTCGCCCGCTTCAGCGGCGAGTACGCGTTCGAGGGAATCCCGCTCGAAATCAGGCTCTTTGCACGCGACGGCAAGCTGTGGGCGCAGGCGACGGGTCAGAGCGAATCGCGGCTGCTCTACCAGGGCAACAACGAGTTCCGCCCCACGTTCGACACGAACGTGAAGTTCGTTTTCCCCGCCGCCAACGCCGACTCGTTCGTGCTGCATCAGCGGGGAGAGATCACCGCGAAGCGCAAGAAGTAAACTCCACGGAGTTCCGAAGGCCCCTGCGCGAGAGGGGGTGGATGTGAGTTCCCTCACCGCGCAGCGGTGCAGGTATCGCCGCCTTTTGTGGCACCGCCTTTCCAGGCGGTCTGTCTTCCCGTTGAGCGGCCCTACCCAGCCGCCCGATTCACGTGCGGCTTCAAAGATCAATATCACTCCGCGTCAGCACGCACGCCTGCCAGCACATCACAATTAGAGCCACCCACGCCCGCTCGACCTCGCCAAGCTCAAGGTGCGACCACTCCGCCAAACGATTCGGCGGCCCCAGCCATCGCTTCAAACTCCCAAGGCTGATCGCACTCAATAGCTGCACCGCAAACGCCGCCGGCGTATTCCACGGATCGGTGTGCAGACACACAGGCTTTTCATGCCCTTCAATCCGCAGATACCGATCGCGAGGCGCCAGCCACGTTTCCCGCCCGATCTCGCCCATTCTCTCGTCGCCAACCCGCACCGTCCACGATGACTTCTCACACCGCCATCCCGGTTTCGCCGCATCCAGCCAAATCATCAGTGCCGGATGAATCTCCGTCGCATCAATCGCGAGTTGTCCCCGGCCATCAAACGTAAAACGAAACTCGCCCTTCGCCCCCAGGTCGCCGATCCCATCCCAACCCTTCCCTTCCGCCTTGTCGAACCGGGCCTTCACGAATTTTCTCGCGATCCGACTGCAGGAATCCGTCGAGCCCGTCCATGTGGACGACGACGCGCATCCGGCCAAACGTGCCGTGCCTCAACTCGTCGGGCCTGATTCCGAAATGCCCGTCCGTTACGTTGATGAGACGACCAAGGACGTAGACGAAAAAGCCATTACTTCGTCCGATGTTGTCCGACTTTCCACCAAGTATGTCCTTGTACGCTTCCGCATATCCCGTGATCCGGCCTAGGGGAGAATGGGTCAACGCAAAGCGCGTGGGGGAGTTTGCAGGCTCATCTTGATCTTCTTCTGCCTCAATCTCATCCGGGGCCGGCTTTGGTAGGTCGGTGATGTCATCCCCAAGCACCCAGCGCTTGATTCGGCCTTTGCCGGCTTTGCTCGGCTCCAGCTTGTCGCCGTTCAGGAAGATGCTGAAATCGTCGCGCAGAGGCATGGCGGTGCGCAAGACCCACTCAAGCTGACCCGGCTTGATTTCTGTTGCCTTCTCCTTGATGTCGGACAAAATTGCAAAAGTCCACGACGCCGAAGCGTCCTTGCCGAACAACTTGATGTTCGTCGCCTTGAACGCCGCCGCATCCGTCCACGGCTTGAGTACTTGCTGGGCTTCGTCGTCGGTCAGTTCGCGTAGAGCGATTTTGATCGGTGTCTTCGGTTCGACGCCCTCTTCGACGCGTTTGTCGATCTTCCCATAGTCCATCGACGTGGAATAGAACTTGCCGTCTTTCTTGCTGACGTGCGTGAAGCGCGAGGCAAGGACGTAAGTCGCCAACTTGCCGATGCCGAACTTTCCGATTTGCTGTCGTCCCTTTGGCAGCTTGGAGAGGTCGCGCTTGTTGCTGATGCCGATGAGCCAGTGGCGTTTGAGCCCTTCGGCGTCCATGCCTTCGCCGTCGTCGAGTACGCCGATTGTGGCTCCTTGCTCGTGGAAGTCCGCAGGCAGGAAGACTGCAACCCGCTGCGCGCCGGCGTCAAAGGAGTTGGCGACCAACTCCTCGACCGCCTTGTTCGGGCTCGCGTACAAGCCTTCGGAGAACAACTCGACGATCTTGTAGCTCAGGCGGACGTCGATGTCCGACGTCTTCTTTCCGGCGATCGCAAAAGTGGGTTCTTGGGCCATAGGTAGGGGATTATCGCATACTTCGATGATTTCCCCTGGCTCCTCCTCTGCCCCTCCGGGGCAGGATCGAGAAACGGACACGGTTTCCTACATTCCCGCGCCCCGTTGGGGCGAAGGCAGATGATGGATATGGACGATCGGGACCAAAGGGCTACTGCCGCTGGAACACAGCGCAGGATCCCTTGACGCTGCCAAAAAAAGCCTCTCACAAGCTAGGCTCCGCCCGGTTTCCCGGGCGAGCACACGGCATGAGGCCGGCGTTCGCTCGTCAGAGGCTGCACGATTCTATCTTCCATGACCCGGGACACAATCGAGACTTTGAACAGCCCCGTTACTTATCTTCACACCCTGAAAGTACGCCGCATTCCGCACCCCTCGACTCAATGCAAGTGTTTCCCTGAGCCCAGTTCGCTCGTCAAACAAACGCGATCCACTTTGATTGCCGAGATCGGTATTCGGAAGATCGTTGGCCGGCGCGTGTCTGCCGCAGAAACAATCTCCGGCCAAACCTTGACGGCTTTCCACGCTCGTTCACGCCATGGCAAACCCGCCCACGCATCCGCGAACAGAAAGAACGTCAGCGGCAGGCCCCGAAGAACCTGAAGCTCCGACGGATTCCGCAGAATCCGCCCGTCACCCGAGATGATTGCAGGCACAGGATCCCACGATGCAACCGCAGGCAACCATTCGGTATCGGGTGTCGTCTTCTCGAATTTGTCATCATGAAAGACAACGGTGTGCTCGCGGTCGTAGTGCGCCAGCATGCGCGCAAGTGCCACCGGCACATTCCGATCAATAAAAAAATGCATCAGGCAGCCCGCCCGATGGAGTACTGGCCTTCGAACTCCACCGCGCGGCGAACTGATTCCGTCGAAACGTCAAACAAGTCCGCGACGAGTCCCGCATTCTTGTCGTTCGCCCAGTACGCCTGGGAAAGCACAAAGGTTGTCCTGCCCTCGGACGAGATGATCGGTTTGCCGAATGCCTGCGCAGGATCGATCACCACGCCAGTCGCGATATTCCAGCGAGCCGCGGTCTGCGTGTCCGCGGCATACTCGATCTGCTTCAAGTAAGGCTTGAGGATCTCCGGCATGGCCTTCTGGCCCGTCAGAATTTCTTGAAGGTGGCGGTCTCCGTCACGATCCAGTGTCTCGGCGAAAATGGTCTTGCCGTCGGTGAGCAGCCGCTGATGGCTGAAGGGATGCTCCGTATTCAGCGACTCTTGCAGCCGGGAGTACACACGCCGCACCATTTGAAACGAAACCCCTTCTTCACGGAAGCGGCCCACAACAAGTAAGTCGACAAGGTCTAAGAACGACAACGCGTGTCTGTTTCCGACCGAACGCAAGTCGGTCCGGAACAATCGCCCCCGGTGTTCTGCCCCGTCACCGGCAATCCATCGCGCGGCAGTGCGACTGTTGACGCCCGCGAATCGAGCGGCTTCCGGGATTCCGTACGAGCCTGTGGCGATGAACTGGTACACCGATTCCTCCCGAACCCGCGATTGTAGGGAATAGCGGCGTTCTCCACAATCTGTTCGCAAAAGTCGGAATGCCGTTCCCTCCGGCCTTCTCCTTGCAGGCATCCAAAGCCTTTCCAGACAACAACTTACAACTATTTCTCCGAAATACCGTACAAAACCCAACACTTCAAGTCGCGGCATGGTAAACTATCCGTCTATGCCCACCCCAACACTCCACTACACACGCTCTACCCCTTCCTCCCCCCTCCAAAAAGCCGCCGCCGGTCGCTTCAGCAGCGATCTCGCAGATGGGCCGCGGCACGCCCCCGGCTTCACGGCCATTCCCTGTCCGGGTTTCTCGGTTGCACATCCTTCCTTTGTGTGCGGTCTCGATGTTGCCCAGACTTTGCTCGTCGCGAGCAGGATGCCTGCCGCGGAACGTGGTCGATGCGGCGGTGGAGGGCACCAAAGGCATCCGCGTGCCGCGGGTGTTTTGATCTCGTGCGGTTCGGGAGTAGCGCTTCGGGGAATCAACTGTGTCGCCGCTTTGCGGCTCTGATGATTCAATTGCTTTTTCCTGGGGCTGGCGCCCCAGGCTATTGGCGGCCGCTGCTTCGCAGCTCAGGAAGAGGAACTGGCGGGCGCTGCTGCGCGGCTCAGGAAGGGGAACTGGCGGGCGCTGCTTCGCAGTTCAGGAAGAGGAACGCCATTCATGGATTGAACTGGCGCTCGCTTTTCTTTCTTGGGTGATTGCCACCCGTTCTCGTTCTCTTCTCGTTCTACTTCGCTTCTCGTTCGACCAATCTTTCTACCAATTTTTTCTACAAGGGCCTACATATGAGCAGCACGCGATCCGTTCCGAATTCCATTCCCACGTCGGTTCGCACGACCATTTCCACGTCCAATCTCACGTCCAATGTTCCTTCTGGGCGCCAGGAGATCATCGACGCCATCAAGGCGGCGGAGGAGCGGCTTGGGCGGGCTCCGAAGCGGGCGGAGTTTTTTGGGCGGTCGGGGATCAGCAAGAGGGCGCTGAGCGGTTTGTTTGAATCGTGGCCCGAGGCTGTTCGTGCCGCGGGGCTGCGGCCGCAGCGCAGGGCGAAGGTTCGGGCGGCGGAAGAGCTGATTGCAGATTGGGGGCGGGTGGTGCGGATGCTGGGGCGTCGGCCGACTCAGGTTGAATATCAGAAGAGTGGGGAGTTCAGTTGGTTTCAGTGGAAGAGCAAGTTTGGGCGGTGGGCCGCGGCGGAGCGGGTGTTTCGGGAATACTCGTACACGAAGCCGGAATGGAGCGATGTGATTGCGATTCTGGGGAGCGATGCGGCGAAGGAGGCGGACGTTGCTCCGGTCACGGGGCCTGCGTCGGTGAAGGGGTGTGCTCCCGGTTCGAGCGTGCTCATGATGGACTCGGCGCGGGGGCTGATTGAATTCAAGAACGAATGGCACGCGTGGCTGAAGGCGGAAACGCCGGGAAAGGCGGGGGCACCGGCGTATGGGGACCCGATCGATTTTCGGCGGTTTCGTCATGCGCCTGTGAACGAGAGCGGCGTGGTTTTGCTCTTTGGGATGCTGGCGGCGGAGATGGGGCTGTTGATTGAGGCGGTGCAGCCGGGGTTTCCGGATTGCGAGGCGAAGTACAAGGGGGAAGATGGGAAGTGGCGGCGGCTGCGGATTGAGTTTGAGTATGAGAGCCGGAACTTTCTTGTGCATGGGCACGATGCCGCGGGATGCGATGTGATTGTGTGCTGGAGGCACAATTGGAAGGAGTGTCCGGTGAAGGTGGTGGAGTTGTGCAGTGCGGTGCTGGGGTTGAAGGCGGCGTGAGGGGGGAGGGGGGAAATAGCAAATCGCAAATCGCAAATGGCAAATGGCAAATGGCAAAGGGCAAAGGGCAAATGGCAAAGGGCAAATGGCAAATGGCAAATGGCAAATGGCAAAGGCAAGGGGCAAATGGCAAAGGCAAGGGGCAAATGGCACTGCTCTGTCTTGAAGCATCGCAATTCCACACCTTCTCATGCGAGTTCCACTTGGAAGTTGCGCGCAACCCTCGATGGGGACGAAGAGACAGCCGAAACCCCCTCCGTCAATCGCTTCGCCGAGCCTGCGCGATGACACCTCCTCCTTTGGGAAAGGGGGAGGACGAGTGCGAGATTCTGCGCGCTCTGTGTTCTCTGTGGTGAAATCTTCCGCTCTACCTTTGCCCATGCGGCTGCTGTTCATGCACTCCCGTTTTGCTGTTGGCTGTTCGCTCTTTGCTTTGGGAACTTTCACGATGCCCACGCTCGGTCAAACGTTTCAGGCCTCGGTTTTTCTCACCGCGAAAGACGCGAAGACACAGCTTGCGCCTGTCGGCACGCTGACGGCGGCGGCACCGGGGCCGGCGGCCGCCACGATCTATCTTGATGATGCGAAGACGTTTCAGACCATCGTGGGAATTGGCGGGGCGATCACGGATGCTTCGGCGGAGGTGTTTGCGAAGCTGCCGCCGGAGAAGCAGCGGGAGTTGATTGCGGCGTACTTCGATCCGAAGGTGGGGATTGGGTATTCGCTGATCCGCACGAACATTCACTCGTGCGATTTTTCGAGCGCGAGTTACACGTATGTGGCGGAGAACGACAGGGAGTTGGCGACGTTCAGCGTGGCGCCGGATCTCAAGCATCGTGTGCCGATGATCAAGCAGGCGATTGCGGCGAGCGGTGGGGGCGGTGGGCGGAGTGGGGGGATGACGGTTTATGCCAGTCCATGGTCGCCGCCGGCGTGGATGAAGAGCAACGGCAACATGCTGCAGGGGGGCGAGCTGAAGCCGGAGTTTGCGGATGCGTGGGCGGAGTACTACATCAAGTTCATCGAGGCGTATGAGAAGCAGGGGATTCCGATCTTTGGCGTGAGCGTGCAGAACGAGCCTGCGGCGGTGCAGCGGTGGGAATCGTGCATCTATTCGGCGGAGCAGGAGCGCGACTTTGTCAAGAGCCACCTCGGCCCCGCGCTCGCCAAGGCGGGCATGCTCAACACCGCCGACCTCAACGCGCCCTCCTCCAAGAAGATCATCGTCTGGGATCACAACCGCGACATCATGTACGAGCGGGCGAAGATCGTCCTCGAAGATCCTGCCGCGGCGAAGTTCATCTGGGGCGTGGGGTTTCACTGGTACGTCGGGGATCACTTCGAGAACGTGCGATTGGTGCAGGATCGTTTTCCGCAGGCGCGGCTGCTCTTCACCGAGGGGTGTGTTGAGAGTTTCAATGCGGCCAAAGTGAGCGAGTGGGGCGCGGGGGAGCGGTACGGGCGATCGCTATTCAACGACTTCAACAACGGGGCGGTCGGGTGGACAGACTGGAACATTCTGCTTGATGAGGGTGGCGGGCCGAACCACGTGGGCAATTTCTGCTTTGCGCCGGTGCACGCGGACACGAGGCCCGGCGCGGAGTTTGGGAAGCTCACGTACATGAATTCGTTCTATTACCTGGGGCACTTCTCGAAGTTCATCCGCCCGAGGGCGAAGCGGATCACGGCATCGAACACATCGGACGAGCTGCTCAGCACTGCGTTCAAGAACCCGGACGGCACGATCGCGGTGGTGATGATGAATCAATCGGAGAAAGCGATCGACATCAACATCCAGATGAGAGGCGAGGCCATCAAGGCCAAGTCGCCGGCGCACTCGATTGTGACGGCGGTCATCCACCGGTAGGATTTCGGGCTTGCCGCAGCCCCCGCAGCTCCCCCGCCCGCCCCCCGCACCGATGAACCTCGCCACCGACAGCACCTTTGACGCCGCGTACACGCGCTTCAACGCGCGGAAGCGACCCATCGCGAGCGTGATCGATGTTGGGGCATCCAATGGCAGTTGGACCGCGCTCTCGTACCGGCACTTTCCCGGCGCAAAGTGGCTGCTGGTGGAAGGATTGCCCGCGCACGAGCGCACTCTTGCGCAGTTTGTGAAGCAGGCGCCAAACATCCGGTACGAGCTTGTCCTGGCCGGCAATCGCGACGGCGAAGGGCATCTCTATCTCGGGCCGGACAACTTCGGGGGTGCGGCCCACGATCGCGCGTACGAAGGAAAGACTGTGTCGCGTCCGATGCGCTCGATCGATAGTCTGGTTGCGCAGCACAAGCTTCCTGGACCTTACTTCATCAAGCTTGATACTCACGGCTTTGAGAAGGAAATCCTCGAAGGGGCCCGGCGGACGCTGACGCAGGCCAATCTGATCCTGCTCGAGGTCTACAACTTCGAGCTCGGTGCGGGTACGCCGCGGTTCGGAGCGATGTGCGAGCACATGGAAAGGCTTGGTTTCCGGTGCACCGATCTGGTGGATCCGCTCCGGCGCACCTCGGACGGGGCGCTCTGGCAGATGGATCTCTTCTTTGAGCCGGTCTCAGCTCCGGTCTTCAGTAACACGTCGTGGTAGCGGGGATGTCTCGTCCGCGTTTCAGCGGCCGCGGCAGCGTGTTTCGGAAACAAAACAGGCTGTTTTCATAGCAGTTTCATGGTTTTTCTGTGATGACTTTTCCGAATGTGTCGCCGATACTTGCTGTGTCGACTCGCATCTCAGGCTGCAACATGAACACCGCTCAACACCAACTCGCGCCACGACTCGTGCTTTGCGTCCAGCAAAGCCGACTTGGGGGTGACGGGCTTCAACGCCGGTGTTGCACGCGACTCCGGCACATTTGACGAACGTGTTCTGCCGCGGTGTTCCGAGTCATTTGATTCCAACCAACGCACGCAAACAAGACAACGGTCTTTCAAGTTCACGCATTCCGATCTGATTCTGACAACGCCGAACACCCAAGCCGAGGCCCGCGCCTGACAGCGGGCCCGGCTCATGAACAAAGGAGTCCACCGATGTCCGCCGTTCGCCGATTCTCGTTTTCTCGCCAGGCATTCTCCGATGCGGCTGAAGCGATTCGCCGCCGCAGCGAGCCCGCCGGATCACCGAAGCAGGATTCGACACCGGGTTTCGCGCAGTCGTTCACCGATCTCGCCGGGCGCGCGATCCGCATTGCGAGCATTGATCTGGATCGTGATCCGTGGTGGCATTACTTCCGTCGCCGGCGCTGATGGAAACAGGCTGCGCGGCGGGGACGGGGTTGGGGGATCACGCGCTCAGCAGCAACGCCGGCTCGGATGGAGTGCGCTCGGATGCCGGGCGCGAATCCCGTTCTACGGTGAAGTCTTCCTCCGGTTCGTTTACACCGAGGAGCAGGCTGCGTATCGCAACCGTTCGCCGGCTCTGCTTCACTTCCGCGAGCATCGCAAAGTTCCGCTCTTGGGAACCCGGCGGCACGGGATTTCGCTCATGATCAAGGTGCAGGCAGAGCGCGTTGTAGCGCACGTGGTGGGGCGAGAGCCCGAGATTGCGCAGGCGCTGCCCCATTTCCGTGTCTTCTTTTCCCCAACCGAAGCGTTCGTCGAAACCGGCGACGCGGATGGCATCCTCCCGCCAGCACGAAGCGTTGCTGCCGCCGAACCGCGCGGGCGTGAAGTTGATCCAGTCGAGGAACGGCGCGATCGCGCGGGGTGTGAGCACCTTGACCATTGTGCGGCGCCACTTCATGCCGTTGTTCATGAGCCAGCGGGGCTGGAAGGCGCGGCCGGAAGCAACGTCGTCGGCTGTGATCGCGCGGGTGACGATGTCGTTCAGGCGGAGATCGCCGCCGGCCAGAAGCCGGCCGGGCCGGGCGAACCGGGCGTGTGCCGCGAGCCAGTCGCGCCGATGAATGCAGTCGCCATCGGTGAAGACAACGTAGTCGCCGGTGCTTTCGCGGATGCACCTGTTCATGACGCGGCACTTGCGCCAGCCGCTGTGTTCCTGCCGAACGTGGATGACCGGGAACGAAACGGAATCGCGGAATCGCCGGATGACTTCGCGCGTCGGTTCTGCCGAACCGTCGTCGGCGATGAGCACTTCGTCGGGCTGGCGCAGCTGGGCACCCATCCCCGCGAGTGTACGGGCGAGGTAGTGGGGCTTGTCGAACGTGCTGATGATGACGGAAGTGCGCATGGTGCGGAAGTGCAGCCAAGCTTACTCCGTTTTGGGGGGGCTCACAAGAGCGAAACGACCTCTGCTGCGCAGCCGCGGCAGAGTGTGTATCCCGCGCCGCCGTGACCGTAGTTGTGGATGAGGCCTGGTTCATGTGCGTCGCGTTCGAGGCGAACGGAGGGGCGATAGGGGCGGAGACCGGCGGATTCGCGGAGGACGGGGCCGGGTTCGAGGCCCATGGAGGCGGCGCGGGAGAGGATGGAGTCGGTCATCGCGCGGGTCGTGGTGGTTGCGCGATCGTCGGGGCAGGGTTCGGCGCAGCCGCCGAGGACGACTTCGGCGCGGCGGGGGATGGAGTAGAACATGCGGGATTCGTCGCGTTCGTCGCCCATGCAGTGTTGGATGTTGATTGCGCCGGGGGCGACGATGACGGTCTGTCCGTAGATCGCCTGGAGCTGCGTGTCGTGCGTCAGAGATCGTGCGCCGAGGCCGGTGGAGTTGATGATGAAGTCGGCGTTTTCGCGGCGGTGCAGATCGGTGAGTGCAGCGATCTTTTCGATGCGGACGGGTTTCTTCAGTTGGCGTTCGAGCCAGGCGAGGAAGATGGGGGGATCGCAGCGGGGGGCATCGAAGAGCCAGCCGTACTTCGCGCCGTTCGGGAGCGGGCGCGCGGGAGTGGCTTCGACGCGGCGGAGGCCGGGCGTTGCTTCGGCCCACCAGGGCATGGCGTCGCTGTTGGAAAGTTCGGTGCGCTCGAGCACATCGACGCCGGCGTCGGGATGGCGAGCGGCGAGATCGACGAGCCAGCGGCGTGTGGCGCCGGCCCATTTGGAGACTTTGTCGGGTGGGCCGACCTTGAAGGGATACCAGATGGCGCCTGCCGCGGCTGAGGTGGTGTTTGGGCCTTTGGCGGCGGCGATGACCTGGACATCATGGCCGGCTTCTTCGAGCGCGAGGGCGGACGTGAGTCCGATGACACCGGCACCAACAACAACGACGCGAGGCATGAAAGAGGGTACGCGATGAACGCGGACCCAGTGGTTAGTTCGCGTACGGGTCTGCGGCGAGTGCATCCAACGCGCGTTTGCCGGCGATTGCGGCGAGGGTGATGAAGGGGATGAGCGCGAGGGTGAGGCGGAGGATGGTGCGTTTTGTGGTGGTGGGGGTGGCGGGCTTCCAGAGCGCATCGGCGAGGAAGGGCAGAGTCGGCACGAGCGTGATGAGTGCGCCGAATAGGATTTTGAGCCAAGTTGGGTCATCGCCCGCGCCGAGTGCGGCGACGAAGGCGATCATGAAGGTCACAAAGACTGGGATGTGGGTGGCGTTCTCGGCGAGGCGGAGGTTGGGGCGGATGAGCGCGACGGCGGCGCCGCCGAGGAGAGCCCAGGAGACGATGCCGATGGTCTGAGCGCTTGGGAGTGAACTGAAACCGGGTTCGCAGGCGACGGCGCCGGCGAGGGTGAAGAGCGCGAGGATGCCGATGCCGCTGATTCCTTTGTTGAGCGTGACGACGTGGGAGAGGCTGAACCACGCAACGGTCGCGAATGCGCCGAGCAGGCCGAGCCAGGCGAACTTCTCGGGGAGCGACCAGCGGAAGAAGTGATTCTGCGCGACGAAGCCGCCGAGTGTGACGAGCGCGCCGAAGCGGGCGAGTAGGCGGAAGGCGCGGGGACGCTTGAGGGCGAGCGCGGTGAGCGAGAGGACTGTTGCGATGAGGGCGGTGAGCAGGGACCACTCGGAGGCGGAGTGCGGGTAGAGGACGAACTTGCCGACGATGAGCGGCTGGAGGATGAAGATCAGGGTGCAGAGTGTGACGGGGAGAAGCCAGGCTTGGCGGGGGCGCGGGAGTTTGCCAGCGGCGTCGCTTTGCTCGGCCGATTTGGGCGCGAGCAGGAAGAAGAGGATTGCACCGACGATGAAGGGGGGGATGGCGCCGAGGAGGAGGAGCTTGATTTGATCGGGAGGGAGGGACATGGGGTCTTTCAAAGCGCCAAAGTTTCAAAGGGCCAAATGGCAAAAGAAGGGCGGAGCACGGAACTGGGAATGCGGAATGAGAAACGTCGAGAGTATTGCAAAAAAAACGCGCCGTGGTTCGACGGCGCGTTTTGAGGATTGGAAGCGAATAGAAACCCACCCCCGGCCCCTCCCTCGGGGAGGGGGAAAAACGGAAAGTCAGGCGCCCTTGCCGCCTTCGGCGCTGAAGAGGATGCTGACGTCGTCGCTGAGGCCGGGGCCGACCATGAAGGAGACGCCGTAGTCGGAGCGTTTGATATTGAACTTGGTTTCGAAGCCGGCGACTTCGCCGTTGCGGGCCTTGCCGCGGCCGGTGTCGGTGACGGGAACGGTGATTTCTTTGGTCTTGCCGCGGAGGGTGAAATCGCCGGTGACGTTGTACGTGCCTTCGCCGGTCTTGGCGAACGACTTGCTCTTGAAGGACATGGCGGGGAATTCGGTGACGGCGAAGAAGTCGGCGCTCTTGAGGTGCTTGTCACGGTTGGCGCTGGCGGTGTCGACGGTGTCGGTCGCGATGGTGATATCGATGAAGCTCTTGGAGGGGTCGGCGGGATCGATGTTGAAGGTGCCGTCGGCCTTGTTGAAGCGGCCGTAGAAGTTGGAGACGCCGTTGTGCTTGACGCCGAAGATGGCGGAGGTGTGGACTGCATCGATCTTGAAGCCGTTGTCTGCCGCGAAGTTGGCGACTGCTGGCGGGGTGGAGGACCAGAGCGAGGCGGCTGTTCCGACGGCGGCGATGGTGAGGAAGGGGAGCGAGAGTTTGGCCAGCTTCTGCATGAGAGTCGGTCTCCAAGGTTGAGAGATGGGGAACAGAAAGAGGGTCACCGGAACGTCCGGAAAGCGATGGAGTTTTGGATGCGGACGGCGGGGAGAGGTTTCATTGACAATAGATGGCAATAGATGTATGATGGATGGCAGGAGGTGCCATGGAAGAGCAGGAAGACAAGCAGAAGATGGAGACGATGAATATTTCGCTGCCGCGGGAGCTGGCGGAGTTTATCGAAAAGCGGGTGGTGGGACAGTTTGGGAATCGGAGCGAGTATGTGAGGCACCTCGTTCGGGAAGACGAGGAGAAGCAGAAGCGGATTCGATTCGAGCAGTTGATTCGAGAAGGGCTTGAAGACGAAGCGACCGCGAAAGAAATGACTCCGGCAGATTGGGAAGCGATCAAGCGTTCAGTGAAAGAGAGACTGCGATCGCGGCGGAGCGCGTGATGTTTCTTGCTTTGGCGAACGCCGCGAAGCGCGATATCGCGGACATCATGGTTTTTCTGGGCGAAGAAAGCCTCGACGCCTGCTGGCGGTTTGAGCAGTTGTCGTTTGAAACAATGGAGATGCTTGTGCGCATGCCGCGGATGGGGCATGAGCGGAGCGATCTGGCTGGGCCGGAATTTACCGGAATCCGGGTAGTCAGCGTTGATGAGTTTCCGAACTATTTGATTCTGTACCGGTTCAACGCCGAGCGGGTTTTTGTGATACGCGTTCTACACGGGGCGCGCGATGTGCCTTCGGCATTGCGTGAGCTGGAATAGGTCTGGGCGAGCAGAGCCTCGCGAGGAGTTGTTGATGACCACCACAAAGTTCGACACCCGCACGGACGCCCTTTTCTCGCAGCTCCGCGACCAGAAGGTCTGGAAGGAGCTACAGACCATTGAAGGGCCGATGGATGCGAAGATCCGGCTGAAGGGGTACGGAGACGTCTTGTGTTTCTGCTCGAACAACTACCTGGGGTTGGCGAATCACCCGGAGGTTGTTGAGGCTGGCGTGAAAGGTTTGAAGGATTACGGGGCGGGGACGGCGAGCGTGCGGTTTATCTGCGGGACGTTCTCGCCTCATCATGAGCTGGAGTCAGAGATCGCGCGGATGATGGGGACGGAGAGCGCGTATACGTTCGTGAGCGCGTGGACGGCGGCGGAAGCGCTCTTCCCGACGTGCACGGAGCCGGGCGATTGCATCATCAGTGATGAACTGAATCACGCGTGCATTATCGATGCGATCCGGCTGACGACGGTGATCAAGAAGGGCGTGCAGAAGGCGGTGTATGCGAACAACCGGCTTGAGGGGGAGAAGAGCCTGCGCGCGGCTCTTGAAGGCGCGAAGAAAAACCCGGAAGTGACGGGGCAGATCTGGGTTGTGACGGACGGTGTGTTCAGCATGGAAGGGTCGATCGCGGATCTGCCCGCGATGCGGAAGTTGTGTGATGAGTTCGGGGCGCTCTTGATCGTGGTTGACTCGCCCGGGCTTGGGGTGAGGGGGACGGTGGGGGGGGGGACGCATGAGCACTGGGGGATGGCGGGGGAGCTGCAA
>JAEUJD010000061.1 GCA_016793015.1 Phycisphaerales bacterium
CTTGCGAGCTTCTGCGGGCTGATTGAGCGCGCGGCGCACACCGGCCCGGGTGAGCAGGAGCTCGGGGTCCTTGGCGATGCGATCCTGGACTTTCCTGAGGGTGTTCTCCGCCTCGTTCGTATTCGGCGGCTTCTGGGCCAGCAGCGCGTTCACGTACCGGACGACGTGCGCCGTCCGCGAATCGTTGTTGAACGCGGTGCGGTAGAAGGACAGGGCGCGGTTGCCGCGGCCGATGGCATCGAACAGGTCGCCCACGTTCGCGAAGAGCACGCCCGGTGCGCCGCGGCGCTTGGCGACGTCTTCCGCGAGCGCGACGGCCTCGTCGTCGCGATCGTCGGCGACCAGCATCCGCAGGCCCAGGCCGAGAATCTCGTCCTGGGTGGGATCGATCAGGAGGATCGCCTTGATCTCGTTCACCACGTCGTTCTTCTTGCCCTGGGACTGGAAGATCACGGCGCGCAGCTGGTGGGCCTGCCACAGACGCGGATCGAGCTTGAGCACCTGATCCAGATCCGCGAGAATGTCGGCGACGTTGCGTTTCATCTCGATCGAAGCCTGCGCCCGCTTCAGGAATACGCCGGCGTTGCTCGAGAATGCCGTCACCGCCTTGTCGAGGATTTCCATCGCCTGCTTGCTGTCGCCCTTGCCCATCGCGGCATCGGCGCGCAGCAGCATCGCGACGGGCCCTTCGCGGCCTTCCTTGGTCAGCAGCTGCAGTTCCTTTTCGGCCTCATCAAACCGGCGCACCTGGATCAGCGCCTCGGCGAGCCTCAGGCGGACCGTATCGTCCGGGGTGTCCTTGGATGCGTTGGCGATCGTGCGCAGAGTTTCGATCGCCTTGTCCGTCTCGGCCATCTCGAGGTAAAGCTCGGCCAGCATCCGATCGGCCTGCAGCCGCTTGGGATCCTGGTACGGGCGTGCCTCTTCGAGCGCGACAACGGCGCGATCCGGCCGGCCTCTTGGGACCATGAACCGGGCCAGCGCCATGAGCGCTTCGCCCGACCGGTCGTTCCCGTCTTTTCCTTCTTTCACTTTCACGGCGTAATCGTGCAGGGTTTTCTCGGCGGTCTCGAGGTCGCTCTGGTCGGCGCTCCAAGTTGCCGCGATGATCGCGATATCAAGGCCGTCCTCGGTCTTGCGGATATCTTCGATCCGTTTGCGGGCATCGTCCCAGCGGCGCAGATCGGTGCTGAGCGCGGCGGCCTGCAGCTTGTACACGCGGTTGTCGGGGTTGCGGGCGAGATCGCGTTCACGCTCCTTGAGCGTCACTTCTTTGTCGCCGTAGGAACCTTCGAGCCGCAGCCATTCGTCGCGGATCACGGTGGCATCCGGGAGCAGCTTGGCCTTTTCCTGCATCAGGCGCAGCGCCTCGTCGGGCTTGCCGGCGGCCTGGAGGGTCGCGGAATACTGGAGAATCGAGGTCGGATCGTCCGGGCGCAGTGCCAGCGCCTTCTGCATGCTCGTCGCGGCATCGGTGAGCTTGCCGTCTTCGACCTGCAGCGCCGAAAGGACGCGCCAGGCCTCCACGTTGAAATTGAACCGCTGCGACGCCTGGACCATCGTCGAAATGGCTTCGGGCCGGCGATTCTGCACCGCCAGCACCCGGGCCTTGAACGTCGCGCCCTCGTACTTGTCCACGTTGTTGGCGATCGCCTTCTCGGCGAGCTGCTGGGCGGTTTCGATGCGTTTGTCGCGGATAGCGCGGAGGAAGAGCGTCTCGATGACGATCGGCTCGTTGGCGAACTTCTGCTCGAGCTCGGTGGCGATGGCCTGGGCCTGATCCTTGTACTTGTCGCCTCCGTTGGTGAAGACTCCGAGCTTCATCACCATGCGGTCCACGTCGGAGAGGTTGGGCGCGAGGTCGATGGCCGTGATGTTGGCCGATGTCACGTCGCCGCTCTCGAGGATGGAGAGAGCCGAGCGCAGGTTCTTTTTCTGGTCTTCCTTGGGGTTGACCTCGATGGCCTTGCGGATGATCGCCTTGGCGCCCTCGACATCGTTCGCGTTGGTGCGCTGCTGCACGAGCACCTGGGTGATCTTGGCATCGTACTTGAACTTCTCGGCGGCTTCCTGCAGGATCTGGGCCGAGCCCTTCTCGTCTCCCAGTTCCTTGCGCTTGCGGGCCTCGGCGACGGCGCGGTCGATGGGGTCGTCGATCTCGCCCCGGCCCAGCTCCTGTTCGACCGCGCGCTTCCTCGCCTTGATGGCGGCGTTGTCGGGCAGCAGCGCGAGCGCGTTCTCGTAGTACTTCATCGCGTCGTCGTTGTTCTTGAGGCGCAGCTCGACTTCGGCGAGCATCACGAGCGCCTGCACGTTGGCGCCGTTGATCTGGATCGCCTTGGTGAGCAGGTCGCGTGCCTTGCCGGGCTGGTTCAGCCGGAACGACGCGTTGGCCGCCGCGACCAGGGCATCGGGGTCGGCTTCGTTCACCATGCTCAGGTAGCTGAGCAGCAGTTGCTGTGCGCCGGCGTAATCGTCCTGGGCGAGCTTGAGTTTGCCGTCAATAAACAGCATCCGCATCGAGCTTTCCGGCTCGACCTTTGCCAGTTCGGTGCGCTTGGCCTTGGCCTTCTCCAGCCACTCCGCCTTGATCTGCTTGTCCTTGACCGGATCGGGATCACCCGCCGAGTCGAGCGCCTTGAGCGACAGAGCCGCCTGGCGGAAGAGCGCATCGTGCTTGCGATACCAGAGCAGACGCCCGGCCACGCTCAGCGACGGGTCGGGCAGGTCGCGCACCTTCTGCAGCGTTGCGATCGCGGTCTCGTACTCGCGTGCCAGGGCATCCGCGTCGGCCTTGCTCATGAGCAGCGCCGCGTCGTTGGGCTGTGCCTTGAGCGCACGCTCGAGCGCGGCGCGGCTGCGGGGCAACTTCCCCGTCTCGTCCAGTTGCATCTCGAGGAACGCAAACTGCGAAACCATGATCGCGGTGATCTCCGAGGCGTCCATCGCGTTGAGCAGCGCCGCCGATTCATCGAGAGCCTTCGTCGCATCGATCCGAAGCTGGTCGGCGATCTTTTTGCGGTCCTCGGGCTTGTTCAGCGACGCGGCCTGCCGCCGGGCGTCGGCGAGCAGCCAGCTCATCGTGAGCAGTTTGGTCCGGGGCTCGCTCGGATCCTTCGCCCGGAACTCGCGGATGATGTTGCGGCCCTTTTCGGCCTCGGTAATCGCCTCGTCCGGGCGCTGGTTGTTCAGGGCGTTGTCGGCCCTGTAGATGTACCAGTTGTGGAGCCCGATCACGCTGTCCACGTCCGCCGGATCGGCCTTGAGCGCCGCCTCGAAATCCGCCCGGATCGCATCGATCTCCGAATCCTTGAGGTTCTTCGATTCGTTCAGGATCCGCAGGTTCGCCAGCGCCCGATAGCGGCGCAGCACCTGGCTGTCGCCCTCTTGCGTGTCGCCGAACTGCGCGAGCGCATCGGTCGCGGCCTGCGCGAGCGATTCGGCGAACTGGCGGCTGTACCCCGCGCTCTCAAGCGTCTGAAGATACACGCCAAGGTGGTCGCGGTGCGCCTGCACGTCGGTCTTCTGCAGATCGGCGATCTTCTTGCGCACCAGCGTGTACTGCGGATACTTCGCGTCGAAAAGCGTCTGCGTCGTCGGGGCGAGCTTCTCCAGCGCCGACTTCCATTTCCGGAGGTAGTCGATGTTGGTCGCGTCCTTGTTCACGGCCTTGCCGTACGCCTTCTCGGCCTCGATCGGCTTGTTGGCCGACATCAGCGCATCGCCCTGCCTGGCGAGATCCGCCGCGGATTTGAACAGGACCATGTACGCCGCTGCGCCCACCCCGCCCGCGAGCAGGACGAGTGCGCCGACAAGGATTGCGACAAACTTGGTATTGACTTTCGACGCCATGTAGCAGGCTCCGTTTCGATCGGTTCAAGAGAGATGCATCGGCGGGGCCGCGAGCTCGAAGCCCGCGGTCTCACGACGCATCTTTGCTGTCTTCCTTCACCGGATAGTTCCCGGCTTCCACTTCCACCCAGTCCGGCACGCAGCGCATGATTTCCGGCAGGAGCTCGCCCATCAGGCTCGACGCCTGATCCGCGAGTTCTTCGGGGCTTTGCACCGTCCGGCTCGTGAACTGCACTTTGAGGTAGTACGCGTAATCGCTCTTCAGGTCGAACGCGAGCAGGCGCACTTCTTCCGCGCTGCTCACGTGCCCGCCGTTCGCAACAAACAGGTAGCCGGCGTACAGCTTCGGGCCCTTCACGTTGTTCGTCGCCGCGAACTCGGTGATCCGCAGCTTCATCGTCTCGGGTTCGCGGGGCAGCGTGACGCTCGAGCCGGCGCCGTCGGGCGACCAGTTCGGCACGCGCTGGCGGAACCAGCCGGATTTTTCCGAGTTCGACGCCCCGGTATGAGGGGACCACAGCGAAGCATCGAGCTTCAGCGGGAGCACCTCTGTCCGTAGCGCCGTCATGCCGCCACCGACGTAGCAGCGCTCGGGAATGTGGGGCACGGTGTCGACCCCGCCGGTGTAGTACGCCGCGTGCAACTGCAGCTCGATCGGCTGCTCATCCGGCTTGCGGTCCTTGCGGATGAAATTGCGGGTGATGTAGTTCTTGGTGCCGAGCGTTTCTTCGACTTCGGCCGATTCGAGCTTGTCGGTGCCGACCTGCTTCCAGTGAGGCGTTTCGGTCGGGAGCGAGATGAGCGCGCGGTTCCCCGGTGCCTCGATCGGCTTCTTGCGCAGGTGGATCCCCGCGTAGTGAATCCCCGCCGTCATGCCCGCGCCGCAAACGACCATGATCGCGAGCGAGAGCAGATACGACGGCCGGCGCATCGCGGCCCAGCCGACCGTCGAGCGCACCGGAACCGCGACCGGTTTGCCCGTTGCGGGCGCCTCTTCCACGATCTTCGCGAGCGCCCAGACGATCCCCAGGAACAGCAGCAGCCCGGGCAGCAGCAGCAGCGTGCCGATCATCATGTGCGCGTCGCCCTTGGCGAGTTCGCCGTCGAACGTGCTGGCGATCCCCAGCACCGCGACGCGGATCACGTTCATGAAGATCGCGACCGGCAGCGCGAGCGCGATCACCGCGACCCGCTGCCACCAGTGCTTCGCCGAAATCAGCGCGACCGCGCCCGCCAGGGCGATAAACGCGATCACCATCCGCATACCCGAACAGGCTTCCGCAACATTCAGGGGAATCTCGTGACCACCCTTGGGGGTCACCTTGAGCGTGTTCCCGTCCACCTCGACCGCAAACCCAAGGAGCGGCCCCAGCATCCCGAGCATGAAGCCCGCACCCTGACTCGCGATCAACTGCAACTGGAACGTGATCTTGATCATGATCATCTCGCTGATCGTGATCGCAAAGACGAGGTAGGCAATCGGCAGGAACAGAATCCGGAACATCCGCGGGCCCGTGAGCCAGAGCGCAAGCCCCGCGATCGTCAGCACGATCGACAGCCCCTGGATCATGTGGTTCTTGATCACGACAACCGAGACGAAGTACGCGCCGATTCCGAGCAGGAACGGCAGCACCCCCGGCCAGAACGTGCTGATCCGCGTCCGCACGATCTGCTCGCGCTCACGCCACAGCAGATACACGCTGATAAACGGAATCACATACGCGTGACCCCAGTCGCTCGGCGCACGCAGAGACATCCAGTGCTGACGCAGAAGCCAATGCCAGAACAAGAACGTCAGCCCCACAACCAGCAGGCTCGAAAGGAAGACCTGCGGCAGCGTGAGCAGCCCGCCAATCTTGCTCTCCCCAGGTGAACCACCGGCGCGCAGCCCCGCTCCGGGGCTTAACCCCGGTAGACCGGTTCCGGCGGGCACATTCTGAGGGACCGTCGTCAATGCTGTGAATCCTTGAACTCACTCCGTCCGGAAACGGTCCGGGAGCGGAACTGAAATCAGGGAATGATTCTTGGCTGATCGACCACTTCGGCCCCGGCATCAAGCCCGGGAATCCAAAGGACAGTCGGCCGATGAATCGGCACCACCCGTACGAATGCCGACGGCCTTCAGGTTCAGAACATCCGGCCCCAAATCATGCCATTCGCGCATGAATTGCCGCTTATGCGGGGCGAACCGCGCGAGGAAGCCCGCTTCCCCAATCAGTTGAAGAAGTTCGCGTTTTCCGGGGGCACGCCGAAGATGTCCGAACCAAAGTTCCGGTCCACGACCAGTCCGAAACCGTAATTGGCCCGGAATCCGTTGCGGATAACCGCCAGGGGGAACGCCCAGAAGTTGGTGCCGACGTTCACCATGTCGTCGGCCTTCAGGTACACGTCGGGCTGCGTGCCCTCGGCGATCGCACGCATGTCGAGCCGCACCATCGCCTGCTGGCCGTCGCCGACGACGCGGATCAGGTCCACGCGCTCGGGAATCGCCAGGTTCGACAGCCCGCCCGATGCCGAGGTGACCGCACGAAGCAGCGTGAGGCGACCGGTATCCGAAAGGTTATAAACACCCGGCCGGTTGACCTGTCCCGCGATGTAGACCTCGCCCCTGGGCAGAGCCGGAACGCGGATGATGTCGCCCGGACGCACCACAATGTTCAGTGAGGTATCGCCATCCATCAACTGCTGGAACGGCACGCGGATGATCCGTTGTGCAACAACCCGTCGCTGTTCGGCGGGTAGATCCTTCTTGCCTTCCGGTCGGCCGGTCGGGGAGCTCGCCAGCTGCACCCATTTTCCATCGATGAACACCCACGAGCTCTGAGGCGAGGTGACTCCGGTCGCCGGCGTCGCCGTGCGGCTGGGATCGGGAAGGTCGATCGTCGGGCTTGCCCCGCGTCCGGCGCTGGGCTCATCGCCAAACCGATTTTCTCGCCGCGCCAGGACGGGGCCTGACGTGTACCCGGTCATCATTCCCGGCGACGGCAGGTCAACCGGAGGCGTTGCGGGTTCCTGGGGCTTTGGGGCCGGGGGCTGCACAGGCTGAGGCGCAGGTGTCGGGGATGGTGCCGGGGAGGGTGTCGAGGACGGCGGGGGAGAAACGGGTGCCGGTGCAGGATTCGAAGGCGAATCGGGCATCGGGATCGGAGGTTCGCTCTGAGGGCGCGGAGCCGACTGACCGGGCTGCGTAGACGGCGGCGTCGTGGCGGGGGTGCCGGGCTGCGAAAGCTGATCGATCAGATCGATCAGCGATTCGCCGCTCTTGGGCGGCTCGGTTGTGGAGGGCGATTCGCCGTTGTTGACCGAGCGGCTCGGGGCTGTGCCGCCGGGCAAAGGTGAGCGGCGCGTGTCGCGTGGGCTCATGGCGCGCTCATCGAGCTGCACCTGGCGGATGATGAAGACTTCTTTGGTCTTGTCGTCGATGCGGCCTCCGGCCGTGATGGCTTCGATCAGCTTGTAGTCGATGGAGGGGATGAAGTACGGACCCGGACGCTCGATCGCGCCGATCACCGTAAAGGTCTGCTGGCGCAGCTCGCGGATATCTACGCCCACCAGCGGATCGGCCACGAACTTCTTCATGCTGTCCGCGATGGTGTCGCGCACCTGCTCGATGGATTTGCCCGAAACAAAGAGCCTTCCCAGCTGGGGCAGCTCGATCATGCCCACCGGGTCGACCACGCGCTCAAACAGCTCGGGCGGCCCGCCGGTCTGCACAAAGTCGTAGATTTCGATTCGGAGCGAATCGCCGGGACCAACGCGATAATCGCGCGGATCGGTATACAGGTCTTCAGGGGTGGGGGCGCTGATTTCGACAAGGTCGCCCTTGGCGTCCTCGATGCTCGCGATCCGCTCGAGCACGGGGACCTTGGTCGGGGTGTGCTCCCACCGGCCCATCACGCTCGGGTCGATAAACGAGTCCGATTCGCAGCCGACCATCGTCAAGCCAAAAACGCTTCCCGCGACCGCCAGGACCCGTGAGGTCAGGCGGTACATGGAAGTGCGGCTGGAAATGAGGTTGGTCGCAGTGTCGCTCGGGTTCAAACTGGGCTCCTGGCTCGGCATCGGTCGCTCTCTCCCGGTGTCGGACCGGCAGTCCGCACCGTATCACCTGTCAAGCGGTTGTCAAACCTATCTCTAACGGTCCCGACCGGTGGGCGGGGGTGATTCCGCCGACCTTTATCGGGTCCACACACTGCATCGGCTGATTCCCCGGAGGGTTTTGATCGGACCTTCGCTTGTCAGGCAATGAAGGTTCGCGCAGAAGATGCAGCAATCTATTGAAGGGCCATTCGCAACCCGAGTGCCGCGGACCCTAGAGTCTGATGCCCTATGACCCCTCCCAACGGCATTTTGCCTCCCGGAATGACCCCGGAAGCGCTTGCAAAGACCCTGGCGCGGCATCCGCGTCCGGCCGGGGGAGACCCATTGCGCCGGGTCGATCAGCCTTTGGTCAGCCTGTCCGGCATGATTCTGAACAACCAAGGCGACTCGCCCGAGCAGCTTTTGGTGAAACGCAAGCCGCCGTGGTTGAAAGCCAGAGTTCCCGGCGGTCCGGGGTACAACCGGCTGCGCAACATCATGTCGGAACACAAGTTGCACACGGTTTGCGAAGAGGCCGGGTGCCCCAATATGGGCGAGTGCTGGGCCCGGGGCGTGGCGACGATCATGATTCTGGGCGATACCTGCACCCGGGCGTGCGGGTTCTGCAACGTCAAGACGGGCCGGCCGCAGGCGGTGGACCGGGATGAGCCTCGCCGGGTGGCCGAGAGCCTGGCCCTGATGGGTCTCAAGCACGTTGTCATCACCAGCGTGAACCGGGATGAACTGAGCGACGGCGGGGCGGGAATCTGGGCCGACACGATCATCCGGACGCGCGAATCGTGCCCGTCGATGAGCGTTGAGGTGCTGATTCCCGATTTTGAGGGCAATTGGCCTGCGCTTCAGATGGTGATCGATGCCAAGCCCCACATCATCAATCACAATCTCGAGAGCGTGCGCCGGATGTATCCGGCGGTGAGGCCGAGCGCGAAGTTTGACCGGTCGGTCGAGTTGCTTCGGCGGGTGAAGGAGCAGGGGGGCGTCGCCAAGACCGGGATCATGGTCGGAATCGGCGAGAAGGATGAAGAGGTCCTGGCGCTGATGGACGAAGTGATCGCGGGAACACAGACTCCGGCGGGCGCGTGCGACATTCTGACGATCGGCCAGTACTTGCAGCCGACACGGAATCACCTGCCGATGGACCGCTGGGTCCACCCCGACACCTTCGCCATGTTCAAGGAAGAGGGCCTGAAGCGCGGGTTCAAAGTTGTGGAGAGCGGGCCGCTTGTGCGGAGCAGCTATCACGCGGACCATCAGGCGGATGTGCTGACGGATATTCTCGGGGCACGCGGGACCTAGTCGATTGCGTCTGAATCCGGCCGGGCTGTTTTTTCCGTTTCGCGACCGTTTCCGCACGCGTGATCACGTGATGTCCCCCGAAATCATCCAGGCGCTCGTCGGCCTCCTTGAAGCCAAGGACATGAGTACCGCTGCGCACACGTGGCGGGTGGTGTTGTACACGCGGGCTCTGGGCGAGCGGGCGGGCGCGGATCACGATTTGCTCGAGCGGCTCACGGTTGCCGCGGCACTACACGATATCGGGAAGATCGAGATCCCGTCCAATATCCTGCAAAAGCCGGGGAAGCTCACGGACGAAGAGTTCGAGGTGATGAAGACGCACACGACGCTCGGCCACGAGCGGCTTGTTCGGATGGGAGAGTCGGATTCGGTCGTGCTTCAACTGGTTCGCTCCCACCATGAGCGGTTCGACGGGCTTGGCTATCCGGATGGCCTGGCGGGTGAGCAGATTCCGATCGCGGCACGCTACTTTGCCGTGATCGATTCCTTCGACGCGATGACGAGCCTCAGGCCTTATCGTCGCGACACGGGCGAGGGTGCTGCTGAGCGAGCGATCGGGGAACTCCAGAAGGGCATCGGCAACCGCTACTGCCCCGGAACCGTCGAGATGTTTGTGGAGATGTATCGCACCGGCGGGCTGGCGTGGATCCTTGAGTATTTCAACGACGCGGCACAGGTACCCGCCCTGGCGGGCCTTTCCGAGGTCTCCAAGACGCGTTCGGCTGCGAAAAAATGAGAGTTTCGCCTCTCCCGCGCTTCGTGCGGGAATGCGCCGTATCCTTCTCCCCGCTCGACGAAGGTCAAAAACCCCGTTGGGCCGCGATGGTGGCCATAGCTCAGTTGGTTAGAGCACGAGGTTGTGATCCTCGGGGTCGCGGGTTCGAGTCCCGTTGGCCACCCTTCGACAGTTTTCCCGGGTGAGGAACAGGTCCTCAGAGTCCGGCGAGTTTTTTGAGCGCTGCCGCCATTTCGGGCGGGACGATCATCGCGCTCAACCGCGATTGCTTCACCAAGCCGAGCATTGCGAAGCGTTTGTCGGCCTTGACGGCTTCGAGCGTGACGGGGGCCTTCGCCCGCTTTGCCGCTTTCAGATCGACGATCGGAAACTTCGTTTCGCCCGCGCCGGTGAGGCCGGGCTTTTTCGGATCGGGGTACGAGTCGGACAGGATCTTCGCGAGGCCGACGATCGCCTTCTCGTCGCCCGAGTGATAGATGAATGCATCGTCGCCCTTGCGGGCTTCGCGCAGGGCTTTGAGCGCTGCGGGATTCGAGATACCCGTCCAGGTCGCCTGCTTTTCGCGTTCGAGGTCCGCGAAGGAATACTCACCCGGCTCGGTCTTGAGAAGAAATGTTGCCATGACGCACTCCCGCGTCATGCTAGTCAGGCGGCTTTGGCCCGCTCGCAGGCGGCAATGACGTCCGCGAGCACAACCGCCGATTCCTTGGCGCTCTTGGTCCACATCAGCATCTGGAGAGCGCGATCCACGGCGGGCACCATGCCGCCAAAGCCCAGAGCCGGCGCGGCGCCCGCGATCATCAGGCACACGCGTTCGCATTCGGGCGCGTTGTCCAGCTCGATTCCGGCGCGGATCGTCTGTGCCGCGGCACGAAGCTGCGCGATGAATTCGGGCAGCATCTCTGCTGCCGGATCGTCCTTCGCGATCGTCGCGATCGTCGAGGTGGCTGCTGAGGAGGATGCATCGCCCATGAATTCGGCGAGTGCGCGGAGCAGGCGATCGCAGCTCAGGGGTTTGCCGAGCACACCCTCGCACGCGGCGCCGCGTGCCGCCACGCGGGACTGCCGGGAAACGTCGGGAGTGATGATGAGCACGGGGGTGCGCACCCCGACTGCGCGGACGGCTGAAACAAATTCCGCGGCGCTGCCATCCGGAAGATTGAGCGAAACGAGCACGAGATCGGCGGGCTCGCGCAGTGCCGCGAGCGCCTCGCTCTGCGTGGCGCAGCTCCGCATGCGGATCTCGGTGCCCTTGGTGAAGTGTCGGATGAGCCGCTGTTCCTGTTCGTCGGGATCGACGACCAGGAGAGAGCCCGAGAGGCGTTCGGGGGTGACGCGTTCCTGGCTGTAGATTTCGGCACCCGCATCGAGCGAGACAAACTCCTTCGCGTCGATGGGTTTGTCGAACCGGACGCCGAGTTCATGGACCATGCCGCCACGGTGCTTGCAACGCACGAGCGTGCCGAAGATGCCGATCTCGCCACGCCCCGGGTGGGGGAGCCAGAGCACGCAGCGCCCGCGTTCGTGCAGGTACGCGCCGTGGAAGAGCGAGATGCCGCCGCGAGAAAGGTTGCGGCAGGCGAGCTTGAGAAGCAACTGTGTTCCGCCGGGTTGATCGATCTGGATGCGGATTCGCTCGCGCTGGAAGGGCCAGCGGACAAAGTCCCGCTTGAGTTCGGAGGGTCTGCCTCCGTCGAGAGCATCGAGGCGCGACGAGAGCGCGCGGACCCCGTCGAGGTCGAGCCCCAGCGTGTTCTTGCGTGCGCCAACGGAATCTTCCGCCCAGCCGCCCTGATTGTCCCAAGCCGAACCCTCTCGCATGTCCATTCGATGATCCCTCGACCTTCCCCGCCGATTGTGAACGTCATTGGATCGGTCGGGATTGGACACGGGATGAGGTTCCGAAAGAGTCTTAGCGCGGCAGTCACGCTGCCCACGTCCGGAAGCGCAGTGGTCAGGCGGCGCGCCTGGTCGCTTCGGCGCTCTCGCACGCTCCGATGACCCGCTGCAACGCGGCCTTGGACGATTCCACCGATCGCGTCTGGGTGAGCGTGCGCACCGCTTGATCGGCGAGCGCGCCGATGCCCGCGAAGCCCATGGGGGGCGCCGCCGAAGCAATCTGCGAGCAGATCGCCTGGGTCGCATCCAATTCGTTGCGTTCGAGCAGGCTGCGCAGGTCGCAGGCGGAGGCGTTCAGGCTGCGAACGAATTCCGGCAGCAGCGATATCTTGTCGTCGGTCTTCTTCATCGAACTCACCGTCGATGCGGAGGACCGGCCCACGATCAAAAACTCGCCGAGCGCACGGGCGAAGACGTCGCGGGTGAGCGGCTTGGCGAGGACCGCGGCCGGATTGCTCTCTTTGAGAATCTTCCGGCGCTCGTCGGGTCCGCGTGCCGTGACAACCAGGATCGGCGTCGAGAGCCCCGCGGCCTCCGCCTCGCGGACGAACTTGTCGATCTCGATCTTCTGCTGATCCGGATCGGCGATGATCAGGTCCGCTCCTTCCGAGGCGTGCGCGAAGGCCGTCGCCTGGTCGGGCGCGCAGCGCAGCCGAACCTCGGTTCCCTTCAGGAAACTCTGCACGAGTTTGCCTTCCATGTCGCTGGTGCCGACGAGCACGATGCAGCCCCGCATCTCCTCGTCTTTGACATTCTCGAGCGTGAACCAGTCTTCCAGCGGATCGAGCTGCAGGAAATCAGCGGGCTTGATCGGCTGCTCGAACTTGATGCCGAGCTGGTGCACCAGGGCCCGCACGTGCGAGCAGTGCGCAACCTTGCCGATCACCGAAACGTTCCCACGCGTCGCGTTGCGGAAACTCAGTACGACCTTCGTTCCGACGTGCAGAAACGAGTTGTGCAATAGGGCCGCGCCCCCGCTCGAGATATTGCGGCAGACCACGCTCAGTTTCGTCGGCACGCCCCCGGCGTGGTGCACTTCCATGTCGAGCGAGGCAAGCCGGAACTGGCGCCGCTTGAAGCGCCGGCTCTTCGACGACGCGGCTTTGTCGGCCTCGTCCAGCCGCTTGAGGAGTGCCGCGAGATCCGCGATGCTCAGGCCGAGTGTGTTGATGCGTCCGACGCTTTGCGCGGTGCTGTCCCGCCCTTTGAATTCCGCCATTGGAAGTGCCCCCGTGCATTCAGCATCGGGAAAATCCGGGTGGACTCTGAGGGCGTGTGCACGCCGGGCGCGCCTCTGCCATCCACACGCCCGCATAGACGGAACGGCTTCGTGCCGGCGGGTGTGCTGGGGTAGGGAACGGCTTACACGTCGAGGTTCTTGACCTCGAGGGCGTGGTCCTCGATGAATTTACGGCGAGGCTCGACTTCTTCACCCATCAGGACCGAGAACATCGCATCGGCGTTGCTCGCCATGTCCCAGTTCACGCGGAGCAGGACGCGCTTGGAAGCGTCCATCGTCGTTTCCCACAATTGCTCGGCGTCCATTTCGCCCAGACCCTTGAAGCGTTTGATCTCAAGCCCGCGGCGGCCGAGTTCGTGCAGCGATGCCAGAATCTCCAGCAGGTTGCTCGCCTCGATGACGCGGGACGTGCGGGGATTGAGCACGGCCTTGACCATCCCGGTCTCGGCCGAGCCTTCGGCTTCGTCGGCTGCCTCTGCCGCGGCTTCCGCCGGTTCGGGTGCCTGGGGCAAGTCGCCCGTGATCACCCAGGCGAACTTGGCGGGCATCTTTTCGCCGGCGGCGGATTCTTCGCGAACGAGCGCGAAGTCATCGATCGACAAGCCAAGGCCCGCGAGATCGTGGAAGATGCGTTCGAGTTCGCGGTTCTCGTGCAACTCGCGCACGACGGCAACAAACTCGCCGAAGCCCGCGCTGCCACCGGCGCCGGAGCCGCCCGAGCCATTCGCATCCGTGCCGCTGGAATCCGCGAGCCGCAACTTGTGCTTCGCGAGAATTTCAAACGACTGCTCTTCGGTCCACGCATATTCCTCGCCCGCGCGCCAGTTCACGCGCCGGGTGGGCAAGCGTCCCTTGCCCGATGGGTCCTTCGCACGGATCGAGAGCAGATCCACGAACTTCACGCCCCGGCGTTCCGCGATCGTGACGAGTTCCTCAAGCCGGCTGAGCAGGAAGATCACCCGCTTGAGCTTGTCGCCCTCGATGCGTCCGACCTCCGCGGCATCGCGCCCCGGGATGACATTCAGGATGTCGCGAATGACCAGCACGGCGTTCTCAAGCCCCAGATCTGTCAGGGAATCGTCCAGAGTCTTTTCGTTGAGCACATACCACGCACGCTTCGCCCTCCCGTGCCCCTTGGCGACCTGGTACAGAGGCGGCTGCGCGATGAAGATGTGACCCTTGCGAACGAGTTCGGGCATCTGCCGGAAGAAGAACGTGAGCAGCAGCGTGCGGATGTGGCTTCCGTCGACGTCGGCGTCGGTCATGATGATGATCTTGCCGTAGCGGAGCTTGCTGAGATCGAGTTCGTTGCCGATGCCGACGCGGAGTGCCGCGATGAGCGTGCGGATTTCCTCGAAGCCCAGGATCTTGTCGATGCGGGCCTTCTCGACGTTCAGGATCTTGCCCTTGAGGGGCAGGATGGCCTGTGTCTCGACGTTGCGTCCCTGCGTTGCGCTGCCACCTGCCGAGTCACCTTCGACGATGAAGATCTCGGCCTCGTCCACGTTGCGGGTTTTGCAGTCGCGGAGTTTGTGGGGCATGCTGCCGCTGTCGAGGGCGGTTTTGCGCCGGGTGAGTTCGCGGGCCTTGCGGGCCGCTTCGCGTGCCTGTGCCGCGACGATGCCCTTGAGGCAAAGACGCTTGGCTTCCTGCGGACGCTCTTCCATCCAGCTCTCGAGGGCTTCGCCCACGGCCTGCGAGACGAAGGTTTCGATCTCGGGGTTGAGGAGCTTCTCTTTGGGCTGGTTGTTGAAGGTCGGGCTTGGGAGCTTGACGCTGACGATCGCGACGAGGCCTTCGCGCAGGTCTTCGCCGCTCGGGACCGGGTCCTTGTCCTTGATGATGCCCGATTTCTTCGCGTACGCGTTCATGGTGCGGGTGAGCGCAACCTTGAAGCCCTGGGCGTGCGTGCCGCCGTCGACGTTGTTGATGTTGTTGGCGAAACTGAGCAGTGTTTCGTTGTACCCGTCGTGATACTGCATCGCGACTTCGCAGACCAGCGTCTGCGCCGGATCATCGCGCCGCAGGTACACCGGCGACGCAACGGCGTTCTTGCCGGTCATGAGATACTGCACGTATTCGAGCAGGCCGTTCTCGGCGCGGTACGTCTCGGTGCGGACCTTTCCGTCCGGCCCGACGCGTTCGTCGGTCAGTTTGATGGTGACGCCGGGGTTGAGGTACGCCAGCTCGCGCGAGCGCGTCGCCAGAGTCTCGAAGTTGAAGGTGGTATCGGGGAAAATGGTCGGATCGGGGCGGAACGTTACGGTCGTTCCGCGCACACGTGTCGAATTCGCCGGGATCTTGCCGATCTCGTGCAGCGGAGTGGTCACGCGGCCCTGCTCGAAGCCGATGCCGCAGATCTTGCCATCGCGATAGACCTCGGCGTCAAGATATTCGCTCAGCGCGTTCACGCACGAAACGCCCACGCCGTGCAGGCCGCCCGAGACCTTGTACGCGCTGCCCTCCTGCTGGAACTTGCCGCCGGCGTGCAATTTCGTCAACACGATCTCGATCGCGGGCTTGCCGTTGAGCGTCGGGTCTTCCTGGTTCTTCATCACGTCGGTGGGGATGCCACGCCCGTCGTCCATCACCTGGCACGAACCGTCGGGCTGAATCGTCACGCTCACAAACGTCGCGTGGCCCGCCATCGCCTCGTCGATCGAGTTGTCGACGACTTCGTACACGAGGTGGTGCAGCGCGTTGATGCCGGTGCCGCCGATGTACATGCCGGGGCGCTTGCGCACGGCTTCAAGACCTTCGAGGACCTGGATCTGCTCGGCGCCGTAGTTGCCGCTGGTCGCGCCGGGGACCGACGGGTTCGCGGGGGCGGGGGGCGTGGAAGCCGGGGCGGGACTATTCGAGGAGGCTTGCGTCACTGGTTTTACCTCGATCTGCACATCCGCCGGAGCCGTTTCGGCGACCGGTTGGGCAGAGGAATTGGATCGGGTGCGAGTCATGTTGCGATGCGATTCGAGACCGGGCCGCGGCCAAAGAGAGGCCGCGAAAAATTCAAAAACCAATCCGGAAAACGATCCTATCAAAACACAAACTCAAGAAAGAAAACGCGAACAGGAATGATAGGCAAACCGCCGTCAAAATCGGCGGAATCTCGGTGATTTCTTGACGAGAAAAAACCCCTGAAAAACAGGGGTTTTTAGCGTGTTTTCGGGCGCGTCCGAAAGCCTGTTTTTTTGACCCGTCAGATCGTGCTCTTTGCCTTTTCTTTCTTCGGTGCGAATGCGGCCCGCATGTCGGACTCGACGAAGCCCGCCGGAACCGTCCCCGCCGCCGCAAACCGGTAGAGCGCCGCGACCAGGATCATCTGCATCGCGCTCGTCACGAGCGCAATCAGGAAGATCAGCACCAGCGTGATCGTGCCGCCCGCGACGATCGGCACCCAGTGGTGGAGTTTGATCGTGAACGCAAGCCCCGCAAACGCGGGAATGGTCGCCGCGATATACGCGAGCACCATCAACAGCCCCAGCCCGATATTGCTGACAAGCGCCGTTCCCCACGATTTCGTCATGACATTCACCGAGCGCTTCAGCGCTTCGGTCGGCCCAACGCGCTCCACCACCAGCACCGGCACGACGAAGTACGTCGCGATGCTCCACGCAGCGCCGATCAGCCCGACCACGATCTGCCCGATGAAACCGACGCGTTCTTCGATCATGCGGAGGATGGTGCCGACGGTTGCCGCGAGCAGCGACCACCCGATGATCTGGGGCAGCAGCGAATTCGCGGTGCGCAGGCCGCCCCCGACGGTCGGCGTCTTGCCGTCGAAGCGTTCCATCGCGCACGAAACGAGGGCGGTGTTGAAGTACACCATGACCACGTAGCACACGAAGTAGAAGAGAAACGAAAGCCCGGCGCCGAGCGCCTTCATCCCGAGCGTGATTTCTTCCTTGCCATTCCGGCTCGAGATGTCCTCGATCAAGCCGGTCGCGATAATGGGCGTCGCGAACGAGACAAGCACCGCGCCGCACGCCAACGCGCTCAGCAGCGGAAAGATGGCCAATTGCTTGTCCTGCCAGAGAACGTGAAAGCTCTGCTTCAGCAGGGCGCTGCTTCGTCGGAAAATGGCCATCGTGATCCTCCCGGGATTGTGTTTCGGGAATGGGCCGCCTCAATTCCGAGGATTTCGGTACCCCACGGCGTACGGGCGTTTCTGGCCCGAATTCAGGGCACGATCTTCACATCGCTGATCTGCTCCACCAGCATCTCATACAGCAATTTGATGTCCTCGTCGCCCAGCCGCACGCACCCCATCGACTTCTGCTGCCCGATCGAATCCGGCTCGATCGTGCCGTGCAGGCCGTAGCCGGTAATCGTCTTGCTGTCGCCGATGCCTTCGATCCCCATCCAGTATTCACCGATCGGGTTCTTCGGATCATCGGCGTGGAACTTCTGCCCCGTCTGCGGGTTCACCCAGTGCGGGTTCACCAGCTTGCTCTTGGGCTTCACAACAAAGCTCCCAAGGGGAGTGCTGTTGCCCGTGCCCAGGCCCACCTTGAACGAGCGGATGAACATCCACGATTCCGGATCATCCGGCGAACCCTGGAACAGATCGAGCCGGTACTCGCCCTTGTGCACGATCGCGTGGAAGGGGCCGCGCACCAGCTTGAGCTTCTGGCCCACCTTGAGCGAGCTGCCCTTGACGCCGTTGATGCGCTCGACCAATCTCCAATCAACTGCCAGCTCGCGATTCCGCGTGATCTTGATCAGGTTGTCGCCGCTCTTCACAACATACGTCTCGGCCATCGAATCGCCGGGGAAGACCTTGGGCGAGAACAGCAAATCGGCATTGAGCGCCGCCATGCGCTGCCGGATCTTCTCCTGATCATCGCGCACGGCGTTGGGATTGTGCAGTGCTTTGTTGAACAGGGCTCGGGCCTGGAGCAGTTCGCCCGCCGCGGCACGCTGCTCGGCAGCCTGAATCTGCTGCGTCACCTCACTCGTGCTTCCTGTCGGAGTCAGCGAAGTGGGCTGGCCGCCAGTCGCCGGGCCGGTGGGGCTGTTGGGTGATGCCGTGGAAGGCGATGTGGCCGGTGCGTTGTTCCCCGGCGTCAGGTCCTTCCGCGTGACATCCACCGCTCCCGGCCGACCCGAAGGATCGGAGGTCGGGGTGCTGGTCGGCGAGGGCGCTTGCGTCCCGCTCTGGACGGTCGGGGGGACGGAAGGTGTGGTAGTCGTTGCCGATCCCGTCGGCGGCATGATCGGGGCGTCGGTTCGCACAGGCGTCGGATTCGAGCCGCCGGCGGGTGACAACTTTGGCTGGGCCGAATCGGCCGGGGTTGTGCTCGCGAGCGAAATGGCGGTGGGGGTGTGGACCGGGGCCGGTGCGGTGTTGGCGGGCGCGGCGGCACGGGCGACTTCTGCCTTCCCATCCGTTGATGGGAGTGTGCTGGTCGCGGAGCGCCGGTTGACCATCGCTGCCACACCCCAGATCGAGCCTGCCGCGACGGCGAGGCCCGCGGCAACCAGCAGCACGGTCCGCGCGCCGTTGGCAGTCGCGGAGCGCTGGCTGTACACATAAGAACGACCGATTTCGGTCTGACGCTCGGTCTGAGAGGGAAGAGCCATTCACAACCTCCATGCAAAACAGGCCCGTCAAACAGCTTCCGGGTTCGGGGCGTTTATCGACCCGCGGGGCTGCTCCGGCACAATCACGACGCCCCCGCCGAATCCCTGCCCCCATTCCCACGCGAGGCCGCCGCCCGAATCAGGCCCGATTCGGAGACGATCGTCGAAACCGGCGAATCCATTGCGCCGGCAGGAATCCGCTGCAGGATCATCCGGCTCGGGACAAGTCCGACCGACTTGGCACCGAGCGAATTCTCCAACAGAAAACGATCATAGAAACCCGCGCCCCGCCCGAGGCGGTTTCCGCTGGCATCAAAGCCCAAACCGGGCACAATCACGAGATCGAGCGAAGACGGCGAGATCGGTGCCGCGGCCTCGTGAGGCACAGGAAGCGATGCACGCTCCGGGCTTCGAACGCCGGCATCGGCAAGTTTCCAGTCCGTAATCCGCACCGGGTGGAGCGCTCCGCCGGACCAATCGGTGCGGGGCACACCGACGATTTTCCCCGACTCGAGCGCACGCTGAGCCAAAGCCGAGGTGTCGATTTCGCCAGGCATAGCCGCATAGAGCATGACCGAGCGGGCGTTTGCCCAATCCGGTGTCTGCGAGAGGCGCTCGCAGATCTGGTCCGAGAGCGAGGCGAGCGATTCCGGCGTGAGCGCACGCCAGAGCGCGCGGAGCGTTGCCCGGGCGGCCTTTTTCTCCGCGTCGAGGCCGTGGATCATGAGTTGCCCTCGGAAAGTGGAGGGCGGCGCGAGCGCCCTGCGCTGCGCAGCTTGCGGAGTTCTTCGAGGCGCTCCCCGAGCGCTCTCTCGAGACCCCGGTCGGTGGGGCGGTAGTAGGCCTTTTCGACGCCGAGGTAATCCTGATCGTTGATCGCGCCGGCGTCGCCGTGGCTGTAGCGATAGCCGGTTCCGTTCGCAGCGCCCGCTCCGGGCGCGGGCGGAGCCGAGTTGCCGTCGCGAAGGTGCACCGGAACGGCGATCGTGCGGCCTTCCTTCACGTCCGCGAGCGCTTCATCAATCGCGACGTAACTCGCGTTGCTCTTCGGCGCGAGCGCGAGATACGTGGTGGCCTGCGCGAGAATGATGCGGCCCTCCGGCATGCCGATGCGTTCGAGCAGTTCCCACGCGCTCTGCGCGACCATGATCCCCCGCGGATCGGCGTTGCCGATATCTTCACTCGCGAGGATCGCCAGGCGACGGGCGATGAAACGCGGGTCTTCGCCCGCATCGAGCATCCGAGCAAGCCAGTAAATCGCGGCATCCGGGTCGCTCCCGCGGACACTCTTGATGAACGCGCTGATGCTGTTGTAGTGCTCATCGCCCGTGCCGTCGTAGACCGCGGCTTTCTGCTGGATGCTGTCCTCCGCGGCAGCGCGATCGATCCGGAGCGCGGTGTGATCGAACTTGCCGGTGGCTTCGGATTTGCTCTGTTGTTGATCTTTCAGCAGCGACAGCGTCGCAACTTCCAGGGCCGTCAATGCTCTTCTCGCGTCCCCATCGCTCTTCGCCGCCCACACCATGAGCGCATCATCGTCCACGCTGAGATGGAGCGCGCCGTAACCCCGCTCCTTGTCGGCAATCGCGCGCCGAAGCACATCGACGATGTCTTCTTCGCTCAAAGCCTCCAGCCGGAACAGCGTGCTGCGGCTGACCAGCGCACTGTTCACCGCAAAGAGCGGGTTCTCCGTCGTTGCGCCGACAAGCGTCAGAATGCCCCGCTCGACATCCGCGAGCAGCACATCCTGCTGAGGCTTGGTGAAGCGATGGATTTCATCGAGGAAGAGCACGGTGCGCCGCCCGCTGCGTTCCAGGCGCAGTGCCGCCTCGTCCAGAATCTCGCGGATGCGCTTCACCCCGACGCTCGAGGCGTTCTCCCGCTCAAAGTGCCGCTTGGTGAACTGGGCGATCAGTTCCGCCAGGGTCGTCTTCCCGGTTCCGGGTGGACCGTGCAGAATCAGCGACGTGATCACATCGGCTTCGAGCATCCGCCGCAGCAATTTTCCGGTGCCCAGGATGTGCTTCTGCCCGGCAAATTCGTTGAGCGTGCGGGGGCGCATCCGAACCGCCAGCGGCTCGACCGCTCTGCGGCTCTGCTCCCTCTGGCCGGCCCATAAATCCCCGCGATCCATCGCGAACCTGTCCTTTCCACGTGCTTTCGTGGCCGCACCGGCGCAGCCGCGCGAGTGTACACCCAAACATCTCCTGACCATCAAAAACAGGTTCTTTCACCTGCTCGACAAATCATGTTTGCAACGGCTAGCATCGCCCCGCGTGGTCTTAACAGTTCTGACGATCATCATCCTCCTGGCATTGGTGCTCGGGCTGCTCGCCTGGGGAAGTGCCGCGCTGCTCGCGAACGACCGTGCCGACCCGATGGCGGGTCTGCTCGTTGGGATCATGAAGCTGTACGCCCGGCTCATGCAGCGGGTGCGGGTCGAAGGCCGCGAGCACATCCCGGATTATCCGCACGCGGGCCCGCTCATCGTCGTTTCCAACCACACCGCCGGCGCGGACGTCCCGATCCTGCAGAGCCTCTGCCGCTTTGAGATCCGCTGGATCATGTCGCGCTCGATGCAGATCGAAAGTCTGCAATGGTTCTGGGAATGGGCGAACGTCATCGGCGTCGATCTCGGCTCGCGCGATACCGCGGCGATGCGAGAAGCGATGCGCCACGTCAGCGCCGGAGGCGTGCTCGGGATCTTCCCCGAAGGCGGCCTCGAACGTCCGCCCCGTCAGATCATGCCCTTCCAGCCCGGTGTCGGATTGCTCGTGAAAAAGACCGGCGCGAGGGTGCTCCCAATTCTCATCGACGGCACGCCGCAGGTTGAGCCCGCTTGGGCCAGCCTCTGGCGCTTCGGCCGCGCCCGCGTGCGTGCTTTCCCCATGATCGACTACGCGGGCTACAGCGCGACCGAAATCGTGCAGGATCTCCAGCGCCGCTACGAAGAATGGTCCGGCTGGCCCGTCAACCCCCGCGGCCCAAAGCCCGAGCCAATCGCGCAGCGCGTTCAGTGCGACGGAATCAGCACGACATCAGTGCCCGCATCCGACCTCCGCGCCACCCGCGACGCGGCATGACTTTCTCAGGAGCCCCTACCCCGATGGGAGCGAGGGTTGGGGGTGGGTCTGTGGCGCTCGGGAACTTGGCAAGTCAGAGTTCATCGAATCCCGTCTGCATCTTCCGTTCCTCTGCATTTGTCCTCCTCCTTTCCCAAAGGAGGATTATGCGCCGTTCGGCGCTTGTGCGGGCTTGCGCCAGGCGCAGATCGCGTCCATGCTTGTGTCTCTTTCCACGGAGTACAAGCATGGAGCGCGAACTTTGGCGGGCGATAGTCGCGGCGATTCG
>JAEUJD010000079.1 GCA_016793015.1 Phycisphaerales bacterium
GTCGGTCCGTCCGATCGAGCCGGCGAAGAGTGCATCACCGACGAACGCGACCCCGTGCTTCTCGCTCCAGAGCGTGATGCTTCCGGGCGAGTGGCCGGGGGTGTGGAAGACCTTCCAGGGTCCGCCGGGAAGATCGAGCGAGTCGCCTTCGTTGAGCGCGCGGTCGCACTTGGGCGCCGTTACGGGCATGCCCGAAGCGGCGCTCAGATTGAGCGCCGGATCGAGGAGCCACTCGGCTTCCAGCGTGTGAATCCAGATCGGAAGTCCCGGGAAGCTCTCTCGGAGCGATCGCACCCCCCCGATGTGATCCAGGTGTGCGTGCGTCAGAACCAGCGCGGTCGGAGTGAGTTTGTTGGCGCGGATAATGTCTGCCAGCCGCGAGCTCCCGAAGCCGGCATCGACGACGAAGCATTCGTCCGAGCCGTCCTCAGTGACGACGTAGCAGTTGGTCTCGAACGGGCCGAGGGGCACGCCTCGGATTTGCAGTCTGGAGCGGGGCATGATGATTGAGAATAGGATGGAGCAGATTTGTCTATAGGAGAGGCTGCATGTCGACCGGCATCATCCGAAACATCAACACCGTTCCGACCAGCCCCGTGCAGATGGCGGGCGTGAACGGGGCCGAAATGGCGATCATGGTCGGTCGGGAGCACGGCGCACCCACCTTTGCCCTCCGCCACTTCCGTGTCATCCCCGGCGGCAACACTCCCCGGCACAGCCACGACTACGAGCATCAGGTGTTCATCGTCGAGGGCGGCGGTACCGTGCTGCTCAATGGTGCCGAGCAGCCGGTCCGCTCGGGCGATGTGATCTATGTTCCCGCCAATCAGGAGCATCAGTTCAAGGCCGATCCTGCGGCGGGGCTGCGATTTCTTTGCCTCGTGCCAGTGACCCGCGACTGCGGCGACCCGACCCCCGGCAGCTGAGTCTCCGCTTCAAGCAGCAGCAGTTTCAGGCTGGCGTCGGGCGGCGCGTTCGCCGGCCCACGCGTGCCAGAGCAGCATCGCGATCCCCACCAGCAGGAACAGATCCGCGACGTTTGAGACGTACGGCCAGACTTCGCGTGTGGAGCCCCACCAGGTCACCTTGGGGAGGGGATGGATGAAATCGCGGACGCAGCCGTAGACAAGGCGGTCGTACAGGTTGCCCAATCCGCCAGCGAGGATCAGCCCCAGCCCGATGTGCGAGACGCGATCGCGGCTTCGCGTGGCAAAGATGAACACGCCCAGCCCGAACGCAACGGCGACGATTGTCACCACGATGAAGAAGACGGTGCGCCCAGCACCGATGCCGAAGACCGCACCGGGATTCAGCACCAGCGTGAAATTCAGGATGGAGGGCACGACCACCCGGGGCCGGTGCATCGGAATGAGCGCGGACAGCGGGGTTGTCGTCAGCGCCTGCTCACGGGTGAATTCAACGGGGGCACCGGCGATATTGGCAAAGGCCCACGACTTTGAGGCGAGATCAATCGCAAGACCGATCGCGATGACGGCGATGAGCAAGGCCCACGCACCTGGCGACCGCCATGCCGCGAACGTCGTTCGTCCGGTCGCGCCCGTGTTCGGGGTGCTCGGGTCCGGAGCGACTGTGACGGAGTTTTCCATCGCTGGTAGGGCCACGGGCGTTGGTTACGGGCGGGTCATCTGCTGACGCTCGAGCATGCGGGCGGCGTCGATCGAATACCGCGCCCAGGGCAACTCTTCGAGGCGTTCGGCCTTGATCGGTTTTCCGGTCATTTCGCAGATGCCGAACGTGCCGTCTTCGATGCGTTTGAGCGCGTCTTCGATTTCCTTGATGAGCTTGCGGTCCGCCGCGGCAAGGTCGAGCGCGAGCGACTGATCGAACGTGTCGCTCCCCTGCTCGGCGATGTGCTGCGGGAGATTGGAAAGCGAACCGGAGTTCCCGCGGAGCGCTTCCTGCTCCATGTTTGAGACATCGCCAACGAGTTCGAGGCGCTTGCGGATCAGCACCCACTTGTAATGCTCAAGCTGCTTCTTATCGAAGGGGGTCTTTGCCTTGATCTCGGGCATCTCGGTGACCTGCACGCCGCCCTGGTACCCGAGGGGCACACCGGAGCTCTTGAGCGTGGGGCCGGACGGGATGAGGGGCTTGCGCGACTTGCCGGCGCCGAAAAGGCTGCCCGCGAGGTTGGCGATCGAAGACGGGATATTCGGCTTGGGCTTGACCTTCTTCATAGGCTTGGGCGTCACGATCGTGATGCCCTTGCGAGGCGGCTTTTTGGAGTTTGCCGCGGCAGAGGCCGGAGCGGGCGTTGCAGCCTTGACGGGCTTTGCCGCAGCCTTTGCGGGCGCGGGCTTCGCGACCGGTTTCTTCGCGGGATGCGCGGATTTGGAAACGGGCGCGGGCTTGGTCGCCTTCGCGGGTTTCGCTGCGGGCTTCAGTTTACTGCTCTTTGCTGGTTTTTGGGCCACGAATTCCTCCGCCCTCTCTGGCGCCTATGAAAGGCGTCGGTGCAGCCGAAGAGAGCGAAAACCCGGGGGGCTCACATACGGCGGGGCAAGGGTAGATCGCCGCTCTGGCCCGGTCAAAGGCCGAAAGCCCCCGATGATCAGAACGATGATCAGAACGACGAACAGAACATCAGGCCGAGGCCTGCTCGAGGAACTGGCCCATCTTTCGGAATCGCTCGTAGCGGGCGTTGACCAGTTCGTCGGGGGTCTGCTTTTTCAGCTCCTGGAGCGTCCGGACGATCCAATCGGAGAGGTTGTTGGCCGTGCCCTTGGGGTCGCGGTGAGCCCCGCCTAATGGCTCCGCGATCACATCGTCAACGATTCCGAGTTCCAGGTTGTCGGATGCCGTCAGCTTGAGGCTTTTCGCGGCGGCCGTGTTGGTCTGCTCGTTGGCTTCCTTCCAGAGGATGGCGGCGCAGCCTTCGGGGCTGATGACCGAGTACCAGGCGTGCTGGAGCATCGCAACGCGGTCGGCCACGGCGATTCCGAGCGCACCCCCCGAGCCTCCCTCACCGATGACGATGCTGACTATGGGGACGCGCAAGCGGCTCATCTCACGAAGGTTGACGGCGATCGCTTCGGCCTGACCGCGTTGCTCGGCTCCGAGACCGGGATATGCGCCGGGGGTGTCGACGAGGGTCACGATCGGCAGGTCGAATTTCTCGGCGAGTTGCATTTTGAGGAGGGCCTTGCGATAGCCCTCGGGGTGGGCGCAGCCGAAGTGGCACGCGATCTTTTCGCTGGTCTCGCGGCCTTTCTGGTGGCCGACAAGCATGACCTTCATCGGCCCGATGCGGCACATGCCCGTGACGAGGGCCGGATCGTCGCCGAAGCGGCGATCGCCGTGCATCTCGCCGAAATCACGGGTCATGAGGTCGATGTAGTCGCGGGTCTGCGGACGGAGCGGGTGGCGGGCGACGCGGACGGTCTGCCAGGCCGTGAGCTTGGAGTAGATGTCGGTGAGCATGCCGGCGCGTTCGGTGCGGAGCGCCTGGGCCTGCGAGCGGAGAGACTCGATGCCGGTCGCCTGCGCCGGGTCTGGCTCTTCGACGCGGATGCGGGATTCGATGTCCTCGATCCGCTGATCGATCTCGACGAGCGGCTTTTCAAAATCGAGCTGGTAGTACGTTGCCATCGGGGGAAGTTTATGAGGGTTCTTGCCGCTAGGCTGGAGCACTATGACCAGCCCACGGAATGCCGCAGCGGAGCTCTCTCATTCGACGTGGTGTGTCATCGGGGGCGGAAACATGGCTTCGGCCATTGTGCTCGGAGCGCTCGACGCGGGGGTGCTGGTGCCGGATCAATTCGTCGTTGTCGAACTGGACGCGGAGAAGCGAGCGGCCTTCGCCTCGCGCGGCATAGCTGCGGTCGAGGCCATCGGTGAGGGAATTGGATGGATCGGAAGCCGAAGTGCGGAGGGATTGCACATCCTGCTGGCGGTGAAGCCACAGGCGCTGCCGACGGTGACTGGGGTAGTGGCGAGTGCGGTGCGTGCCGCGCTCGAGAGAGCCGTATCGGCCCCGCGTGTGGTTTCCATTCTCGCGGGAACTCCTTGCTCAAAGTTGGAATCTCTGCTGGGGACGGGCACGCGGGTGATCCGCGCCATGCCGAACACGCCCGCGCGGATCAGGCGAGGGACAACTGCGATCACGTGCGGGAAATCGTGCCGCGCGGGCGATGAAGGGCCGACGCGGGCTTTGTTTGCATCGCTCGGTACGGTTGTCGATCTTGATGAATCGCTGTTCGATGCGTTTACGGCGATCGCCGGGAGCGGTCCGGCGTATGTGTTCTATCTGGCGGAAGCGCTCCACAACGCGGCGATCTCGCAGGGCTTCACCGCTGCGCAAGCGGAATTGGTCGTGCGGTCGATGCTGTCGGGGTCGGCTGATCTCTTGAGCCGTGAAAGCACTCAGAGTGCCTCGGCCTTGCGGGCGGCGGTGACGAGCAGAGGCGGCACGACGGCGGCGGCCACGGCGGTCTTTGATGCGGCGGGGCTGATGGGCATCGTTTCACAGGCCATCAGCTGCGCGACGGAACGCGGGCGCGAGCTCTCGAAGTAAGTACCTTCCGGCGCTGCTTGGGAGAGCGGTGCCACCAAAGGGACGCGGCCGACGCATCTAGAAATCCCGGCGCGCAAAGATCGTGCAGGCGATCGCGAGGATCACGATCTCGAACGCGATTGATGTTCCGAGGATCCACCAGATTGAACGAGAACGGATGATCTCCTGTTGGCGTTCGGCGACGGCGCTGCTGAATTCGGGCGAGTCGCGCTCCGGATCGCTCGCGCGGCTGGGCGGGCGGGACTCGTTTCCTCTTCGCTGAGCCCGGCGCTCTTCGCGTCTCTGCTCTTCCGCGTTCCGGAGCTTGGCAACTTCATCGAGCGAAGTGAGGGAATTTTCCAATATGCCCATCGTTTCTGCGGTCTTGGGCAGAATTGTCTTCAGGGCGAAGACTCCGGTGTACCAGCGGCCGAGCAGCCGTTCGGAATTCTGATAGTCCTTCAGGTTGGTGGTGCTGGTCTGCTGGCGGAGTTCGAGGCCGGTGAGCGAGGCCTGAGCGGTGGCGAGCTGGCTCTCACGCTCCAGTTTGGATTCGGCCGCTTCGCGCTCGGGGACGATGGAAAGTTGCTGGATCGCGCTCTGCTGCTTCGCGATGGACTCGGCCAGCGGCTTCGCCTTTGTTTCGATCGAGGCCACGCGGTCTTCGGCATTCAGCTTGAACATGAGCAGCGATTGCTCGGCGGAGTGAACAACGAAGACCAGGAACCAGAACAGCATGGTGAGGAGCAGCGCCGCGATGGTGGAACGCGTGCGGAGGCCGATGAGCGCGCAGACGCAGTAGAGGAAACTGAAGAAGAGGACGACGAGCGGGATGGCGAGGAAGACCCGTGGTTCCCAGACGCTGCCGCGGATTCCGATGACGAGGAAACTGGCGGTCGTGAAGACCGAGACCTGGAGGGCGACGAAAAGAAGCCCGGTCGCGTACTTGGTGAGAAAGAGCCGCAGGCGACCGATGGGTTTCGAGAGGACCAGATCGATGCTGCCTCCGGCGACAAAGTCGGGGATGAGCGAAGCGGTCGAGACCAGTGCGAGAATGGTGGCGGCCCAGGTGAGCCAGATCTTGAAGCCGAAGTTGATGAAGATCAGTTTGTAGAAGAACGCAGGCGAAACGATCTTTGCGTTGAAGACATCGACGGGGAACGTCCACCAGAGGACGGAAATGCCCTTGTCGTTGATGCCGACGCACGCGATCGCGATCACGACGAGCGCGGAGAGCACCAGCGTGATCCAGAACATCTTCTTGGCGTTCAACTCGCGATAGGCATCGACGAGCATCGCCATGGTCTGCTTGAGAACCATTTAGATGCCCTCCTTTGCGCCGGGGGCGAGGGCACGCCCGGTGTTCGGATCGGTGACCGCTTCCATGAACAAGTCTTCGAGCGATGGGCGGATCGGTTTGACGGCCCGAACGGTCAGACGCGCGGACCGCAGCGCATCGATCAGTGGCTGCACCACTCCCGCCTCGGCGGAATTCACCTTCAGGAGCGCCGGGGCGTGGGCCCCATCGAGTTGAACATGGAGCGATTCACCCGTTGCGAGAGTCCCGGTGAGCGAGCCGGGCGTCAGCCACCTTGCGAGGGCGTTTCGGACCGCGGTATCAACATTGCTGTCTTCAGAAACGACTTCGATCTCGTAGCGTTGACGATCGATCGTGAGTTCGGCGACCGAACCCTGCGACGAAACGCGGCCCTGGACCAGGATGGCGACGCGGTCGCAGACCATCTCGAGTTCGCTGAGCAGGTGTGAATTGAGCATGACCGTCGTGCCGCGGCGTTTGAGTTCGACCGTCATCTCCCGGATGTCGCGTCGGCCGACGGGATCGACGCCGTCGGTGGGTTCATCCCAGATGACGAGATCGGGGTTGTTCACGAGCGTCTGCGCGATCCCGACGCGCTGGCGCATGCCCTTGGAGTAGCCCCGCACCCGGGTGTCGGCCCACTTGGACATGCCGACAAAGTCGAGCAACTCCGCGCCGCGTTTCTTGCGGTCGCGCCGGTCCACTCCGCCCATCGCGCCGTAGAACTCGACAACCTGCCGCCCGGTGAGGTAGTCCGGAAACCGATGGTGTTCGGGCAGATAGCCGACGCGTCCGAGCGTGGGCTTGTGCCCGACCCCGCGCCCCAGCACCGTTCCGGTTGCGCGCGTCGGCTTGATCACTGTCATCAGGATCTTGACGAGCGTGCTCTTGCCGGCGCCGTTGGGCCCGAGCAGACCAAAGATCTCGCCGCGGCCAACGCGCATGTCTATACCTCGGAGAGCGTGCACGCGCCGCGAGAACAAACTGCCGTAAACCTTGTCAATTCCCCGGAGATCGATTGCAAGGTCGGTCATGCGTGCTCCGCGAGTTTTCGCGCGACAATGTGAAAAACATGGTGGTACTTCAGTCTACCGGTGGCGTCGTCGCCTTCCTTCTCAACTTCTTCGAGGTGTTCAATCGCCCAGCCCTGAAAGAGTCGCTCGACCTGCGCCCGACTGAAATGACTTTTGGGCCTTACGCACGCCCACTCGTCGCGGTCGCCGAAGAACTGGCCGCTGAATCGACCGCCGACCTTCAGATTGCCGCTCATCCAACCCCAAAGTGCTGGGAACGATTCCGGCTGACAGAAGGGCAGGGCGAACGACGCGTTGACCAGATCGATGGCCGTAGCCTTCCGCTCGGATGGCCCGAACATCGGCTTCGGATAGCGGCTCGGGAGCTCTTCCATTGCGCAACACGCGCTGAAGAGGCGATCGATGTCTCGCTCCCCGATCGAATCGGAGAGGCGCTTAAAACCGGCGTAGCTCGAATCGGACGCCATGACTCTCCATCTCGTTGGCCCCGCCCGCCGCAGCATTTCGCGCGTATCGCGTCCTTCGCCTGCTGCGATATCCACCGCAAGCCTCCAGACCTCTTTCTCCGCCCGCTGGTCTTCGGCTTCGAAGAGATTGAGGGCCCGGACGAGCGTCTCCCGAGGCGGCTTTCCCGCAACGGCGTCGTAGTACTCTTCCCAGTCGCGCTGATAATCAGCGCTGAGCGTCGATCGGCGCGGCACGGGAATGGCTGGGTATTGGTCGGACATCGGAACGCAGTTTATGTATGAAACGACTCAGGACTTCATCGCGGGGCTCGAAAAGGCCGGAGAGCTCAAGAGAGTTCGGAGTTCTGTCTCTCCGATTTTGGAAATCACCGAGATTGCCGATCGCGTGAGCAAGTCCCCCGCCCCCCACGCACCCAGCGCGAGCGCGAAGGCCTCGGATCCGCGATTTCACAACGGCGGGGGGCACGCCCTTCTCTTCGAGAACGTGCAGGGGTCCGACATTCCCGTGCTCATCAACGCATGGGGTTCGTACCGGCGAGTCGAGATGGCCCTTGGGTGCAACGACGCCGGCGCGGGCGTGAGCCAGGGACACACGCCGGGCGGCTTCGAAGGTCTGGGCGAGAAGATCGAGAAGTTGGTGAAGCCCGAACCTCCACCGACGCTGATTGCGAAATTGCAGAAGATCCCCGAACTGATGGAGATCGCGAAGATCCCACCGAAGAAAGTTCGCAGCGGTATCTGCCAGGATGTCGTTCATACCGGCAAGCAGGTTGATCTGACGCGGATGCCGATCATCCGGTGCTGGCCTCACGACGGCGATTTCGCGTCGCTCGGATATCCGGCGGGCGTGAACGACGGGGTGATCCGGGCGAATGGGCTGGGGAGCGGCGCGGACTGGGAGCGGGATTACCGCGGGCGGTACATCACGCTCGGCACGATCCACACGATTCACGCGGACGACATCGGCAAGGATGTGCCGCCGTCTCGCAACGTGGGGATGTATCGCGCGCAGTTGCTGGGCAAGCGACACCTTGCGATGCACTGGCACATGCACCACGACGGGGCGCGGCACTGGCGCTCGTGGAAAGCCCGAGGCGAGAAGATGCCGGTGGCGATCGTGCTGGGCGGGGAGAGCGTACTGCCGTACGCCGCGACCGCCCCGATGCCTCCGGGGATCAGCGAGATGCTGCTGGCGGGATTTCTGAATAGGGGCGGGATTCCGATCGTTGCCTGCAAGACCGTGCCGCTCAGTGTGCCGGCGAATGCGGAGATCGTGATCGAGGGGTATGTCAGCAACGATGCGGGGCTGATCGGCTTTGATCCCAAGGAGATCGCGAAGCGCGTCGCGAGCGATGCGGGGTCCGATCCGGCATTTTGGGCGAAGCAGCTCGGGACGGGCGCAATCTTTGAAGGCCCGTTCGGCGATCACACCGGTTTTTACTCACTCCCCGATCGCTATCCGCTGATGGAGGTGACGGCGATCACGCACCGTCAGAACCCTGTCTACCCCACCACCATCGTCGGATTGCCGCCTCAGGAGGATTACTACCTGGGCAAGGCGACGGAGCGCATCTTCCTGCCTCTGCTGCGCACAATCGTGCCCGACATCGTGGATTACGACCTCCCGATGTTCGGCGCGTTCCACAACTGCGCCTTCATCAAGATCAAGAAGGAGTACCCCCTCCACGCCCGGCGCGTGATGCACGCGATCTGGGGCGCGGGGCAGATGTCGTGGACCAAGACCATCGTCGTCGTCGATCATGATGTTGATGTGCATGACGAGGCGGCGGTGCTCCGCGCTCTTGGTGAACGCTGCGTGCCCGCCCGGGACAGCGAGCTGGTGCGTGGCCCGATCGACATTCTCGATCACGCAGCGCCGTTTCTCGGGGGCGGCGGAAAGATCGGATTCGACGCGACACGCAAGAGCGACGCATCCGAAACCCACCGCGCACTCAATGACCTCGAGCGCCAACTCTGCGAAGCCGGGCCGATCGATGCCGTCGTCGGAACGGCGGCACGCGACACCGAAACCCGGGTTCGTTCGCTGCCCGGCGTGCTGGATGCCCGAGTGCCGGACGAGTTTGGAGGCTGGTGGCTGCTGGTTCAGATTTCCAAGCCGAACGCGGGAGACGGCGCGAAGATCATCAAAGCGCTGGGCGGCCTGACCGGCGAATGTGCTCTCCCGCGTTGGACGCTGATCGTGGGCGCCGACTCGGATCTTGCGACTCCGGATGCGGCGCTCTTCCACTGGATGGCCAACGCGTCGCCCGATCGCGACCGATACCTCAGCGTCTGCGGCAGAAGGGCCGCGTTCGATGCAACTCCGAAGCTGCCGGGCGACGAGGCGCACGGCCAGCCGGTGCGTGAATGGCCCCCCCTGATCCGGATGGATCAACGCACGCGCGATTCGGTCTCCGCCCGCTGGCGGGAATTCGGGCTGCCTTAACCCCGAAATAGCAACCTTTCCACGGCTGAGCGGAACGAATCCCTACCCTTCGCCAGCGGCTGGCTTCAGGTGCTTGCCCGGGGATGTCTCGTTCGGAGGAAAGAATGAAGAAGTTTGTGATTGGTGCATTGGGCGCAGCCGCATTGCTCGGCGCGTCCATGGCGGTGCCGACCCTTTCGCTCGGTGCGGACACACCCGCACCGGCCGGCGCAGCCGGCGCGAAGGCGGGCGACTGGTGGACCAACCCGCTGACGACGGTCGAGGGAATCACCGAATACCGCCTGCCCAATGGGCTGCGGGTGCTGCTCTTCCCCGATCAGAGTTCCTCGAACGTCACGGTGAACATCACCTACTTCGTCGGTTCGCGCCAGGAAGGCCGGGGCGAAAAGGGAATGGCCCACCTGCTCGAGCACATGGTGTTCAAGGGCACGCCGGATCATCCGGATCCGTGGAAGAGCCTGCAGGATCACGGCGCGAACTTCAACGGGACGACGTGGACCGATCGCACCAATTACTACGAGACGATGGTCGCGAGCGATGAGAATCTGGAGTTTGCGCTCCGGATGGAAGCGGACCGGATGGTGAACTCGTTCATCTCGGCGGAAGCGCTCGCCAAGGAGATGACGGTTGTCCGCAACGAATTCGAGATGGGCGAGAACAACCCGTTCGGCATCCTGATGAAGGAACTTTTCGCGAAGGCGTATACGTGGCACCCGTATCGCGATTCGACCATCGGCAATCGCTCGGACATCGAGCGCGTGCCGGCGGAGAACCTGAAGAATTTTTACAAGCACTACTACCGGCCGGAGAACGCGATGCTGGTGGTCGCGGGAAAGTTTGATCCTGCCGCGACGCTGCAGTTGATTCACAAGTACTTCGGCCCGCTCGTCAATCCTTCGTGGCCGATCCGCGAAACATGGACCGACGAACCGACGCAGGACGGCCCGCGGTTTGTGGAGGTTCGGCGCGAGGGCACGCAGGCCTCGGTGGGCGCGTTCTATCACACGCCGGCGGGTTCGCACCCCGATGCGACGGCCGCGACGATTCTGGGGCAGGTGCTCGGGGCCCGTCCGTCGGGTCGGCTGTACAAGGCGCTGGTCGAGGGCAACCTCGCGGCGGCGGTGACGGTGCTTCCGTTCGGCATGGCGGAGCGCGGGCAATTTCTGATCGTGGCGACGCTGAAGGAGGGCCAGGACCCCGCGGCGGCGCTGCAGAAGCTGGAAGAAGTGGTCGAGGGCTTTGCAACCAAGCCGGTGACGGACGAGGAAGTCGAGCGGGCACGCACCGCCGAGCTTTCGCAGATCAAGCTGGCGATGACGGACAGCAACCGCATCGGTGTTGATCTCACGGAATCCGCATCGCTCGGCGACTGGCGGATGTTCTTCATCAACCGCGACCGGCTGAAGGCGATCAAGACGCCCGAGGTTCAGGCGGCGGCGCTCCGATATCTGGTTGAGAACAACCGCACGTCGGCGAAGTTCACTCCGACCAAGAATCCGATTCGGGCCGAGATTCCCGCGAAGCCGGATGTTGCTCCGCTTGTTGAGAATTACAAGGGAACAGAAACAGTCAGCGAAGGCGAGAACTTTGATCCCACGCCCGCCAACATCGAATCTCGCGTCAAGCGGACAAAGATCGGCGAGAATATTCAGCTCGCGACGCTCAACAAGCAGACACGCGGCGAAGCGGTGAATGCCTCGATCACGGTGCGGTTCGGCGATGAAAAGTCGCTGATGGGACAGCGCGTGCCGAGCGAACTGCTCGCATCGCTGCTCCGGCGCGGCACGACAACCCGCACGTTCCAGCAGATCTCTGACGAGCTCGACAAGATTCAGTCGACGGTCGGGATTTCGTCGTCGCCCGGCGCGATCCGCGTGAACATCACGTCGGACAAGGCCAACCTGGCCAAGGCGGTCGAGATCGCGACCGACATGCTCCGCAATCCGTCGTTCCCGCAGCAGGAGTTCGACACGATCCAGAAGGAGCGGCTCGCCGGGCTTGAGGCAGCGGTGAGCAACCCGCAGGCGCTGGCGCAGATCGCTATTCAGCGTGCCCTCGCACCCTTCCCGAAAGATTCGTTCAATTACGTCCCGACAGTGGAAGAGCGGCTCGCGGAGTTGAAGGCCGTCACGCTCGACGACATCAAAAAGCTCTACAACGAACAGGTCGGTCCGGCGAGTGTGCAGGCCGCCGCGGTCGGGCAGTTTGATGACGCGACGCTTCATTCGGGCTTTGCCAAGCTCTTCGATGGCTGGGCGGTCAAGAAGCCATTCACGCGTCTGAGCCGGCCGTTCATTCCGAACGAATCGGGAGCGAAAGTGATTGTCACGCCCGACAAGCCGATGGCGGTGGTCGGGATGGCAACGGCGATCAAGATGCAGGACACCGATCCGGATGCCGACGCGATCGAGATCGGCGGATACATCCTCGGAGGCGGCGCCAAGAACCGCATGAGCGACCGGCTCCGTCAGAAGGAAGGCCTTTCCTACGGGGCCGGCGCGAATATCCAGTCAAGCCCGATCGATCCGGTCACGACCGTTTCGGCCTTTGCGATCTGCGCCAAGCAGAACGCCCCGAAGGCCGCGAGCGCGATGCGCGAGGAGATGACTCGGTGGATCGACGTTGGAGTGGATGAGAAGGAACTGGCGGAAGCCCGCAAGAGCTACCGGCTCGAGTTCCTGTCTGAATTGAATGAAGACAACGTCGTCGCGGCCATGCTCACCAGCGGCCTCTATCTGAACCGCACGATGAAGTGGGATGGCGACCGGCTCGATCGCATCGAAGGCCTGAGCCTTCAGCAGGTGAACGACACGATCAAGAGGCGTCTGTCCGGTGCATCGTTCTTCGAGCTTCAGGCGGGCGATCTCGAAGCCTCGAAGTAACCCGCAAACGCAATCCGACCGCACAAGGGCCCGATCTCGGGCCCTTTTTCATGCGCACACCAGGCTTGGGTGCCCGGAGCAACGTGTCCGCAGGCAGCAGTCGCGACGGCCGCTCTCCAGCGATCAGCGCCTTGCCGCACGATCCCAAGCGAAGCCGAGTGGCTTTGACTCGAGTAAATGCCCGCCGGCCGTTGCTTCTCGTAGTTACCGCCGGGGCTTCCCACCCGTGCCGCGGGCTGGCTTGGAATCGCTCGCCGGCTTCGGAGCCCCGTCTTTGTTCAGGTAGCCATCGATGAGCGAGACAACCTGCTCGTGCAACTGCAAGGCAGCGGAATCTTCTTCACCCGCCGGAACATCGTTGGCGAGAATGGAGAAGGCGATTGCGCGGCCCTTGTCATCGATCACATAGCCGGAGAGGCAGCGAACATTGCGGATGTACCCGGACTTGGCGCGCAGCTCGTTCTTGGGCCGATTGCTCTTGAAGCGCCGTTCGAGCGTCCCCTCACCCGGCTTGGGGAGCGAGTGGATGAACGTGGGGGCAACCGAAGAGTCGTTGGCGAGTGCCGCGAGCCAGCGCGTCATCGTTGCGGGCGAAACGCGATTGTCCTTGGACATGCCCGAGCCGTCGCGGATGATGGTGCTCTTGGCCGAATCGGGGCCGATCTTCTCCGAGAGGAGCATGCGGATCACCGAGGCTCCGTTCTCCCAGCTTCCCGGTTGACCGGTGACGTCGTGGCCGATGCGCTTGATCATCGCTTCGGCGTAAAGGTTGTAGCTCTCGACGTTGCAGCGCCTCGCAACATCCGACAGCGGAGTGGTGACAACCGCGATTGTCCGATCGCCGGCGAGCGCCTCGCCCGGATCGGCCACCCGCACCGTCTGGGCCGCGCCCCCGCCGCCTGGTGCCGGTGCCGACGCGCCCGTGATCGCGACGCCGGAGCGTTCGAGCTTGTCGGCGAGCAACTGCCCGAAAAACGCGGGGTTCTGCGTGAGCGTGACGCGGACCGGCTGCGTCACGGCGAATCGCACATCGCCCATCAATTGAAAGCGGTTCTCGTT